>JAEZSC010000188.1 GCA_023422005.1 Bacillota bacterium | reverse complement strand
TCCGGGGCCGGCCCCGCTGGTGGGCGGTGGCGGCGGCGGCGATGTTCCTGATCCTGGCTTTTGCGCTTAAGCCTCTTTCGCCGCTCACCGAGGCGGAGCACAGCCGCGACAAGATACGCAACATCGCAGGCTATCTGCAGCAGGGCCTGCTGGTGCCCAACCCGGACCCGGACGGCCCCATGCTGATCGCACCGCCTTCCGCGTCACCCGAGGCGGAAACGCCGGCAGCCACGCCTGCCCCCACGCCTTCTGACACGGCGAGGCCGACGGACAAGATGGCCCGCTGGGACGAGCAGTACCGCGACAACACCTCCATGTTCTATTTCACCCAGCGGGCCCGCGACAACCTTTATAGCCTGCAGGAGCGCTCCCGCTTTGACAGCGCCCGCATGGACGCGGCGGCCTATGAATACATCAAGGAGCGCATGGCGCTGCCCCCGGCCAAGATCGTGGACAACCGCCTAAGCCAGAGCTCCTATGTGATAGCCACGATGCGCCACGCCGACGCCCTGCGGCTGCTGACCGGCTTTGGCGTCACGTGGTATACCGACGTGCTGGGCTCGGTGGAGAACGACTACGCGGCGATGCTGGGCTATTTTGGCCTGCTGGGCTGCATGGTTGTCTTCGGCGTGGTGGCCTGGGCGCTGTGGATGTCGCTGCGTCTCGTGAATTTCCGCTCCTGGCGCCGCGTCCGGCGGTTCTTTACGCCGGAGATCCTGATGAGCCTTGCGGTCGTGATCATGATGCTGGGGCTTGGGGCCTTTTCCGGCCGGTCGTTCCAGCAGGGCAGCACCAGCATCTATCTTTCTTTGGCATTGGCGCTGCTCTACTGCCATGCCCGCCAGTCGGCGCAGGAAGCGGACCCTGCGCTTACCTCCTCCGAGAGAGCGGCCATGCTTGAGCAGGCCACAGCAGCAACGGAACAAAATTCGCCTTCGGGCGGCAAGCTTTAAAGCCATAGGAGTACCAATGTCCAACCCAAAGAGTATTCTGCTGTTTGCCCACGGCGGCAACAAAAACCGCGGCTGCGAGGCGCTGGTGCGCGCGACGACGGCCATCCTGCGGCGTTCCCTGGGTCCCTGCCGGATCTCCGTGGCTTCGCGCACGCCGGGCCAGGACCGGGCCAGCCAGCTGCCGGGGGATCTGCGTTTTCTGCGCCACGGTTATGCCATACACACCCTGCCGTGGTACGGCTTCGCCGTGAGCCAAAAACTCATCGGCAACAACGACTTCGTCAACTCCATACAGTATCGCCAGGTCATCGCTGAGGCGCAGCGCAGCGACGTGTGCCTGTCCATCGGCGGCGACAACTACTGCTATCCCAAGCACGGATATCTGTATTCCATCGACGCCCGCATCCGCAAGGCCGGCAAGCCCCTGGTTCTGTGGGGTTGCTCCCTGGAGCGGGACATGCTGGGGGAGGCCATGGCGCAGGACCTGCGCCGCTTTGACGTGATCACCGCCCGCGAGACGCTGACGCTGCAGACGCTGCAGGACAACGGCCTGGCGGACAAGGCTTTTCTGCATCCGGACCCGGCCTTCACGCTGGAGAGCGAAGAGCTGCCGCTACCGGCACAATGGCAGGCCGGCAACACCGTGGGCTTGAACATCAGCCCCATGATCATGCGCCACGAGAGCGCGCCTGGCATGGCCATGCGCGCCGCGATGGCGCTGGTGCGCCACATACTGGACACCAGCGACTGCGCCGTGGCGCTGATCCCCCATGTGACAACCGCCCACAGCAACGATCTGGAGCCCCTGGGCCAGCTGTACAGCGCCTTCGCCCACACCGGCCGCGTGGCGCTGCTGGGCGAAGGGTACAACGCCGTGCGGCTCAAAGGCTTCATCAGCCGCTGCCGGCTGTTCGTGGGCGCCCGCACCCACGCCACCATCGCCGCCTATACGACGGCCGTGCCCACGCTGGTTGTGGGCTACAGCGTCAAGGCCCGGGGAATCGCCCGGGACCTCTTTGGCAGCGACGAGGGACTGGTGCTGCCGGTGCAGGCGCTGAGCGACGAAAAACAGCTCGTCGCCGCCTTCGAAGGCCTGCGCGAGCGCGAAGCCGAGCTGCGCGCCCATCTGGGCGCGGTAATACCTGACTTCACGGCGCGCGCCTGGGCGGCGGGCGACCGGCTCAAGGGGCTGTGATCGTGGAGCCGAGACGCACCGCCAATTCGCTTAAGAACATCGCCACCGGCTGGGGCTTCATTCTGGTGGCGACGGTCATGGGCTTTGTAACCCGCACGGTTTTCAACGACGTGCTGGGCAAAACCTATCTGGGCCTCAATAGCGTGCTCACCAACGTGCTGACGATGCTGAGCCTGACCGAACTGGGCTTGGGCACGGCCATCGTGTTCAGCCTCTACAAGCCCCTGGCCGAGCACGATACCGAGGCGATTAAGACGCTGATGCAATTCTACAAGCGGGCTTATCGCGTCATCGGCCTAGTGGTGGCCGGCCTGGGGCTGGCGCTGATGCCCTTTCTGCCGCTGTTTATCAAGGAGCACGCGTCCATCTCCAACCTGTATGTCGTCTATTCGATCTATCTGTTCAACTCGGCCTACACCTATTTCTTCAGCTACAAGCGGGCGCTGATGAGCGCCAACCAGAAGGGGTACCGGGTCACCATCATCACCACGGTGACCAAGCTCCTCATCAACGCGCTGCAGATCGCCGTTCTGCTCACCACCGGCAGCTTCATCGGGTATCTGCTGATGCAGACAATCGTGAGCTTTGCCGAAAACCTGTACGTGAACGCCTTCATCGATCGGCGCAACCCCTTCCTGAGGGACCCGAACGTGCAGCCGCTGGCGCCGGAGACGCTCAAGGGCATCCTGACCAACGTGAAGGCGCTGGTGTGGCACAAGCTGGGCGATTTTTTTATGAATTCCACCGATAACCTGATCGTAGCCGGGTTTCTAAGCCTGAACTATGTGGGTATGCTCGGCAACTATTCGATGATCGTCGTGACACTCAACAGCTTCGTGTCCAATCTGTTCACCGGCCTTTCGGCCAGCCTGGGCCACCTGGTGGCCAAGGAGAACGAGGAGAAGCGCCTGCAGGTATTCAACATCATGGTGTTCGTCAGCATGTGGGTGTATGGAGCCATCGCCATCGCTTTGGTGTGCCTGCTGAGCCCCGTGGTCAACCTGTGGATGGGCCAGGATTATCTGCTGGGTCGCCTGGCTGTAATCACGCTGGCGGGCAATTTTTATCTGCTGGGCCTGCGCATACCGTTCCTGATCCTCAAGAACGCCGCCGGCATCTATAAGGAAGACAAGTTCGTGCCCATCGTGCAGTCCGTGGTCAACGTCGGCATGTCCGTGGCGCTGGCGGGGCCCCTGGGCGTGGGCGGTGTGCTGCTGGGTACCACGATCGCCAACCTGTCTTTGCCCATGTGGTACCGGCCCATCCTGGTGTACCGCATGGTGTTCGGCCGCTCGTCCAGGGAATACTTCCGCAAGACTCTTGTGGGTTCGGCCTATGTGCTGGCCTGGGCTTTGGTCAGCTTTGGCGCTTGCCAGATGTTCCAACTGGAAAATCTATGGTTGGATGCGCTGGCGCGGCTGGCCATCGCCATCGTGCCGGCCAACGCGCTGGCGCTGGCGGTGTTTGGCCGCCGGGCGGAGTTCCGCGCTGTGCTGGAACTGCTGCAGCGCGTGCTGAGGAGGTTGCGCCGCAATGC
>JAEZSC010000151.1 GCA_023422005.1 Bacillota bacterium | reverse complement strand
GGGTCATGTCGCGTTCGCGGCGCAGCGCGGCGATGCGCGCGCCCACCTGTTTCATCTGGAACATCTGCTCTTCCTCCTGTTCGATGGTTGCTTTGTTGCGGTTGTGCCATGGCCAATGGATGCGTGTTTGTTTGCTCATGAAACAGCCCTCCTGCGTTTCGTTTGCCTCGAGCATACAGGAGGGCTTCCTTGCAACCAAGCAACTGACAATTGAAACAGGCCGGTACGGCCTACAATCCGACTAAACCGATGGTTGAATTGGCTGATTCAAGCTATTCCTTCCAGCCCTTGCGGCTCAGCGCAGCCTTCAGCTTGTCCAGCGATGTGTTGGCCACCAACTCTTCGGGGAAGCCCACTTCGGCCAGCAGTGCCAGTGAGTTCTCGAAATGGCCCACCTGATAGCACACGTGGGCGTCGGAGCTCACGACCACGGACACACCCAGGCGGCGGCATTCGGCCAGCATGGCGATCACGTTCTGCCGGGCGTTGGGCCGGGGCTTGAAGGCGGACAGCGAATGGTTGTTGACCTCCAGCAGCGTGTGGGTCTCGGCGGCGGCGCGCACAAGCTCGGGGTAGAGCACGGGCATGCGCCCGTCGTCTGGGTGGCCGATCACGTTGACGCGCGGGTTTTGCATGGCGTTGATGCAGGCGCGGGTGAAATACTCCGGCCCGTCGCCGGCGATCGTGACCGTGTGGCAGCTGGCGATAATGAAGTTCAGGTTCTTGGTCATGTCCTCGGAGGCGTCCAGCGTGCCGTCGTCGTCGATGATGTTGGCTTCGATGCCGCGGAACACCTGCAGGCCGTACACGGTATTGGGGAGGGTCTTCATGTTCTCGAAGTACCACGCCGGCAGCAGCGTAGGCATGTTAGGGCCGTGGTCGGTGAGGGCGATGCCGTCCAGGCCCATTTCCTGTGCGGCGCGAATGTTCTCATCCACGGTGGAATAGGCGTGACCGCTGATGATGGTGTGGGTGTGTAGATCGGCTGCGATTCTCAAAATCCATTCCTTTCAATATAGAAGGCTCCAAAGGGGCCAAAATGTGCGGTGATTGCGTTTGCCGAGGGCATTATAGCACAAAATCGGGGGATTTTCATCGAATGGAGGCGTTAAGAGTGGGTGAAATGCGGCGGTGTTTTATCTCTTCATTTGGAATCTGGAACCAAAGCTGGAATATTCTATTCAATCCCAGAAATAATAACGTAAATTGTAATTCAGGTGAGACATGCCAAATAGTATAACAAATCGTCAGATGTTTTTTATCCTTTTTCTAACGCTGACAGCATTTACGACCATCGACATCTCGAAGGTCATGGCGCAGTGTGCGGGAACGGGTAGCTGGGTAACCATCCTAATTGCATCTGTACTTTTTGCGCTCGCGGCTTTTTTACTCGTGAGTTTGAATAATATGTTCCAAGGCAAGGTGCTTTTTGAGTACAGCCATGAACTGGTAGGCAGGATCGGGGCTTATTTCATAGCGATCTATTATATCCAGTATTTTCTGACCGTACTTGTAACGTTGGTTTTATCCATGTCCAGTCTGTTAAAAGTGCACTTCTTACACAATACACCAGTATGGGCCACCACACTAGCGGCGCTTCCGGTTTTTGGTTTTGTCGCTTACAAAGGTGTTACGAACGTTGCGCGTTTATTTGAAATTTACGGAGCTATTTTCATTTCCGTTGTCATAGTCGTGCACATTACAATGCTGATTCAAGGCAATTCTGGCTATGTACTGCCCTTATTCATTCCATCAGAAACAGGTAGATATCTCAAAGCAATTAAAGAGGTTATTTTTCCTTTCTTAGGAATTGAAGTTCTTACAATCATACCATTCACAGCAAAAAATGGAAAAAAAGCAGCAGCGCAAGCATTGATCACAATCATGTTTATTGGTTTGTTTTATATCTTGGTGGTTGAGAGCAGCATCATGATGGTGGGCTTGAATGAAATCGTACACTACAATTATCCATTGATAACTGCAATACGGTTGGTGGAACTACCATTTTTGCGGATTTTTCAGAGAATAGATGTGTTATATCTCACAGTAGGCTTTATCGGGCTTTTTGCCGGGCTATCAATCGTATATCTGAATATAGTGGAATACATCTGCAGAATACTGCCTAAAGCAAGGCGTATTTACATTGTGTTGGCAGTGGGCCTGGCCGCTTTTGTTGTCAGCCAATTGATACAGGTTATAAAGGGGATAGATGAAACCTTAATCAATGTTATAACTTTATCAGGAGTTCTATCCGCATTTCTGATTCCCATAACTTTATTAATCATTGCGAAGGTGAAGAAGTATGCGAATAAAGAGGCTGCTTAAAATTCTGTTTGTTGTTGTTTTTATAAATGTAATGGCTGCTGGATGCTGGGATGCCCTGGATATCAACGACAGGAATATCATCACGGCTGTCTTAGTTGATAAAACCGATTATGGTATCGCATTCTACGTTGAGATTCCGCCCTTTTCTATTTCAAAGGGCGGTGAATCATCTCAGGTCAATAGACCTTACATTATGAAGTCGGAGGGTAGAGACTACGTTGAAGCAAGAAGGAATCTTGACAGAGCCATGGACAGGCCCATATTCCTAGGTGCTGTGCAAACTGTTCTGCTGACAGATAGATTGGCGTCATTTGATATAGAAGAATATATGAACAGACTTCGTGAAATAAATGAATACAGAAAGACAGCACATGTCGTCGTGACAACCGAAGACCCGGAAATACTGCTCAGCGATGTACCGGAAAATTCCGCGTCGGTAGGCTTTGCCATCGATGCGACACTCACCAGCCTTGTCGACAATGGACAATTGATGCATGTATCTTTGGTAGATATCTTAAACATCCTGTCCTCACCGTACAAGCACTACATCCTGCCAAACATTGCTCTTATCGATGAGGAGCCTGCCGTTACCGGATTTACCGTTTTTTCCGGAGGGATGAAGACGGGCTTCATGCCTGCTGCCGATGGGGATAGCATTGTGTTCATGCAATCCCCCGATGCCAATAAACTGTATACCGTGCCATACGGCGATACCCACGCGACCGTAGAAGTCCAATTAGCCCAGAAGAAAGTCAAACCCTATTTTATGGACGGGAAGATCAGCTTTGATATCAATCTTACCTTTGAAGCGGTACTGCTGTACCCAGAGAAGGGTAAGCCTGTCACGGACGCAGATGAAAGGATTATCAGCAGTACACTGCAGGCGATGTTGGATCAAGAATTCAAAGAGACGTTTCGAAAATCACAGGAAACGTATCGATACGACTGCTATATGTTGCATGAACCATTCCGTATTGCTTATCCGGATGAATACAAAAAAATGGATTGGGCCAGTGAATATCAAAACACGACTGCGAACATCAACATTGCAGTCGATTTGACCGTTACCAATATGCTGGATTATAACGCTGAATAAGGCAGGATCGGTTTATGATTCGAAGCGATGCACATAGAAAAATCATTCAAGAACTATTAAGCAAAGACATTGATATTGGACATCGCACCATATCCTGCGGGAACGGCACGATTACCCTTTTATACATCAAACAGCTTACGGACAGGACTTTCCTGGCCCAAAACGTTATCAAGCCTATCGTTGATTACTGTACCGCAGTTGTTGAGCCACCGAAGGCCCAAGAGGCAGCAGGGGCTATTATCTATGCTGACGATTGCAGCGTGGAACAAAATGAAAACAAGATAGAAGACTATGTGCTTGCCGGCATGACTGTGATGCTGTTTTCAAACGATAGTGAATTTGTTGTGCTGAATTTAAAAAAGGTTCAGCACAGATCAGTATCCGATCCGGAAATATCATATACGCAGCGAGGACCCCGTGATTGTTTTGTGGAAAATATCGATGTGAATCTTTCTTTGGTGAGATACCGCCTAAAAGATAAAAATCTTCATGTTGAGAATATCGAACTGGGTGAAAGAACCAAAACCAGTATGGCGATTACTTATATTGAGGATATCGCCAATGATGTATGCGTGCAAGAAGTAAAAAAGAGACTCAACAGCATAAACATTGAAGGATTTTTGGAGTCCGGAGAGGTGCAATCCTTTCTGTCGAATAATCCTTTTGGTCTTTTCCCCCAGATGATGATAATAGAGAGGTCAGACATGGCCTCTGAGATGCTGCTGAAAGGAAAGGTCGTAATATTGGTAGATGGCAGCCAGCTGGCGCTGTCTGCCCCCACGACATTTGTGGAGTTCATGTATTCGTGCGACGACCGGTATGATAACAAATATTTTGGTTTGTTCATGCGGATATTGAGATACATAGCGTTCCTCATTTCCTTTACCGCCTCCTCCTGTTGGGTAGCGCTGGTATCCTTCCACAGTGATATCGTACCGGCTGCATTCATCATCGCATTGGCGGAGGCACGCACCAAAGTTCCTTTCAACGCTTTGACCGGCGCTCTGCTTCTGGAGTTTATGACGGAGCTCATCAGAGAATCGCTGCTCAGAGTGCCTACCAAAATTGGTTCCGCAATCGCCATCGTAGGCGCGCTGATCATCGGTCAGGCGGCTATCGCAGCGGGTATATTCAGCCCTCTCTTGTTGATTATTATCGCGGTGGAGTTCCTTGCGTCATTTGCTATCCCCAATCAAGCCGCTGCCAATCCATTTCGGTTGATTAAAATATTACTGCTCCTCATTACGGGTATGTTCGGTTTCTTTGGCCTGGTACTGGGTATCACGGTTATTGTCGCTGAGCTTGTTTCCGTCAACAGCTTCGGCGTACCATATATGGCTCCCTTCGGGCCTTTCAACTGGTATGACTTTCTTAGAACGTTGCTGTTCAGCAAGTCACTGTCACCAAAACGGCAGCAGTACATGCGGGACAAGGACGATGTACGGTTGAAGAGGAAATGAGATCCCAGGCTGACTAATGGATGGTGATGCTCTCAATTGCGCAGCTGGGGTTTTGAGGGGTTAAGAGTGGGGAAATGGAGTCATGACCTCCTTCTTCTATGCCATTCATTCCAAAAGGCGATATATGCATCGCGCTCAAACTTGTCAACTGTAGCCTTTGGGCTACAGTTGTGATAGAACGCCTCAACTTGGTCCGCGACACGGAAAACCTCAGCCTGATACGCATCATATTCAAGGAGCGTGACCGTCCCATCTTCTGTCGTAACTCTTATGTCATCCTCAAGGCGCTCAACCATCCAATCGATGCCATTGGTACATCCCATAATCTCAACATTGTCCAGCGTATCATTTGGCATGATAAAATGACCACAGCATGGCAACATTTGTTCATTGTTGTTGGGCATAAGATGATCTTCAGACAATGATTTGAGCATTTGCATGGCCATGGCGCTGATTGCACAAGACGACTTAATCTGCTGATTACCGATTGTCACCTGGACATCCCCGTGTAAGCAAATGTCATCCGGATCATCTTCCGAATTATCAATCCAATGCATTGACAGAATATCAACAGTAAACAAGTAACTACTCCTACGGCGGTTTTGCCGTGCCGTCCGTGATATTACCAAGATTATAGGGGCATATGTACCATGATTTCAATAAGTAGTGAGTGGCATCGATATTTCAATAGACTATTGAACCCTTGACCATTCCCCAACCACTCGCTATAATGAATCATCAAACCGATGACAGGGGAGAACGGCGGCAAAAGCCAAGCCCAAGCGAGCCGGGGACGGTGTGAGCCCGGCGGCAGAGGCGCCGCCAATGGGCCCTGGAGGGCTGGCCCGAGTGCGTAAGGCGGGTAGGGCGGACGGCAGCCGGCCGTTAACCGGCAGGCGGGTAAAGGCCCGCGACGAGTGGGCGCGCGAGCGCCAATCCAGGTGGTATCGCAGGCAAAGCCTGTCCTGAAAGGGGCAGGCTTTTTTGCTAAGCAAACATTGAACAAAGCCGTCTGCTTTGAAAAAGGAGGCTTCCCCATGTCCGAAACCAACGCTGCCGCCAAGAAGGTCATCTTCAGCGGCATACAGCCCTCGGGCAACCTGACCATCGGCAACTACATCGGCGCCATGCGCAACTTTGTGACCCTGCAGGACGAGTACGACTGCTATTACTGCGTCGTGGACCTGCACGCCATCACCGTGCGCCAGAACCCCGCCGAGCTGCGCCGGCGCAGCATGGAGCTGGCCGCGCTCTACCTGGCCGTGGGGCTGGACCCGCAGAAGATCACGCTGTTCATCCAGAGCCATGTCAGTGCCCACGCCGAGCTGGCCTGGGTTCTGAACTGCTTCACCTATATGGGCGAGCTGTCTCGCATGACGCAGTTCAAGGACAAGAGCCGCAAGAACGAGGAAAACATCAACGCCGGTCTGTTCACCTACCCGGTGCTGATGGCCGCGGACATCCTTCTCTATCAGGCGGACCTGGTCCCCATAGGCGACGACCAGCGCCAGCATCTGGAGATCTGCCGCGACGTGGCCCAGCGCTTCAACAGCGTCTATTCACCCACGTTCGTCGTGCCTGAAGCCTATTACGGCAAGGTTGGCGCGCGCATCAAGAGCCTGCAGGACCCGCTCTCCAAGATGAGCAAATCCGACGAGGACGAGAACGCCTTCATCGCCATCATCGACCCGCCGGACGCCATCGCCCGCAAGATGCGCCGCGCCGTCACCGATTCCGAGGCCGAGGTGCGCTTTGACCCGGAGAACAAGCCCGGCGTCAGCAACCTGATGACGATTTTCGCCGCGATGACCGGCATGGACATGCCCGCGGTGGAGAGCCACTTCGCCGGCCAGGGCTATGGCGCCTTTAAGGACGCCGTGGCCGACGCCGTGATTGCTGGCCTGCAGCCCATTCAGCAGAAGTACCGCGAGCTGCTGGCCGACAAGGGGTATTTGGAAAACCTGCTGAATACGTCCGCCGACCGCGCCAACGCCGTTGCCCGGCGCACGCTGAGCAAGGTCTACCGCAAGGTGGGCTTCCAGCCCAGGGGCGGCCGGTAATGTCTTGGGATATCCGGCCGGCGGAGGAAAGCGACCTGCTGCAGATCAACGACATGGTCAACCACTTCATCCGCCACACTACGGTCAACTGGTCTTATGACGACCGGCCCATGGAGGAAGCGTTGGCATGGTTCCGCCAGCACCAGCCGCCTCGCTACCCGCTGTATGTCGTGGAGCAGGACGGCCAGGTGGCGGCCTACGGGTGCCTGTCGCCATTTCGGCCCAAGGCAGGATATTGGCCGGTGGCGGAGAACAGCGTTTATGTGCGGCCGGAGTATAAGGGCCGGGGCATGGGCAAGGCGCTGATGCAACGGCTGATCGCCGACGCCCGGCAGAGCGGCCTGCGCGTCATCACCGCTTGGGTGGATGCCGACAATCAGGAAAGCATCACATTCCACGAGCGCCTGGGTTTCCGGCGCGTCGGCGAGATGCGGGGCATCGGCGAGAAGTTCGGCCGGCGGTTGAGCGTCGCCATACTGGATCTGGATTTGGAGGAGAACCAATGAACAACGGATACGGCGATCTGCTAACTAAGCAGGCGCTGGAACTTGGCGCGGTCAACGCTGTGCTCTTTACACCTGATGACCTGGTGTTCGACCGGCGCACGCTGCTCAAATGCATGTATGGCTGCGGTGACTGGGGCAAGGGGCCCACGTGCCCTTCGCGGCCCAACAATGTGTCGTTGGACGAATATGAGAAGATGCTGCGGCTGTACCGCTGGGGCGTGATCATCCATGCCCACGACAAGCACACGACCCAGCAGGTAAGCCTGAAGCTGGAGCAGCGTGCCTTTACCGACGGGTATTACTTCGCCTTTTCCATGAGCGACTGCGGGCTGTGCAAGGAGTGCGTGGGGCTCAAGGGCCATCCGTGCGCCAACCCCAAGCTGGCCCGCCCGGCTTTTCACAGCGTGGGCATCGATGTGTTCGCCACAGCGCGCAAATTCCATCTGCCCATCTACACGCTGGCCGAGGAGCGCCAGGAGCAGAACTGGTACGCGGCAGTGTTCGTGGAGTAACTACCCGCTAAAACACTTAAATGAGAATTGGTGCATGATCCCGACGGCGGTTCATCCGACGGAGGGGAACAGAAACATTTGCAAGGTAGGGAAAGAACCCGCCCATAGGCGAAATAACGTTCCAAGAAACATAATATGAGAGTTAAGCGCTAAGAGATCGCCTGGCGACATGCGCGGCAGGCGATAAAGGAAGTAAAGAGCAAGTCGTCTAGATCGCGAACGATGCCACAGCATCGGTCGCGAAAAGGAGGTAGCATGCGTAAAATAAAGGTTGGAACTATACAGCCGGGCTATCTGCCGGTGCCGCCGGAGTTCGATTGCATGGGCGACGCCTATGTGGCCGACGCTCGGGCCATCACCGAGCGGTATGTGAAAAAGCAGCTGGACATCACGCTGGGCCTGCTGGAGCAGGCCGGGCGCGAGGGCTGCGGCATCGTGACCACGTGCGAGGATGCCTGCGGCACCAGCTATTACTGTGTGGACACGACCGAGCGCAACATCTACCCGCAGCTGCTGGAGCTTTCCGCGCCGCTGGCCGAGGAGGGCTTTTCCAACATCGCCCGCCGGCACAGCATGTATGTCGTGGGCTGCTACAACAAGCGGGTGGGGGGCCGCAACTACAACGTGGCCAGCCTTTTCGACCGCGGCGGAGCCATCGTGTGGGAATACCGCAAGACCCACCTGCCCGCCTACGAGGGCTGGCAGGGGACGCCCGGCGACCGTCTGGACAGCTTCGAGACCGACTTCGGCAGGATTGGCGTGTGCATCTGCTACGACATGATGTTCCCGGAATGCACGCAGGCTGTGGCGCTGTCCGGCGCGGAAGTCATCTTTCACCCCACGGCGGGGTACGGCTGGTATGACAGCATCGGCGAGGCCACGCTGCGCACCCGCGCCAACGACAACGGCGTCTACCTCGTCACGGCCAAAAACCACGTCTTCAACGCCGCCGGCAAGAGCAGCGTCATCGACCACTGGGGGCAGGTGCTGGCCGACGCCGGCTTCTACCGGGACGTGATCGTGACCAAAGAGATCGACCTGGACGTGCCCAAGATCCAGCCGGAATGGCACTATCCCACGCAGACCTCCGGCATCCCCAACCTGCAGGAGCGCAACCTGCGTGAGCGCCGTCCGGAGCTCTACGGCGCGCTGGCGCAGCGACAAAGAGAGCCCGCGCCGCTGGACCATGAGGCGCAACTGCGGATTATCGAGAACATCCGTAATGGGAAATGCCGCTGGTAAGGCTGGCAGGCCAGCCTCTTCGCCGCCGATGCTGTTGCATCGGCGGCGATTCAGACGACTTGTCATAGCTTCAATCTATCGCCCGCCGCGCATGTCGCCGGGCGATCTTTATCAACAGATGCCCTGCTTTTTTTGTCTCCGATTTACCAATAAAAACCGCTTGCATTTCCTGTGTGGCGCTGTATATACTTGCTATAAGAACATATGTTCTTAAAAAGGCAATAAACAGTTAAAGGGGCTTTCTGAATGGACGCGATGAACATTCCTGTGCAAATGATATCGGTGTGCGATTACGATGGGCGCATCCGGCCCATCCGGTTTCGGTTTGAAGATTCTGAGCATTGCATGCGGACGGTGCGCATCCAGGAGGTCGTGACGGAAAAGGAAATACAGTATGTGGGCGTGGAAGCCTTCGCCTATGTGTGCCGGGCCTGCACGGAAGGATCGCATAAAATGTACGAGCTGCGGTATTCGGTGCGAACCCATAAATGGGTTCTGTTCAACATTCTGATGTGAGGGACCCATGGGTAAGAGGACCATCTATCACATCGACGTCAACAGTGCCTTTTTGTCCTGGACGGCTTGCCATCAGGTGAGGGTGCTGGGAAAGACCTTCGATCTGCGCACGGTGCCTTCGGCCATCGCCGGCGACAAGGCGTCCCGCCATTCCATCATACTGGCCAAGAGCATACCGGCCAAGGCCTTCGGCATACAGACCGGGGAGCCGCTGTTCCAGGCGTTGAAGAAATGCCCCGGCCTTATCGTGGAAAACCCCGATTACGCGCTGTATGTCGAGGCGTCCCGGCACCTGATCGCGCTGCTGCAGGAGGTTGCGCCGGTCGTGGAGCAATATTCCATCGACGAGGCCTGGGTGGACATGAGCGGCACCGAGCATCTATACGGTTCCCCGGTGCTGATGGCGGAAAAGATAAAGAACCGCATCCGCGACGAGCTGGGATTTACGGTGAACATAGGGGTTTCCGATAACAAGCTGTTGGCCAAGATGGCCGGCGGCTTCAAGCCACATGACGCGGTGCACACCCTTTTCCCCGCGGAGATCGAGGCCAAGCTGTGGCCGCTGCCCGCGGGGGAGCTGTTCTATGTAGGCCCCGCCACCGAGAGCAAGCTCAAGATGCTGGGCATAGAGACGATCGGCGGCATCGCCAAGGCATCGCCGGCCATGCTGCGCTCCTATCTGCACAAGCATGGCGAGGTCATCTGGAACTATGCCAACGGCAGGATGGATGACGACGTGTCCTGCGACATCGCGCTGAACAAGGGGTATGGAAACTCCACGACGACGCCCTTCGACGTGACGGACACGGTTACGGCCCACAGGGTGCTGTTGTCGCTGTGCGAGACCGTGGGCATGCGCATGCGTAAGGATCAGCAGAACGGCGGCTGTGTCACCGTGCAGATCCGCACCAACCAGTTCGCGGATTTTTCGCACCAGGCGCAGCTCAAGGCCATGACCAACGCGACGACGGAGATCTATCAGGCTGCGTGCCAGGTGTTCGACCGGGCCTGGGATCGCAAAACGGCCATCCGTCAATTGGGCGTGTCCGTGGGAAAGGCCACAAGGGATGGCTTTCGGCAGCACAGCTTCTTTGATGGCCAGGGGTATGACCGGCTGACCCGGCTGGACACGACCGTGGACGCGATTCGCGAGAAGTACGGGGAGGGGGCCTTGTTCCGCGCTTGCTTCATCGGCGACAAGTTCACCCACATGGGAGGGGGGCATTCGCCGGAGAGCAGGACGGGATTGACAAAACCGGTATAGATCACCCTGCGGCAAGGGCAAGCCCTTGCCCTACGAATCCTCCTTTCAGAGAAGTGTAGGGCAAGGGCTTGCTCTTGCCGTCCATTTCGACCAGTATTAGTCTTTTCCGATCTCCTCCAGCAGCACCCGCTTGGCCGTCTCGGGGTCGGCCTTGCCGCGGGTCTCCTTCATCATCTGCCCCATCAGGAAGCCGAACACCTTGTCCTTACCGGCGCGATGGTCGCGCACGGCGTCGGCGTTGGCGGCGATGACGCGGCGGGCGGCTTCGGCCAGCGCGCCGGTGTCGGACACCTTTACCAGGCCGTGCTTTTCCACGATGGCCTTGGGGTCTCCCTCGTCTGAGAACATGCGCTCCAGCACGGCCTTGCCCGTGGTGCTGTTGATCGTGCCGCCCTCCAACAGGTTCACAAGCTGCGCCAACTTCGCCGGTGTGAAGGGCAGCGCGGCGAAGGTCGTGCTCTCGTCTTCCTTGACACGGCGCAGGATGTCGCCCATGAGCAGGTTGCTGACGGCCTTGGCGCTGGCGGCGCCGGCGGCGGCCTCCTCAAAGAAACGGGCCATGGCCGGGTCGGTGGTCAGTATCGCGGCGTCGTATTCCGGCAGGCCGTAGTCGCGCACATAGCGGGCGCGCTTGGCCTCGGGCAGCTCGGGAAGTGCCGCGCTCAGCCTGGACATCCATTCATCGTCCAGCACGATCGGCAGCAGGTCGGGATCTGGGAAGTAGCGGTAATCGTTGGCCTCCTCCTTGCTGCGCATGGCGATGGAGCGGCCCTTGTTATCGTCCCAGCGGCGGGTCTCCTGCACCACGCGGCGGCCCTCGCCCAGCAGCTCAATCTGGCGAGCGGCCTCGCTCTTGGCGGCGCGCACGATGGCTTTCAGGCTGTTTAGGTTTTTCATCTCCGTGCGGGTGCCCAAAGGCCCACCCACGGGGCGTACGCTCAGGTTGATGTCGGCGCGCAGGTTGCCCTTTTGCATCTGGCATTCGCTGACGCCGGCAAACTGCAGTATGGCGCGTACGGTGTCCACGAAGGCGCCAGCCTCCTCGGCGGAGCGGATATCCGGCTCAGTGACGATCTCGATGAGAGGCACGCCACAGCGGTTGAAGTCCAGCAGCGTGGAGCGGCCATAGGCGTCGTGCAGCGACTTGCCGGCGTCCTCTTCCAGGTGGATGCGGTTGATGCGCACCGCGCCCTCGCGGGCGTTGCCCTGATCGTCGGTGTAGGCAAAGCGCACCAGGCCGCCCTTGCACAGCGGCTGATAGAGCTGGCTGATTTGGTAGGCCTTGGGCAGGTCCGGGTAGAAGTAGTTCTTTCGGTCCATGCTGGCGTGGCGGTTGATTTCGCAGCCCAGTGCCAGGCCTGCGGTCACGCACTTTTCCACGGCTTCGCGGTTGAGCACCGGCAGCGTGCCGGGCATGGCTGTGCATACCGGGCACGTGTGGCTGTTAGGCTCGCCGCCGAACTCCGTGGAGCAGCCGCAGAACACCTTGGTTTTGGTGTTCAGCTCGCAGTGGATTTCCAGACCGATGACGGTTTCGTATACAGTGCTCATCACATTACCTCGCTCAAAGAGCCGCCCGGGCCAGGTGGTGCCCGGTGGCCTGCTGGAAGGCGTGGGCGGCGCGCAGCAGCGTGCCCTCGCTGAAGGGCCGGCCGATGAGCTGCAGGCCCACTGGCATCCCGCCGGTGAATCCGCATGGGATGCTCATGGCCGGTACGCCGGCGATGTTCACCGACACCGTGCACAGGTCGGTGGAATACATGGCCAGCGCGTCACCGGTGCGCTCGCCCAGGCGGAAGGCCGTGGTGGCGGCGGTGGGGGACAGCAACACGTCGAAGCGCTCAAAGGCCGCGTCAAAGCCGGCCTTGACCAGCGAACGCACCTTGAGTGCCTTCTTGTAATATTCGTCGTAGTAGCCAGAGCACAGCGCGTAGGTGCCCAGCATGATGCGCCGCTTGACCTCCGGGCCGAAGCCCTCGCTGCGGCTGGCCACATACAGGTCGTCGGCGTTCTGCGCGCCCTCGGCGCGGTAGCCATAGCGCACGCCGTCAAAGCGGGCCAGGTTGCTGCTGGCCTCGGCGGAGGAGATCAGATAATAGGCGGACAGCGCGTGGCCCAGCGAGGGGATGCTGACTTCTTCCACCTGGGCGCCCATGGCCTTGAACTGCTCCACGGCTTCCAGGATGGAGGCGCGCACGCCCTCGTCCATGCCGGGGCCGAAGTACTCGGCGGGCAGACCGATGCGCAGGCCTTCCATGCCACCCCCGATGCCGGCGGACACACCGGGGTATTCGATGTCGGCGGAGGTGGAATCCAGCGGGTCGTGGCCGGCGATGGCGTCATAGAGCAGCGCGCAGTCGGCGGCGTCGCGGGCGAAGGGGCCGATCTGATCCAGCGAAGAGGCGAAGGCCACCAGGCCGTAGCGGGATACTGAGCCATAGGTGGGCTTGAGGCCCGTGACGCCGCAGAAGGCCGCCGGCAGGCGGATGGACCCGCCGGTATCGCTGCCCAGCGAGAGCGGCGCTTCCAGCGCGGCCACGGCAGCAGCGGAGCCGCCGGAGGATCCGCCGGGCACATAGGCGGGGTTCCACGGGTTGCGGGTGGGTTTCACAGCCGAGTGCTCGCACGAGGAACCCATGGCGAATTCGTCCATGTTGGCCTTGGCGATCATTACCGTGAGGCCATCGTGCAGGCGGCGCACCACGGTCGCGTCATAAGGCGGCACAAAGTTGTGCAGGATGCGGCTGGCACACGTGGTGCGCGTGCCGCGGGTGCACAGGTTGTCTTTTATGACGATGGGCACGCCGGCCAGTGGCGGCAGGGGGGCGCCGTCGGCACGCAACCCGTCAATCTTGGTCTGCACGGCCCGGGCGCGCTCCAGCGCGGCGGCGGCGTCAAAATGCAGCAGCGCGTCCACCGTGGGCTCCACCAGCGCGATGCGCTCCAGATGTGCCTGGGTGGCCTCCACGGCGGTCAGCTCACCGGCGGCAATGCGCTGGGCAATTTCCCGCGCGGATAACTCATACAACTTCATCATAGGACTCCTGCACCTTGGCTCGTTTTCTCAATACAACCGATTGGAACGCGACGTTGTCGCCGGTTTCAATGACGGTGAACTCCACAATATCGAAATGCCTTTCTAGCACGGCCTTCAGGTGGTCGTGGGCAAAGAAGGAAAAGAACCGCTTGGGTTCGCAGACATCTTCCTCACGGACACCTTCGAAATCCCTGTCCCCGTACACGCCCATGTGGAACAGGCCATCGGGGTTCAGCACGCCGTCGATCTGCCGCAGCACGGCGTCCAGGTTGGCTTTGCGCACGTGCAGCAGGCAGTTCATGGACCACACGGCGTCAAAGGTCCGTCCCAGCTCATTCAGGCGGAAGAAATCCAGCACTTGGGCGCGCAGGCCCTTTTGCTTGCACAGCTCGATCATGTTGGGCGACAGATCTGTGGCCGTCACGTCCATACCGTGGTCTGCGAAGAAGCGGCTGTCTTTGCCGGGGCCGGCGCCGATCTCCAGCAGCGAAGTCTTGCGCTCTTTCACCAGCAACTCAAGATACGCTGATCTGGGCTGCAGTTTCCACGGCTGCATGTCGCCGCTTTCCCTGTCCAAGGCGTTGGCGTCGTAGGACAGGCGCAGCGATGCTTTGATTTCTTCCTGCATGGTCACCTCTTAACGGCTTTTGAAGCAATGCGCGGCCTACTCGATCACCTTGGGCACGGCAAAGCAGCCGTCCACCTGCTGCGGCGCGTTTGCCAGCAGCGCCTCCCGGGCGAAAGGGGAGGGCTCACCGTCGGTGCGCAGCACGTTCTGTATGGGCAGCACATGCTCCATGGGGGCGACGCTGGAGGTATCCAACTCGTTGATCTCCTGAGCAAAGCCCAGTATGCTCTGCATGTCGGCGGCCATGGCCTCCAGCTCTTTCTCGTTAAAGCTCAGCTTGGCCAGCTTCGCGATGTATGCGGCGTGATCGGTCGTGATGTCCATATGCTCTCCTTATGGTTCCACGCGGTTCATGTCCCGGGGGAACAGCGCCGTCCAGCGGATGTTGTCCAGCCCCAATAGCTGCATCGTCAGGCGCTCCAGGCCCAGGCCGCCGTGGGGCGGCGTGCCGTATTTGTGGGTCATCAGGTATCCTTCGAAATCCGCCGGGTCCAGGCCCATGCGGCGCATCTTGGCCACCTGCATGTCATAATCATGGATGCGCTGGCCGCCGGAGGTGATCTCCAAGCCGCGGAACAGCAGGTCAAAGCTCAGCGTGACCTCGGAGTTCTCCGGGTCTTCCATAACGTAGAAGGGCCGCGCCGACGTGGGGTAGTGGGTAACGAACAGGAACGGGCAGCCCAACTCCTCTTGGGCATATTGGCACAGCAGCACTTCTTCCTGCGGTTCGATGTCGTTATAGGAAGTGATCTTGCGGCCGTACTTGCTCTCCAGCACCGCCTTGGCGTCGTGGAAGCGGATGGCCGGAATGCCATCCCCGCCGATGCGTGGCATCTTGACGTCCAGCACGCGCAGTTCTTCGGCGTATTCACGCTCCAGAAGTTCCAGCGTGTAGCGCAGCAGGCCGGTCTCCATGTTCATCACGTCAAACATGCTGTCGATGAAGCCCATCTCGAAATCCATGCTCGTGTATTCGTTGAGATGGCGGCTGGTGTTGTGGCGCTCAGCGCGGAACACCGGGCCGATCTCGAACACGCGCTCGAACACCGGCACCATGGCTTGCTTGTAGAACTGAGGGCTTTGGGCCAAAAACACCTTGCGGTCGAAGTATTGCAGTTTGAATAGGTTGCTGCCGCCCTCGGCACCGGCGCCCACGATCTTTGGCGAATGGATCTCGGTGAAATCCTGCGCCGTCAGGTATTCGCGGAAGGCGCGGCTGAGCGCCTCCTGCATCTTGAAGGCCGCGCGCATGGCGGGGTTGCGCAGCGCCGCCGGGCGGTATTCCAGTGAGGCCTCTATGGAGATGTGGCTCTTACGTTTGTTGATCGTCACCGGCAGCGGCTCGGCTAAGCGCGAGAGCACTTCCACGGCGCTCAAGGCGATCTCAAATCCGTAGGCGGCGCGCCCGTCGGCGCGCACGATGCCCTGGGCGCGGATGCCATAGCCCTCGCGCAGGTCCAGGCATTGGGCGGTCAGCGCCTGGTCGGCCACGCATTGCAGCACATAGCGCCCGGTGCGCAGCATGACGAAGGCGAAAGAACCCATATCACGGATTTTATGCACAATACCGCATATTGTTACAGGGCCATTGGCGTTTTTCAGGCCTTCCAAAGTGAGCTTAGGGGGGACCAAACCGGAGACGACGGCCATAAAAACCTCCAAACCCGCGGATTTGCCGAGCTCCGCGGGAAAATCTTTCATACACGCTTCATGATGGATGATAATTTATACAATTATACTCCTTTTTGGCAGGGTCGTGCAAGTAGACTTGCAAGGGTGGGCTTGAATCGATGCATCAAAATTTCGTGGTTGCTTTTTGCCCGTCCTTTTGCTATAATACCTTTCGCACCAGACAAACCATTTGTGCTCTTATAGCTCAGTCGGCAGAGCGCGTCCTTGGTAAGGACGAGGTCACCAGTTCGAATCTGGTTAAGAGCTCCAGAAGCAAAAACCCCACCGCAAGTTGGGGTTTTTGCTTTCTCTGTGGTTGTGCCAGCAAAGAATCAAAGTGCTGCAGGCTTTTCAGGGCTTGGTACAAGCCCAGTCATGGGGTTCGAATTCCATCATCAGACCCCTTCGGTGTGACCACGTTTAATAGCCATTGAAAGGATATACGGGCGCGTCATGCTCTTCTTATTCATAAACTCTAGTATATGATATTGTATTTGCTATATCTTGGGATTATAATAGCCATACTTTCGCGCTTGTACAAAGGTGAATGAGGAACTGAACTTGAGGGGTGTCACAAACCTCTAATATTTAGCAGGAAAGGCAATCTGTATGGATAAGGAGTTAATTGAAAAGCTAGAAAATACGGTTAATAAACTTGAGCAACTAAAAGGCGAAACCATTACAATAAAAGAATACTTGACTACAGATAGAAGTAGTTATGATAGGCATTTTACTTCTTCTTGTCAATTTTGCCTTCAAGTTGAGCATTGCGGATTGCGATTTAGTGGTGCAAGACTTATGATTGAGGGGTTTGATGAGAACCGAGGAATTGTATTTGACGAAGACACAGGTATTAAGATAGTTAAACCAAGCGCTTATTATGAAGTAAGTATAGACAATTTAAACGATATACGGTTCGACAATGATAAAATAACACTAATAGAACGCTTATCAGAAAAGTGGACACGAAAAACAGAAATCATTTTAGCAAACCATAAGGGCTTTACAGTTACCCCTTCTTAACCCACGCCGCCACCGCCGGCAAGACAAGCTTGTTCCGCTCATACAAAGCGTAAATCTCCCTCTCCTGCAGCGGCGCATCCTGGCACCCGACCTCCACGGTCACAGAGGGAATGCCGCCGTGGGCCATCGCCCAATCCTTGAACCCGCCGGCATCCAGCTCATCGTCCTTTGTCGGCGCATATCCGGTTACATCCTGAATGGCAATGGCGAGGTCATAGGATCGTTTCACGACACTTACATCGTCGCCGTAGTCATAGTACAGCAAGGAGCCCGTAGCATGGTAGCTGACCGTCGCCGCGAAGGAATGTTTCAGCGCATATTGCGCCAGGGCCCGGCTCTCGTTCTGGTCCACCGGCGCGGTTCCCTTGTAGCGCTCGGTGGAGGGCTGATCCCGTATATCCAGCTCGTCCCACGAAGCGTCGAAGTTCCTGTTCAGGTCTACGCCGCGCGCGTTGGCCTTCCATAAGGCTGCGTATTCTGCGGGGCTGCTTTTTGTGTACCCCTTGGCCCTGTCGCTCTCGTATATCGCCATCTGCTGTTTCGACAGCACGCGCTGCTGGCTGATCTTGACGCCATCGGGGTTGCTCATGGGGATGATGTGGAAGCTCACATTCCGCAGCGCTTCTTTGATCGTGCCGCCCATGAAGTCGCGGCTGCCGGATGCAAGCATGTACTCTGCCTGGGCCATAACCAGCCAGGCCGTCGCGTGCTCCCGCCCGTGCATGGCCCCCTGTACGAGCACCTGATGCTTGGCGTCCGGGCTCCCGACGATCATAACCGGGATATCTGCGCCTTCCTCGCTGCGGCCTATGCTGCCCAGCGTCACCTTGGAGGGATACTTTTTCTTGAGCTTCTCCATGTCGTCCAGCATTTGCCCGTAGCTGTAGTTCTCCACCGGGCGCACGATGCGCAGCTCGCTTTCGAACCCGCCGGACTCGGGCTTCACATAGCTTGAGAGGATATAACCTTCCAGTGAACCGTACTTGACCTTCGCAAACACCCCTATGAACCCGAGCACTTCCACGGATTCGCCCTTGAGCACCTTGCGGATGGACTTGGCACCGTAGTCCGGCGCTTCGCGCAGGGATACGGATTCGTCGCAGTTGACCAACCACTCCGCTGCGCCGGCGTTGGGGGCAACGATGTTGGTGGGTGTGGGTTCGAACCGGCCATGGCCGGAAGCGTCGGCGGTGATCATCGGCTGGCCCTCCTGGTGCTTGCCGGCTGTAGCGTCGGGGTTGGCAGGCATTCCCCAGGCGGCGGGCAGCTCGAATTGAGCCACCTGGCCCAGAAAGACGCCTATCCCCGAACAGGCGCTTAAAAGCAGCACGCACAGCGCCGGCAGCAGGATCGTAATTTTATTGTATTTCATGGCTTTGTTCGTTAAGCTCCGTTTTTCTTTTGTTTCGGCGATGCGGCACAAAGCGCGGCAATCTCCGGTTCTGCGACAACTCTTAGACTCACGAACCTGGAGAAACGTTCCACGTATGGCTGCCGCAATCCTGAGATTCCAGCCTCATATCCGTGCAACCCGGCAGGGGAACAGCTCCGCGCTCATGATCCCCTCTGCCGCCGGGTCTTCGCCCGCCTACTTATATTTTCCAGCCAGCAGCCGCGATACCGGCTTTCCGTGGGGCCTTAACAATCGTTTCAACAAATACAGGCTGTCCGGATCATCGGTAATCTGGTTGATTCCCGAATAGCAGGACAGCGAGGCTTTGAAGCCTATGTCCTTTATGATGGCGGTGGAGTCCTTGCTCACGAGCCCGAAGGGGTAGGTGAAGGCTGTCGGCATTCGGCCTGTGTTGATATCCATAAGCGACTGCAGTTTGATGGTGTCCGATATCAAGATGGCCCGATAATGCTCGATGGACTCTCCGCTGACCTTCATGCTCGCGCTGCGATCCTTGCTGATCTTATGCAGGTCGTAGGAATGATTCTGAATCTCGACGTATCCGGAATTCACCATTTCCCTGATCTGAGGCCAGGTTACATGGGAGTAAAGGGGATTGTTGTCCACCGCAACGCTGAATCTGTCCGTATATATCCCGACAATTGAGATGACAGCTCGCATGTTGTGCTTTTCCAGCAGCGGGAGGACGTACAGGTAGTTGTTGTAGTATCCGTCATCGAACGTCAGCATGACGGGCTTTTCCGGCAGCGCCTTACCCTCGTATACATATCCGATCAGGTCCTGTATCGTAACGGTTGTATAGTGGTTCTCTTCAAGATACTTCAAATCGCTTTCCAGCTCATCGGAGCTGATCACATAGGTTCCCCAGCGGTTTGGTGCGTTAACGATGCTGTGGTACATGATGATGGGCAGCCGGACCCCGTCCATAGGAGCATCCGACGAGGCGGATGCCGAAAGCGAAGACGACACGAAGACAGCCAGCTCAACCAGCAGAGCCAAGGCGCAGACCGCTATTAGGAAGTCAAGTTTCGTTCTTTTCATGCAAAGCCTCCTGACCACCCGGTATCTTTGTTTTTGCCATATACAACGCCGAAGTAGTCGCAGATGCCCATGAAGATACACTCCGCTACTTTCTGCTGGTAGGAACAATCCTGCAGGCGCTTGTCGTCTGCCCTGTTGGAAAGGAACCCGCACTCAACCAGCACCGACGGAACCTCTGAAACGTTCAGTATAAAAAAGTTGCCTTCGATCACCCGGTATTTCTTGTAGCTGGGCAGCTTGTCAAGCAGTTGGTCCTGAATATCGCTGGCCAATTGTCTGCACAGCTGGTCGCCCTTGCGGAAGTATGTCTGAGGGCCAAAAAACTTTCCGTTTGGATATTTGTTCATGTGAACACTTATGACCGCGCTGGCTTTGCTGGCCTCTATGAGCCGCGCGCGGTTGGCCATATCCCGGCGTTTGCGGGTTTCGCCGTCGCCGGAATAATCGACCTCCGCGCTTTCCCTGGTCATGACGACCACGGCGCCGGCTTTCTGGAGCTGATCGCTAACCAGAAGGCACACCTGTAAATTCAACTGATCTTCCTTGGCGCCAGTCACGCTGGTAGCCCCATGGTCTATCCCGCCGTGACCGGGGTCCAGAACGATGACAAGGCCGTCAAAGGTATGTTTGGTGTCTGCAGGTGCGGATATTTTTCCTCCAGTGCATCCAAACAGGAACAGTAAGAAAAGGGTGGCCACAAATTTGAGGTACTTCATGATGCTACCCAAGCAGATATTTACTACATTGTATTTGACATTCGTAAGATCATGTGTGGACCGACACAAAAAGACCGCACGTGAACCTTATGATTTGTTGCTGACACATGGATGACGATATAACACGCCCTCCGGCAATTGCCGGAGGGCGTATCTTCTTTTTGTGATGCTATTTGCAGTAGATTTTCACCGCGTCCCTTAAGAATTCCGCGCACCCCGGCGCGATCTTGTCATAGTATTCGGTGAAGCGGGGGTCGTCCACATACATCTGCGTGATGCCCAGATGGGCCTCGCGGCTGTAGCTTTCCCAAAAGGAGCTCAGCCATTGCTTGTGCAGCTCGCAGGCCCTTTGCGCCAGCTCGCTGGCCGGGTCGCCTTGGGCGAAGGCAGCCTTGAGCGTGTCGTTAAGCTCCTGGGTGAGGGCCTCCATACGGGCATACTGCTCGCGGCTCATGCCCATGACCTTGGCATTGGACTTGTTTACGGTGTCGTCGCCATATTTGGCTCGCGCCTCGGCGCCAAATTGCTTTTCATTCTTGTCGATCATTTCCTGTTTGAAACCTTCGAACTTTTCTTTGTCACTCATATCAATTTCTCCTTTCATGGCTTGCAGTGTGCGCTCCAGCGTGCCCAGCAGCCGCTGCAGCCGTTGGATGCGCTGGTTCAGCAGCTCGCGCTGCTGCGTGAGCGCCTGCTCACGGTTAAAGTCGGGGCTGTCCAGCAGCGCGGATATTTCCTCCAGCGGGAAATCCAACTCCCGCAGGAAAAGGATCTGCTGCAGCCGCTCCAGCTCTGCCGGGCCGTAGAGCCGATAGCCTGCGGCGGAGCGCCCGCCGGGCTGCAGCAGGCCGATGGCATCGTAGTGGTGCAGCGCCCGCACGGTGACGCCGGAGAGCTTTGCCAGCTGCTGTACGGTGTAGGTCATTGGGTGGCCTCCTTTTGACAATGCCAGTGTAAGCCATCACGCAGCGTCAGGGTCAAGCGTTTTTTCAAACATTTTTTATAAAGTTTTTCGTCGATTGTTCGGATTGATGCATGGCTGGGGATGCTGTATGATGGAGGGAACAAACCGCGATTTCATCGCTTTCGGGAGCGCAATGAGTTCTCTGACCGCATGGTTGATATACAACGGTTCCCTGCAGACGCCCAAGTTCGCCGAGCTCGTGCAGTGGCTGTGCCGCAGCCTGCAAGACCATGATGTGCACCCAATGCCCCTGAGCAACACGCAGGTGGCCGCGGTGATCGACGGAGGCAGCACCGCCCTGCGGGCGGACCGGCCGGATTTTGTGCTGTTTTGGGACAAGGACATCCGCCTGGCGCTGCAGCTGGAGGCGCTGGGTCTGCGGCTCTTCAACCGGTCGCAGGTCGTGGCCACATGCGACGACAAGTCGCTCACGCACATCGCCTTAAGCAACCGCGGCATTGCGATGCCCCGCACGCTGGTGGCGCCGCTGGTGTTCCCTGGGCACAGCGAGCACGACGGGCGTTTTGTGCAGCGTGCCATGGATGAGCTGGGCTTGCCGATGGTCGTCAAAGAGTGTTTCGGCTCCTTCGGCGCGCAGGTGTATCTGGTGCGCAATGAGAAGGAACTCGATGACTTGCATCGTCGGTTGGTGCATGCGCCCCATCTGGCGCAGGAATTCATAGCCTCAAGCTGCGGGCGGGACGTGCGCCTGCAGGTTGTTGGCGGCCGCGTGGTGGCCTCGGTTCTGCGCACCAGCGACCACGATTTTCGTGCCAACGCCAGCAACGGCGGCGCCATGCACCCCTTTGACGCCCCGCGGGAATTCGTGGACATGGCTGTGCGCTGCTGCAACATCCTGGGCGCGGACTTCGCCGGTGTGGATTTGCTCTTTGGACCGGAGGACCAACCGCTGCTGTGCGAGGTAAATTCCAACGCCCATTTCAAGAACCTGTACCACTGCACCGGCGTGGACGTGGCGGACGCCATGGCCCGCCACATGCGAGAGGTGATGTTGCGATGAAGCGCGGCTGGCTGCTGTATTCCCGCGAGGAATACCTGCGCAACCGCCCCTTTGCGGATTTGTTCGTGCATATGGGCGGCGCATATGGGCTGGATGTCGCACTCAAGCTCAGCGAGGAACTGACGCTGCCGCTGGGCGGTTGGGCGCAACCCGAATTTGTTATCAACCGCACCCGGGACGCGGGCCTTGCGGCGCTGCTGCAAGCCATGGGCTGCCGCGTGTTCAACCCCGCGGCCACGGCCCTGTGCGGCAACGACAAGGCCCATGGGCTGGCGCTGGCCCGTCGGCTGGGCTTGCCAGTGCTGCCGTCCGCCCTGTGCGCCAACTCACCCGAGGCCCTGGTGCGCCATGGCTTGGGCTACCCCGTGGTGGCCAAGGACCCGGCCGGTCACGGCGGCAGCGCCGTGTTCCTGGCCAGGGATGAGGATGCGCTGTTGGGCTGCGCGCTGCGCATCCCCGGCAACCGGGTGCTGGTTCAGCGGCTGAGCGACGAGCCCGGTGTGGACGTGCGCTTTTATGTAATCGGCGGCCAGCCTCTGAAGTCCGTTCGCCGCAGCAGCCGCACGGATTTTCGCGCCAACGTCTCTTTGGGTGGCACGGCGGAGCTCTATGAACCCACGGAGCAGGAGCTGGACATGGTGTACCGGGTGTGCGGGGCGCTCACGTTGGATTATGCCGGTGTGGACTTCATCCGCCACGGCGGCGCGCTGTGCTTCAACGAGCTGGAGGACATGGTGGGAAGCCGGGCGTTGTTCCAGCTGGGCCACAACCCCGTACCCGATTTTCTAGCCCATATCCAGCGCGTTTTGGCATGATCATGCTGTAGCTTAAGCCAAAATTTTTCAACAGGATCAAGACAGGACCGTTTAAACGGGGTATAATAAAACCGTATATGCGCCTGGGAGGAATCGATGGATATCCACAATGAACAAAAGCTGGCCGTGCTCATTGACGCGGAGAACGTCTCTTATGGTTGGGTGAAGCCCATCATGGCGGAGATCGCCCGCTACGGCAACCCGACCATAAAGCGCATCTATACAGACTGGACACAGCCTGCCGCCGGCGGCTGGAAGAACGTGCTGCTGGAATACGCGATCACACCGATTCAGCAATACCGCTACACGTCCGGTAAGAATTCCTCTGATTCGGCGATGATCATTGACGCCATGGATCTTCTCTATTCCCAAAAGGTGGACGGCTTCTGCATCGTCAGCTCCGACAGTGATTTTACGCGCCTGGCCCAGCGCCTGCGCGAGGCGGGCATGCGCGTCATCGGCATGGGCGCAAAAAAGACCCCCGTGCCCTTCAAGGCCTCCTGCGAGCGCTTCATCTACATAGAAAACCTGAAGGAAGGCAACGGCGAGCCCCCGGTAACGGCTGCTGCCCCCGCGGCGCCCGCGGCGAACCAGCAAGCCCACCCGCCCAAGAGCGGCAACGGAAAGGCCGCAGCCGCGCAGAATGCCCAAGCGGTGCAGGCCGCCCAGGCCGCTGCCGCTGCGGCAGCCGCCATCGTGGCCGCGGCTACGGCGCCCGAACCGCAGGATGAGGACTTCAGCGTAGACAAGCTCATCAAGATCCTGCAGGCGACCATCTCCGACGTGGCCGAGGAGTCCGGATGGGCGTCGCTGTCCGACGTGGGCAGCCTGCTGGCCAAAAAGATGCCCGACTTTGACACCCGCAACTATGGTCACCGCACGCTTACGCCGCTCATCGAATCGTTGAGCGCCTTCGAGGTGGACAAGCGCCAGACAGGCCGGCCCAACATTTGGCACGTATACATCAAGAACAAGTAACGAATATCAGGTACGACGCATTGCGCCGTACCTTTATTTTGCTCAAGGGAGTGCGACATGGAAAAAAAGACGAGCAACCCGCTGCCCTTAAAGGATGTCAAGATACGCGACGGCTTCTGGAGCCGTTATCAGGACCTGGTGCGCGAACAGGTTCTGCCCTACCAGTGGGAGGCGCTCAACGACCGCATCCCCGGCGCGGAGCCCAGCCACGCCATGCACAATCTGCGCGTGGCTGCCGGCCTGGAAACGGGGGAATATGAAGGCCTGGTGTTCCAGGACAGCGACGTGGGCAAGTGGCTGGAGGCTGTGGGCTACAGCCTGCAGACCAAGGCCGACCCCAAGCTGGAAGCGCTGCTGGACGAGGTGGCTTCTGTACTGGAAAAGGCCCAGGGTGAGGATGGCTATCTTAACTCTTATTATCTTGTCAAGGAGCCCGGAAACCGCTGGACCAACCTGTGGGAGTGCCACGAGCTCTATTGCGCCGGCCACCTGATCGAGGGGGCCATCGCGTGCTGGCAGGCCACGGGCAAGCGCAAGCTGCTGGACATTGTGCGCCGCTATGCCGACTACATCGACAAGACTTTTGGCCCCAATAAAGGCCAGATTCGCGGCTACGATGGCCACGAAGAGATCGAGCTGGCGCTGGTCAAGCTGTATCGCGCCACCGGCGAAAAGAAGTATTTGAGATTGGCGAACTTCTTCGTTGAGGAACGAGGCAGGCAGCCCTATTTCTTCGACACCGAGTGGGAGAAGAGGGGAAAAACCGGCTATTGGGCCAAGGGGCCTGTGCCTGCGCCGGGGCTCAACCCAGCCTACAACCAGGCCCACGCGCCGGTACGCGAGCAGACCAGCGTGGAAGGGCACTCGGTGCGTGCGGTCTATCTGCTGACCGCAATGGCCGATCTGGCGCTGGAGAACAAGGATGATACCCTGCTGGAAGCCTGCCGCACATTATGGGACAACATGACCCTCCGTCGCATGTATGTGACCGGCGGCATCGGCTCCACGGCCCACGGCGAGGCCTTCACGATGGATTATGACCTGCCCAACGACACGATCTATGCCGAGACATGTGCCTCCATCGGGCTTATTTTCTTCGCCCAGCGCATGCTGCGCTTGCAGCCCAAGGGTGAATACGCCGATATCATGGAGCGGGCGCTGTATAACACCGTGCTGGCTGGCATCGCCCAGGACGGCAAGCGCTTCTTCTATGTAAACCCGCTGGAAGTGTGGCCGGAGGCGGGGCTTAAGAACCCCAGCCGCCGCCATGTGCTCACACAGCGGCCGCCGTGGTTCGGCTGCTCCTGCTGCCCGCCCAACGTGGCGCGTCTGCTGGCTTCACTGGGCGATTACGCGTATACCCAGGGCGGAGACACCGTGTATTGCCATCTGTATATGGGCGGGCGCGTGCAACTGGATGTGGCCGGCGGCCCTGTGCTGCTCACGACGATGTCGGAGCTGCCCTGGAATGGCGCCGTGGGCATGAAGATCACGACAGCCCAACCCCGGCAATTTACGCTGGCGCTGCGCATCCCGGCGTGGTGCGCCAACCCCAAGCTGCGCATCAATGGCGAGGAGCAGATGCTGCTGGGCCTGGTGCGCGACGGCTACGCCTATGTGCGCCGCATCTGGAAGGAAGGCGACACGCTGGAGCTGGACCTGCCCATGCGCCCGGTGCGCGTGCGCGCCACGCCGGCGATACGAGCCGACATCGGCAAGGTGGCCGTGCAGTGCGGCCCCATCGTCTACTGCCTGGAGGAAGAGGACAACGGCGACGAGCTGCATGAGGTTGTGCTGCCCGCGGGCAACGCATTGAAGCTGGATTATGATGAAGAGCTGCTGGGCGGGTGCAACGTTATCTGCGCCGACGGCCTGCGGCCCAACGCCGCCGCTTGGGGCGAGCAGCCCTATCTGGCCGACGTCGCAAACACCTATTACCAGACCAAGCTGATGTTCATTCCGTATTATCTGTGGGCCAATCGCAATCCTGGCGAGATGCTCGTGTGGGTGCGCGAGGGCTGATGCTCATAGACGGTTTGCAGGACGCTGTGTTCCTGCGCCGGGACAACCGCTTTGCCGCGCGGGTGCTGTGGAATGGGCATGAGGCGCTGTGCCACGTGCCCAACTCCGGCCGGCTGGCCGAGCTGCTGATGCCCGGCGTAGCGGTGAGGGTGCGGCCTGCTCCCGAGGGAAGGCGCACGGCGTGCTCGCTGGTCATGGTGCACAACCTGGGGCACTGGGTCGTCATAAACGCCCATCTGGCTGAGGCCGTGGCCTGGGACGCCATATGCGCGGGCCTGGTGCCGGGGCTCACCGATGTGCGCGCCCTGCGCCGGGAGGTGGCCCACGGCGACAGCCGCTTCGATATGATGTGCACGGTGGATGGCCAACCGCAGTACATCGAGGTCAAGTGCGCCACGCTGCAGCGCGGCGGCGTTGCGATGTTCCCCGACGCGCCCACCGAGCGGGGCCGCAAGCACCTGCGGGGCCTGGCGGCGCTGGTGGGGCAGGGCGTGGGCTGCCATGTGCTCTTCGTGCTGCAGCACCCGGCCGCCCGGTCCTTCGCGCCCAACGCCGCCACCGACCCGGAGTTCGCCCGGCTGCTGGGCGAGGCCATCGCCGCCGGCGTGCGGGTGCATGGGCTCATCTGCCGCGTGGATGAGGATCACATTGAGGCCACGGAAGCTTTCCCCATCACGACTGTTTAGTGGGGGAGAAAAAGCGACACCGCGCAGTACACCAGCAGCAGCGCCATGATCCCGTTGACGGCGCGGGCGTGCCGCTGGAACAGCCGTTGAAACAAGGAACCGCCCAGCGCCCAACACGCTGTGGACACGGTGCCAAGGAAAGCCAGAAACACCGTGACACCGGCCAGCGCCGGCACGCCCAGTGTACCGGGCTGCAGAAACGTCGTCGCGATCGTGATGCCGTACAGTATGCCCTTGGGGTTGACGAACTGCAGCGCCATGGCTGCGAAAAAGCCCAGATGCGTCTTTTCCTCACCATGAGTGCCGGGCTTGCTGCGCCACACCTTCCACGCCAGCCAAACCATGTAGGCCGCGCCCAGTGCGGTCATCACGGGCTGCACCTTGGGCAGCGCGCTGTACAGCGCCGCGCTGAAGGCCACGCACGCGCCCAGGATCAGCAGGAAACCCGCGCCCACGCCCAGGCAGAAGGGGAGGCTGCGCCGAAACCCGTGCTTGCTGGCGTTGGTCATGGCCATGATGTTGTTGGGGCCCGGTGTAAACGTCGTGACCACCGCATAGGTCAAAAAGGCGGCCAGATTGTGCAAGGGGTTTCCTCCTCCCGGATGTATGATATAATGGTCGTGTTGGTGCAGGATACTGTCCTGTGCAACATCATGATATGATTCGTGCAGTATATTGTCAACGGGTGAGGTAACGTGGATAGCCTGAACAGCATCATTGCGGAAAATCTCAAGCGTTTACGGGAAGAGCGCAAGCTGAGCCTGGACACGCTGGCGCGCCTGAGCGGCGTCAGCAAGAGCATGCTGGGCCAGATCGAGCGCGGCGAGGTCAACCCGACGGTGGCCACCGTGTGGAAGATCGCCAATGGTCTTAAGATCAGCTTCACAGCGCTGATGAGCCGCCCGGAGCAGGACATCGAGCTGGTGGAGCGCAGCCAGGTGCAGCCCTTCGTGGAGGACGGTGGCAGGTTCCGCAACTATCCTCTGTTTCCCTTCGACGAGACCCGACGGTTTGAGATGTATTCGGTGGAGATAGACCCCGGCGGTACCTTGAGCGCCGAGGGGCATCTGCAGGGCAGCCAGGAGTTTATGACCGTGTACCAAAGCGCGGTCACCGTATGCGTGGAAGACACAGACTACGTCGTGCAGCCGGGTAACGCGCTGCGCTTCAAGGCCGACAGGCCCCATAGCTACCGCAACGACGGCGAGCGGCAGGCGCTGGTCAGCATGATCATCTACTACCCGTAACAGGAGCGTAACATGAGCGGTGAGCATTTCCCGGAAATCCTTGAAAGCGCCTTGGCCGTGCGCCCCTCGCCGAGACAGTTGGCCTGGCAGCGCATGGAGTTCTACGGTTTCGCCCATTTCGGCGTCAATACGTTCACCAACCGCGAATGGGGCCTGGGCGATGAAGACCCCGCCATCTTCAACCCCATGGAATTTGACGCCCGCCAGTGGGTGCGCGCGTGCAAGAGCGCCGGCATGACCGGGCTGATCCTCACATGCAAGCACCACGACGGCTTCTGCCTGTGGCCCAGCCGATATACGGAGCATTCGGTGAAGAACAGCCCCTGGCGCGGCGGCCGGGGCGACATGGTCGCCGAGGTGGCTTCCGCATGCCGAGAGGGAGGCCTGCGCTTTGGAGTCTATCTTTCCCCTTGGGACCGCCATGAGCCCACCTACGGCCACGGCGAAGCTTACAACCGCTACTATTTGAACCAACTGGAAGAGCTGTTGACCGGCTATGGCGACGTGTTCTGCGTTTGGCTGGACGGCGCCTGCGGCGAGGGAAACAACGGCAAGCGCCAGGTGTACGATTGGGACGCGTGGTTCGCGCTGATCCGCCGGCTGCAGCCGGGCGCAGTGATATCCATCTGCGGGCCGGATGTGCGCTGGTGCGGCAATGAGGCCGGCCGCTGCCGGCCCAGCGAATGGAGCGTGGTGCCGGCCAGCCTGCGCGACGCCGAGCGCACAGCCGAAAAGAGCCAGAAGGCCGACGACGGCGCCTTCTCCCGCCACGTGGACACGACCGACGACGACCTGGGCAGCCGCGATGCCATTGCCGGGGCTGGGGAGTTGGCGTGGTATCCCGCCGAGGTGGATACATCCATCCGACCCGGCTGGTTCCATCACCCCGAGGAGGATGGCCGTGTGCGCTCCTGCGAAGAGCTTCTGCACATTTATGAAAACGCCGTTGGCGGCAATGCCGCGCTGCTGCTGAACATACCGCCGGATCGCCGGGGGCTGTTCCACGAGGCCGATGTCGCCGTGTTGGCGGAATTGAGTGACAGAATCCGGGCAATTTATGGCAGTGATCTGGCCGCTGGCGCGACGCACGGGCAGAAGCCGGAGGAGCTGCTGCTGCCGCAGCCTGTGGTCATAGATACTGTGATGCTGATGGAGAACATCGAACAGGGTCAACGGGTGGAAGCTTTCACACTGGAAGCGCTGGTCGAAGGCGCCTGGCAACAGGTATTCACTGGGACTGTCATAGGATATAAAAAGATCTGCCGTTTTGGGCCGGTGCGGGCCGAGGGGCTGCGGCTGACGGTTACGCAAGCGCGGGCCTGCCCGCAGATCGTGCGCATGAGCGCCCACCGGCACGCTGAGTAGGGAGGAACCCAATGGCTCGCATCAACCGCCTGAACCTGCTTCGAATGGCGCTTCTGCTGGCGGCCGTCGCGTCCATCGCCATTGGCGTGGCGCGCGGCGAGGTGCTGGAGGTTTTCCGTAAGGCCGCGACGCTGTGTCTGCAGTGCATCGGCATCGGTTAGGGGTTCTCATGAATCGTATCAAGCGCGTATGGGTGCAAGCCCTGGCCTCACTGGCCGCCAACGCCAACCTGGGCGGTTTTGTGGATGGCACGATTTATCGCGGCAAGAGCAAGTCCGTATGCCTTCCGGGCTTCAACTGCTACAGTTGCCCCGGCGCGGTGGCCGCGTGCCCCATTGGCGCGCTGCAGGCGGTGCTGGGCAGCGCCCGTTACCAGATCACGTGGTATGTGCTGGGCACGCTGTTGTTGTTCGGCCTGATCGCGGGGCGGTGGATCTGCGGCTGGCTGTGCCCCTTTGGGCTGTTTCAGGACCTGCTGCACCGCATCCCCGCGCCCAAATGGAAGGTGCCGCGCCGCCTTCGCTGGCTGCGGTATACCAAGTATGTGATGCTGGCAGTGCCGGTGGTGCTGCTGCCCATGTTACTCGTGGGCTCCACAGGCATCGGGGAGCCGTGGTTCTGCAAGGTTGTCTGCCCCAACGGTACGATCTTTGGCGCTCTGCCGCTGATGGCGGTCAGCGAGCCGCTGCGCCAGTCGGTGGGTTCGCTGTTCTTCTGGAAGCTGGGTCTGGCGCTGGTCATCGTGGCGCTGTGTATCGTGCTGTACCGCTTTTTCTGCCGTTTCCTGTGCCCGCTGGGGGCCATCTACGGTCTTTTTAACCGCATCGCCTTTGTGCACATGGCCGTGGACCCCCACCGCTGTACCAAATGCCGGGCTTGCGCCCGCGCTTGCAAGCTGGATGTCGAACCGCACAAAACGCCCAACTCGCCGGAGTGCATCCGCTGCGGCGACTGCCAAAAGGTGTGCCCCCATGGGGCGATCTCTATGGGCGTGGCTGGCGGGGAGAAGAAGAAAGAAGCGCCGACACGGTAAGGTGACGGCGCTTTATATGAGTCAACTAAAGGCTTCCCCTGGAGGGGAAGCTGTCGCCGCAGGCGACTGATGAGGTGCCAACCTTGCTCTCGCGCCTCTCATCCGGCGCTGCGCGCCACCTTCCAGGACGCATGGGCGAGCAGGATGCGTAGCATCCGACCAGCCCCCCGAGGGGGAAGGCAACGTTCTATCTTATTTCAACCATTTTTCCAGCAACTCCACACCCCGTTGCTCCGCCTCATAGGCCCTCAGGATGTGGCCGTGCAGCGCGTCCAGCAGCTCAGGGGTAGGGAAGGCCGGGTTTAGCCGGACCAGATAGAGGGCAGCCCGCAGTTCCCCCGCCACCTGCGCGTAGGCCGCCGCCGCTGGGGTCAGCGTTGCGTCGCCGGCGGCCACGCCCCGCAGCCAGATGGCCGCGCCCCGGCGCAGCGAGGCGTAGGTGGCTATGTAGTATAGAGACGAGAAGCTGGCCTGATCCACGTTTCGCACTAGGTTGGCCCAGTGGGGGTAGGCGGCCAGGCCGTTCTCATAGTTTGACCGGTCCTCCCACTCGCGGCCCCGGGTGTGGTCCACCGCGGTTTGTATCGTGCGCCGCGCCAGCTCCGCGGGGGTTGCATCCGAGGGGTTACCGGGCACCGTGACCGACAGGATCGGGATCTCCCGCTTTCCAAGTTGCGCGTAGGGCATTGTCTCGCGCTTGTTCTGTATGCTCAGCGTGTCGTAGGCCTGGGCATCGTCGTCATAGCCTGTGACGACGCCCCACTCGGGAATGCCGATGTCCCACACGACCGGTGCGATGCCTTGGTCTATGGCATCCACGATGGCGCGGTGGGCCTGCTCCCGGCGCTCGGATTCCTGTGCTTCCTCGTGCCACAGGCGGGAGATGTATGTGCAGTCATATCCGTTCAGCTCCACGCCGGTCTTCAGCAGGTTGAAATCGAAGATGCTCGTGGCGCTGGGGCAGTTGGCCTTGGTGTCCACCCAGATGCGAAAGCCGAAGGCGCTGGCGCCGGTGACCGATTCCCTGCCCGCGGCGTATCCCGAGTATGTCAGAGACGAAGCCAGCATGTGGGTGAAGGAGAAGGGGATCTCGCCGGGTTCAGTGGCCAGCAACGAGAAGCGTTCCAGTTGTTTTTTCATGGCCGGTCCTCCTTATGCTTGATCGGTATATGGATTTTTTCAACAAAGGTGCGGCTCTTCTCACAGTAGGTCTCAAAGCTGGGCCTTGCAGCATCCATGCAATAGGCTGAGCGGGGCAGCCAATGGCCGATTGCGTGGTCCCACGTGCGGTGGATGGTCTCCACGAAGGTCAGCGCGTCGGCGGGTGGCGATGTGAAGGCGGCGTACAGCCCCGGCGGGATGAGAACCAGCTCGCTGCCCGACGGGCCGGGCTGTCTGCCCCAAATGCCACAGACATAGCGCCAGGAGCCGTCGGCCGCCCTGGGCAGGCTGCAGCCCACGTCGTCATACCACCCGTCGATTGGGCAGCCGGGCAGCGTGCGCGCCAACTCCTGGGTGTGATAGCGGTTCCAGAACTGGGGCACCAGGCCATGCCTGGCGTCGGTTGGCACCGCCAGCCCATAGCCGCACACCGTGCCGCCGGGATAGGCGGCAATCTCCGGCTCAGCGATGGGCATGGGTTCGGCATACAGACGAAAGGGTTCGGTCACGTGCAGGCTGATGCCGCTGCCCCGGTAGCGCCCCGGCGTGATGCCGTGCTCCGTGGAGAAGGCTCGCAGGAAGGTTTCCGTGGATTCGAACCCCCAACGGAAAGCGATATCCACCAACGGTTCTGTGCCGGCGGCTATGTCCGCCGCGGCGCGGGCCAGCCGCCGCTTTCGCACATAGTCCATGGGCGCAAGGCCGGTCACGCTGTGGAAGATGCGGCTGAAGTGGTAGGGGGAGTAGCCCGCCGCCGCGGCGCAGCGCTCCAGCGTGAGCTCCCGCTGCAGTTGCGCCTCGATGAAGTCCAGCGCCCGCTGGATGTGCTCCTGATACCGCATGCGCCGCCCTCCTTCCCACAGCGGCAGTATATCATGGCTATGTGCGGATATGTTTGACGATTCTTGCGCATTGTACGCGCCGGCCACAGATTGTATAATGGAACAAACGGCGAGAGACGCCGGTTCGACGTGAGGTATCATGGCAGACCCGATCATCGTGACGCCCTATGACGAGCGCTGGCCCGCGGAATTCCAGAAGGTGGGTAAGAGCATCCGCGCGGTGCTGGGGCCGCTGGCGCTGCGCATCGATCACATCGGCTCCACGGCCATCCCTGGCCTGGCCGCCAAGCCGGTCATCGATGTGCAGGTGTCTTTGAAATCCTTCGACCAGATCGATGTCATCGCGCTGGGCATGCGTTCCATCGGCTTCGTCTTTCGCCCAGACAACCCCGACAAGACACAGCGCTACTTCCGCGAGATGCCCGGCAACCGGCGCACCCACATCCACATGCGCCGCTCCGGCAGCTTTCAGGAGGTGTTCTCGCTGCTGTTTCGCGACTATCTGCGCGAGCACCCTGAGGACGCCCGCGCCTATGAAGACAACAAGTACGAACTCTCGCTGATCCATAAGGACAACCGCCTGAACTATGTGGACGGCAAGGGGCCGCTGATCTGGCAGATCATCATGCGCGCCAACCGCTGGAGCCAGAACACCGGCTGGCACCCGGGCTCCAGCGACGCCTAGAGGTGAAAAGGAGTAATAAAGATGGAAAAGAAACAAGAGCAGCCGGTGCTCTATGACCCAACGCAGTGCCCGTGCTCCAACGCCAAGTGCGAGCGCAACCGCAACTGCGAGGCATGCCGCGGTTTCCACCATGGCAGGGGCGGCCTTACCCGGTGCGAGCGCCGGGCGAAGAAGGAAAGCTAAGAGAGAGGGCTGTCGCGCTGGCGCATAAAGTGCATATCAAACAAAGGAACGGATTTCGCGCCATCGGGCGCGACCAAAGGGCTTTCCGGTCGCCCTTTGGAAACCTTCGGTCCGATCTCTTGAATGAAAATGCCATTCGCTACTAACGCAACAGCCCCTAAGTATTTATCTGCTATAAGCTATTTAGTACCTTCCACCACATAGTCCGGAGCGTCCTTGGCCGGCAGGAAGGCAGACACCACCCGATCCTCCCCTTTGTACTTGATGAACACGACATAGCCGCCTTCACTGGCTAGGTACAGACTGCGCGAGCGGGACAGCACCTCCTGTTGCTGTACTTTGTCGCTCAGGAAGAACTTTAACTCGTCAGACTGCTTGTAGCGCTCAATGTCCTGCTGCGCCCCGAACCCGCTGTAGAAGATCGGGAAGGAGTGCATCGCATTGTAGTCGTAGGAGTGGCTGATCTTGTCGTAATCCAACAGGCCGAGATACTCGATTTCCGCGGTGTTCTGTATAGCGTTCATCCAACCATTTTCTCGCAGGTAGGCCAGCGTTTCGGTGAACTGCTCCGTGATGGATACGAACCTGCCCTCGTACCCGGCGTCTTCCGTCGTGCCACCCTGCGCCGTAAACGTCAGGATGCACGTCTCCGGTTTCGCCGGCAGATAGCGGTCCTCTGGCGTCTGGGCGGCCAGGTCGTCAGCGATGCATTTCAGCAGCTTTTCATGCTGTGCTTCATCCAAACCCAAAAGTTGAGTGCTGCCAAAGAACGGCGCGCACAGATAGACGTTGCCGGATCGATAGGGGGCCACTTCCCAGCTCGGCTGTTCGTCCTCGTTCGACAGCAGATGGTCGCGATAGGCCTTCTTCACCGCCGCGGTGTTGTCCAGCGCCATCATGGTTCTGATCAGGTCCGGCGTCAGCGCTTGATAGGCGCGGGTCACGGTGTCGCCGTTGGCCATCGTGTAGGTGATCTGGGTGACAGCGCCATACGCCCGGCCGCCGTCCACTTTCATGTTCCGGCTCAGCAGGCCAGCCTGCGTCAGCGCGCGGTGAACCTCAATCGCTGCGGCGATGTCGGCATTGTCCTCTAGCGTGATATAGTTCTCATAGCTCATGTCCGGCACGAGCCCGCCGCCGCTGCTGCCACCATTTCCCATAGGCATATAGAAATCCAGCCCATTATAAGACATTTCAATGCTCTTCACTTCTTCGGCTTTTGGCACAAAACCGCTGTAGCCAAGGCCACCGGACACGAGCACCCCCACGAGCGCCAGCATGGCGGCCAGGCCTGTGACCAAGGGGAGCAGGCCCATCCAAACCCGCCGGCGCAGCAGCCGCAGCGGGAGCGCCGCCGCCAGCATCACAAGGCTGGCTGATGCCACCGCGATGGCCAGCATGGCGCCGGTGGAAAGCTTCATCGTGGTATACAGCGGCAGCATGTACACAAGCCCTAAGGCGAAGAAGCCGACGGTCAGCACGCTGGTGTAAGCGGTGGCCTTGCCCGCGCCCAGCACGCCGGTGTGCTCCACCCCGGTTTTCAGGAAAACCCGATGGGCAAACCACAGCAGCGCGCCCGTGGCGGCCAGCCAGCCCGGTATCAGAGCCCAGCGGATGGGCAGCGGAGGCAGGCTGGCCAGGTATTCCTGATAGCCGGTGCTGGCGAGTTTCGACTCGCTGCCGAAGCGGCTGATATATTGGCTCATGAAGATCAGTGGGTTCCAGTCCGACAGTTCGCGGATCAGCGCTGTGTTCCAACTGTAGTAGAGCGTATCTGACAGGCCAAAGCCGTTGCCGGGCAGCAGGTGCAGCAGCAGCCCGTTCAGGCTCATCCCAAGCAGGGTGGGCAGCGCCATCAGGATCACCGAATAGGCGATGCCCTCCGCCAGCGTCTTGCAGGCGCAGCACACCAGCACGACTACGCTGTATAACGCCAGTATCTGCAGGCCCATGCCCAGCGTAAAGAAGGCGATCCGCGCCAGCGCCAGACCTGTGTCGGCAAACAGGGCCAGGTTGACAGCCAGCGTGGCCAGCATCGTGACGACCAGAGGCAGCAGCGCGCCTGCGGCCCCCGCCGCGTAGCGCGAGCAGAACAGCTCATGGCGCGAAAGCCCCATGCCAAACCACACGTTGGCGGCGCTGCGGTTGAAAAGGAAGCGGAAGGCCATCACGCCCTGCAGCAATGCGGACAGCAGTGCCAGCGCCGGGAAAAGCAGGCTCAGTGTGGGGCCATCGAACAAGAAATACTTTATGGAGCTGTATGTGGCTTCGCCCAGCCCGTTGCGCGCGGTTAGAATGACAATGGTGGGCAGCACGATTACCGCCAAAAAGAGGATGGTGCACAGTATGGTCAGCAGCATGCTTTCGCCGATGGCCTGCCAGAAGGAGTGGGCCCATGGGCGGTACCGCCGCACCCTGCTATTCGCCGTCAAAGAGACCTGAGAAGTCATATTCTCCTACCTCCATTTCATCCAGAAAGAGCTCTTCCAGCGTCATGGGCAGCTTTTCTACCAGCACCGGGGACAGCGCCGCCAGCATGCCGTCTATCGTCGCTTCGTCGCCGCGGGAGAGGAACGTGGCCACCCGCCCGCTGAGCTTGAGCTTGGCGCAGGGGATTGGCGTGAAGTCATCCTCCTTGGCGTCGGCGGGTAGTATCACGCGGTATTGGCAGCGGGAACTGCGCAGGTCGTAGATGGAACTGTTATAGACGATGTGCTGGCGGTTGATGACGCCGATGTGGTCGCAGAGGTCCTCCAGCTCCCGCAGGTTATGGGAAGACAGGATCACCGTCGTGTCACGGCCGGAGATGATCTCCATCAGCAGCTGGCGCACAAGGTTGCGAATTACCGGGTCCAGGCCGTCGAAGAGCTCATCCAGCAGCAGATACTTGGGATGTGTGGACAGCGCCACTATGATGGCCGCCTGCTTCTGCATGCCCTTGGAAAAACCGTTGACGCGCTTGTTGGGGTCCAGCTGAAACACTTTGGTCAGCTTGTCGAAGGTGCTCTGGTTCCAGCACGGGTAGAAGCCCCGGTAGAACTGCGCCATGCGCGCCATCGTGGCCTGCGGCAGAAAGTACACGTCGTCGGGCACGAAAAACATGTCCCTCTTTCTTTGGGCGTTGTCGAACACGTCCTCGCCCTCCACGAGCACCTTGCCCTCCTCGGGCTTGTACATGCCGATGGCGCATTTGAGCAGCGTGGTTTTGCCCGCGCCGTTGTAGCCCACCAGGCCATAGACCGAGCCGCGTTCGGCTTTCAGCGACAGCCCCTGTAAAGCGGTGAAGTCGCCGTAGCGTTTGGTCAGGTTTTTGACCTCGATCACGTACGATCATCCCTTTCATCATTTTCTTCGTATACGTCCTGCAAGATGGCGCGTGCCTGCGCCGGCGTCAACCCGCTGGCCCGGGCGGCCTGCAGTGCCGTCCTGAGCTCCTCGGTGGCGCGTTTTTTCAGCTGGTCTCCGCCCAGTGCGTTCTCGGACACAAAGCTGCCACGGCCGATCAGCGAATAGATGACGCCGTCGGCCTCCAGATCCTGGAATGCCTTTTTGACCGTGTTGACGTTGAGCTGGAGCTCCCGCGCCAGCTCCCGTATGGAGGGCAGCTGCTGGTGGGGCTGCAGCGCACCCAGCAGGATCAGCTCCATGGTCTGGTTTTTGATCTGTTCGTAGATCGGCACGCGGCTGCGCAAATCGATGGTGAACAACGGGATGCCTCCTTCCGGGGCAAGTGTGATATCTGTGCTAGCACACTTAATATAGCCCCGTCGTTCATCGCTGTCAAGAGGGATGTTATTAGACTAGGGATGTTATAAGACTTTCTGCAAACTTAGCGAAAAAATAAAAATGCAGAGTCGACCGCCGATTAACTCGGCGGGAGGAAACCGAGTATAGAGCGAGAAACGACACCAAACCCGCCCACAGGCGTTTTCGTCTCCAAACAACAAGGTATGTGCAAAATAAGCTGAGGAATCGCCCGACGACCGTCATCGGCGGGCGATATACGTCCATTGTGACAAGCCGTCTGAATCGCCAAGGCGCAACAGCGCCGCAGGCGAAAAGAAAGGCCCCGATCCTCGGATCGGAGCCTTCAATACGCGTAGTCGCTTTCATCCATTGTCTGTGTCCTCCATGAGCCGCACAGCCCGCAGCCGGCCAGCCTGCAGGATGTCGCCGCTGCGCCAAATGAGCTGCGGGCCGCTCTGGCGCTTGCCGTTGAGCCGCACCGCGCCCTGAGCGGTCAGCCGCCGGGCCTCGCTTAAGGATGGCGCGAGGCCCGCCGCCAGCAGCAGCCTGGCCAAATCCGCGCCATCTGGGCCGCATAGGGAAGGGGGCACCGCGAACGACGGCGCGTCCTGGGGCAGCTCCCGGCGGGAGAAGCGGCTTTCGAAGCGCTCCCGGGCATCGCCGGCGGCTTGTGCGCCATGGTAGAGTGTGGTCACGTCCACGGCCAGGCGCAGCTTGGCGTCGCGGGGGTTCAGCGTGCCGGCGGCCAGGCCGTCGCGCATTTCGGCCAGCTCGTCGGGGTGGATATCGGTGACCAGCTCGAAGTAGCGGGAGATCAGCCCGTCGGGGATGCTCATGAGCTTACCCAGCATGTCGTCGGGGCTCTCGTCCACGCCCACATAGTTGCCCAAGCTCTTGCTCATCTTCTCACGGCCATCCAGCCCTTCCAGCAGCGGCATGAAGATCGCGCACTGGGCCTCCTGGCCGTAGGCGCGCTGCAGGTCCCGACCGCACAGTATGTTGAAGCGCTGGTCTGTGCCGCCCAGTTCCACGTCGGCGTGCAAGTGCACCGAGTCGTATGCCTGCATCAGGGGGTACAGCAGCTCGTGTACGCCGATGCTCTGCTGGGCGGTGAAGCGGTTGTGGAAGTCGTCGCGCTCCAGAATGCGCGCCACGGTGGTGGTGCTGCCCAGCTTCACCACGTCGGCGAAGCGCAGCTCTCCCAGCCATTCGCCGTTGAAGCGCAGCTCTGTCTTGGCCGGGTCCAGCACCCGGAAGAGTTGGAGCTCGTAGGTGCGGGCGTTCTCCAGCACCTGCTCGGCGGTCAGCGCAGGCCGCGTGCGGCTGCGGCCGGTGGGGTCGCCAATGCGTCCGGTGAAGTCGCCGATGATCAGCACCGCCCGGTGGCCCAGGTTCTGGAATTGCCGGATCTTGCGCAGCACCACCGTGTGCCCCAGGTGGATGTCCGGCGCGGAAGGGTCCAACCCCAGCTTCACGGTAAGCGGCCTGCCCTCCCGGCTGGCGCGCAGCAGCTTGTCGCGCAGCTCGCCGAGGCTCACAATCTCCTGCGTGCCCTGTTGGAGGATGCGCATCTGTTCCTGGATGTCCATGTCTGCCTCCTTTTTGATTTTTGGTATATAAAAAGCCCGCCCTCTGACATTCAGAGGGCGGGCCATTCTATCAGCTCGCGGTACCACCTCGGTTTGCTTTGCGCCTCGCGGCGAAAGCCTTGACGGGAACGGCGGCATGCCGCGATTCCCCGGCGCTGTAACGGGCGCTCCCCGTCGGATGCCTACTGGGCCACGCATGGCCGTTTGGTCCGCCGCTCCGGGATGTATTCCGTTTCGCCGCCCATCTCCCTTTCACCAGCCGGGAGCTCTCTGCGTGGGCTGGGCCAACCGTACTCTTTCCCATCGACGCTTTGCTGTTTCGCACATTCTATCAGCGCGCAAATGCTATGTCAAGCCAAATCGTTTTGTGTTTTCTATAGCAAAACGGTGTCCGCCGGCACGGCCTTGCGCCGCAGCGCCGCTGCCAGGCGCCCGGGCAGCCCGCCGGGCATGGGCAGCAGCGCGCCTTCGGGGCACAGGTCCACGCAGCGCATGCAGCGGATGCATGTTTTGTTGTCGATGTCCACGTCAGGCATGGAGATGGCCGCTGTGGGGCAGCCTTGGGCGCAAAGGCCGCAGCCGGTGCACGCCAGAGTCACCTCGGGCACCGGCAGCAGACGCCGAGGGCTCACGGCCCGCAGCGTGCCCGGCGGCCAGCCCCGCTGCGGCAGGCAAGGCGCGCGCCGGTTGGGCTGGGTTAGTTGCATCGGCATGGCAGCGCCGCGTTCCAACCGGAAGCGCGCGTCGAAACCCAGCTCCCGGGCGGTCGCCAGGTCATGGTCGTCGGGCCTTGGGTTGCCGCGGCATGGCCGCAGTGGGTGTTCCGAGGGGAAGAGGCCGGCCGCCACCGGGCGCAGCCGCGCCTTGGTGGCCGCAGCGTGCAGATCACGCAGCGCGGAGCCACAGCCCAGGCCGCCATAGGTCGCGCACAACAAAGCCGGCTGGCCCACAGCCCAGAGCCGCGACAGCGCCTGTGCCAGCGCCTGCGGCAGCGCGCCGTCATGCACCGGCGCGCCCAGCAGCACAACGTCCTCCTCGCACAGGCCGCTGAAATCCGCCCGGGACGGAGGCAGCGTCAGGTCGACCTCGCGGCAATCTATGATGCCCATGCCACGGGCTGTGGCGCGCACCACGGCGGCCGTGGATCCCGTCGGCGAGAAAAAGATCATCACCGCGCTGTACAGCCGCATGGGTCCACCTCCGCACTTCTCAAAGGATTCCCCTCATACATATGCGATACGGAAGCCTTTCCATAACCGATTGCACAGACCGAACACCCATGGTATACTTGCGAAAATCTTCGGAGGGACATATATGTCCGATGTCGTAGAGCGCTATTACGATGAGATCTGCGATGACGAGTGGAACCGCCTGGTGCGCCACCGGCTGGAATTTGAGATGACCAAGGCGCTGCTGCAGCCCAAGCTCCCTGAGCGCGCCACCGTGCTGGATGTGGGCGGCGGACCGGGGCGCTACAGCATCTGGCTGGCGAGCCTGGGTTATGATGTGACACTCGTGGATTTGAGCGCGCAGAACGTGAAGCGCGCGCTGCAGGAGGCAGCCGCGGCCGGCGTGTGCATACGGGCGCTGCACGGCAACGCGCTGGCGCTGGACACACTGCCGCTGGGCCAATACGACGTGGTGCTGTGCATGGGGCCGCTGTATCACCTGAACGAGGACACCCAGCGCGCACTGGCCATGGAGCAGTGTCTGGCTCGTCTGAAGCCCGGCGGTTTGCTGGCGGCCAGCTTCATCAGCGCCTTCGCGCCGATCATCGACGCGCTCAAGAAATACCCCCACATCATCGACGAGTACGACGCCCGCTTCCGCCAGTGGCTGCGCGACGGCCGCGGCCTGGCCAGCGGCGGGAGCTTCACAGACGCCTACTATATCCGCCCCGAGGAGGCTCGCGCGTTTATGGAGGGCTTGGGCTTGTGCGACGGCACGCTCTATGCCACCGAATGCCTGGGCGCAGCGGGGGAGGCCGCGCTGATGGTGCTGCCGGCAGAGCAGTTTGCGCGCTGGGTGGCGTTGCTGGCTGCCATCGCAGCCGAGCCCGCCGTGCTGGGCTGCTGTGAGCATCTGCTTTATATAGGGCATAAGGCCAACTGACCACACTACCGGATTGCATTTGAAAATAACGCAAAAAGAATCTGCCCCAATGGACCCCAACAAATTGAGGAGCCGCCGGCCAGGCGGCTCTTTTTCTATGTGCGCCCACATCCACAAGCCGTCATGCCGCCTCTCACGGACAACCCTTTGCGTTCATAAAGTGTAGAGTCATCAATGAGAAGAGGGTGGGTTCATGTCCTCTGACGCGAGAAGCGTACTTCTGGTCGGCGGCGACCGGCGCAACATATATCTTTACGAGTACTTAAAGAAGAATCCCGACATAGAGCTGCATGCGTTCGGCCTGCCCGTGGCCGACCGAACCCTGGCGGACATCTCCCGGGCCACCGGAGAGGCGGACGTCGTCGTATTACCCATGCCCAGCGAACGCAACGGCATGGTGCCCCTGCAATCCATGGACACGGCCTATCCGTTGGATGTCATATTGCATGATATGCGCGACGGCGCGTGGCTGGTGGGTGGCTTTCTCTCAAAGGAGCCCGAACGGGCGGGTATACGTGTGATGAACCTGCTGGCCAGCGAGCGTTTCGCCCAGGCCAACGCCTGGCCAACCGCCGAGGGCGCCATCCGTGTGGCGCTGGAGCGCACCGAGCGAACGCTCAAGGGCTCACAGTGCACGGTGCTGGGTTATGGCCGCATCGGCAAGGATCTGGTCAAGCTGCTCAAGGCCTTCGGCGCCGACGTCATTGCCACCGCCCGCCGCAAGGAGCAGTTGGAGGACATCGCCGCCATCGGCGTCATCTCGGTGCACACCAACAACATTTCGGAAGCCTGCCGCGACAGCAACTTTATCTTCAACACCATTCCCAGTGTGCTGCTGACAGAGGACAAGCTGCGCGGCCTTCGCCGTGACGTCGTCATCATCGACCTGGCGTCCAGCCCCTTCGGTGTGGACTTTAACGCTGCCGCCCGGCTCAAGCTGGACGCCCAGCCCTATCAAAGCCTGCCCGGTCGCATGTTCCCGCGCACCGCGGCAGAAATCATTTACAACTGCATAAAAGAATTGCTTTAATGTTAAGGACGGAGGGAAATTCATGGAACTGACCGGCAAACGCATCGGGTTTTGCCTGACTGGATCGTTCTGTATGATCGAAGCGGTGCTTCCTGCCATCGAGCAGATGCGCGACGAAGGCGCGGATCTGATACCCATATTCTCCAACAGCGTCTACGAATGGGACACACGGTTCTTTAAAGCCAAGGACCTGATCGAGCGCGTGTACAACCTGACCGGCAAGCTTCCCCTGCACACCGTGGTGGATACCGAGCCCATCGGCCCCAAGCGCATGCTGGATATGGCGGTCGTGGCGCCCTGCACGGGCAACACGATGGCCAAGCTGGCGCTGGGCATCGTGGATACACCGGTGCTCATGGCAGTGAAAGCCCACCTGCGCAACGGCGGCCCGGCGGTGCTGGCTCCCAGCACCAACGACGGTCTGACCAACTCCTTGAAGAACATCGGCATGCTTTCCACGATGCGAAACATCTACATGGTGCCCTATGAGCAGGACAACTACCAGGGCAAACCCAACTCGCTGGTGTCCCGTATGGAGCTCATCGTGCCCACGGTGAAGAAAGCTTTTGAAGGCCGCCAAATTCAACCTGTATTGTATAAAACCGGTGAAATGATATAATAACGGAAAACATCGGACACCCTATGGAAGGCAAGGAGCCGCAATATGAGGATTTTGGTACAAAAATTCGGTGGAACTTCGGTGCGCACGCCGGAGGCCCGCGCCATGGCGATCGACAAGGTGATTGCCGCCAAGAAGAGCGGCTATGCGCCTGTTGTCGTCGTGAGCGCCATGGGCCGCACCGGCGAACCCTATGCCACCGATACGCTGCTGCAATTTGCCTTTGAGGCGGCCGGCGCGGAAATCAACCCCAGAGACAAGGACTTGCTGATGTCCTGCGGAGAGACGATCTCCGCGGTGGTCATGGCCGGCGCTTTCGAGGCCCGCGGGTACGCCTCCCGCGCCCTGACCGGCTGGCAGGCCGGCATTTTTACAAACGACCGTTTTGGCAATGCATCCTATTATGAAGTGGACACCGCACGGCTAAACGAGCTGCTCAATACCGGCGTGATACCGGTCGTTACGGGTTTTCAGGGCATCACCCGCGGCGGCGACGTGACCACGCTGGGCCGCGGCGGCAGCGACACCTCCGCCGCCATCCTGGGCTCAGCGCTCAAGGCCGAAGCCATAGAAATTTACACCGATGTGGACGGCATCATGACCGCTGACCCCCGGTTGCTGCCCGAGGCGCGGGTGCTGCCGGACATCAGTTACAATGAGATGTTCCAAATGGCCGACCACGGGGCAAAGGTCATCCACCCCAAGGCTGTGGAGATTGCCATGCGCGGCAACGTGCCGTTGATTGTGCGCAACACGATGAGCGACCATGCCGGCACCCGAATCTCCACCGAGGCGCCCGAAGGCGTGCTGCACGGCGTCGACGTGCTTTCCGCTATCGCCTGCATAGGCGCGCGCACACAAGTCAAGGTGGAACACGCCACACCGGAGATCGAGAACCGGCTGCTGCGCGGCCTGGCCGACGCCGACATCAGCATCGATCTGATCAACCTGTTCCCGGATTCCATCGTCTTCACGATAGACGATGACCGCGCCGTGCGTGCCCGGCGGGTGCTGGACGCCATCGGCTGCACCTATACGATGCTGACAGGCTGCTGCAAGGTGTCCGCCATAGGCAGCCGCATGCGGGGCGTGCCCGGCGTCATGGCGCGCATCATCCGCGCGCTGGCCGACGAAGGCGTCACCGTGCTGCAGACGGCGGACTCCCACATGACGATCTCCTGCCTGATCCGCTCGGAGGACGCCCAGCGGGCGGTGCGGGCCTTGCATGAAGAATTCCGGCTCTCGAAGAGCGCCGGCTGAGAAAGTTCAAACTCATACGCAATCTGAGAGCCGGCGATGCCGGCTCTTTTTTTTGGCAGGATGCAGCCCGTATTTAGGCATTTTTCTACATTTCGTATAGAAGGTTAAAATGCGGTGTTCCGTATGTGCTTTCCGTGGTATCATAGGGTCCGTGGCTTTTGCCCGCAGGAGAAATCATGGCCCTGAACATCGTACTCGTGGAGCCGGAGATCCCGCAGAACACCGGCAACATCGCCCGCACGTGCGCCGCCACCGGCGCGCGGCTGCACCTGGTGGAGCCGCTGGGCTTTTCCATAGACGACCGATACCTCAAGCGTGCCGGGCTGGACTACTGGCCGCTGCTGGATGTGCAGCGCTATCCCGATCTGGAGGCGCTGTTCGCGCGCAACCCCGGTCGCTACTTCTTCTGCAGCACCAAGGCCAAGCACAGCCATGCCGACATCGCCTATCGGGACGGCGACTATCTGGTGTTCGGCCGGGAGACACGGGGCCTGCCCGAGGCATTGCTGGCCCAGCACTACGAAAACGCGCTGCGCATCCCGATGATCGACGAGGCACGCTCACTGAACCTGAGCAACGCCGTGGCCATCGTCGTGTATGAGGCGCTGCGGCAGTTGGGCTTTCCGGGTATGAAGCTGGAGGGGAGCCTGCGGGAATACTGATGAACGATTTGACGCAACAGGTATTGATACTGATTATGATGATGGCGCTGGGGTTCGGCTTGGCGCTGGGAAAGGTCATCAACGACGACGGGCGGGTGCTGCTGACGAAGATCGTCATCCACGTGACTGCGCCGCTGCTGGTCATCAAGAGCTTTCAGATGAAATTTGAAACTCATTTGCTCATCAACATGGGCATCATGGCGGCTTTCGGTTTTCTCTCGATGTTTGCGTTTTATCTGCTGGGCAGGCTGTGGCCAATCAAAGATCCGGGCAAGAAGAAAGTGTTGTGGGAAGCCACGGTGTTCAGCAACTGCGGCTTCATGGGCTATCCGCTGCTCATGAGCCTGCTGGGTAAAACCGGCGTGGTCTACGGTTCCGTGTATGTCATGGCGTTCACCGTGTATCAGTGGACCATCGGCGTGAGCATCTATGCCGGCAAAAGCGGCAGCATCAAGGAAGTCCTCAAGCAGCCGGGACTCATCGCCGTGTTCATCGGCCTTGCGCTGTTTGTGACCGGCTGGCAGCTGCCTGGCTTTGTCAACGGCGCCATCGATTATGTGTCTGCGATGAACACGCCGCTGGCCATGATGATCGTGGGCGTGCTGGTGGCCGAAGGGGATTTCAAGCAGGTGCTGCGGGAGGGGCTGGCCTTCGTGGGGGCGGCGGTGCGCCTGGTGGCGCTGCCTGCGCTGGCTCTGCTGGCCTTCTGGGCGCTATGGGCACTGGGTGTGCCCGGCGTGCCGGCCTTGGGCAGCGACACTGTGGCGGCGTGCGTGCTCATCACTGCCATGCCCGTGGCCGCCAACGTGGCCATTTTCGCCTCAATGTTCGGTGTGCGGCCGCAGTTCGCCGCGCAGACGGTGCTGGTCAGCACGCTGCTCAGCGTGGTCACGGTGCCGCTTTGGATGTTCCTGCTTCAGATGCTCGTCAAGGCTGTGTCTGCGACTGGAGGCGGTGGCCCGACAGGCTGAGCACCTGGTGGGGTTCTGCCTTGGCCTGCGCTGAGGGAATGAACCGCCCCTGGCGGTTGATGAACAGACCGTCCAGCACGAAGCTGGCCTTCTGCATGCGTACAGGGCGCTGGCTGTAGATGGCCAGCAGGGCGTTCTCTTCCAGGCCACCGGTGCGTTCCAGTATGCGCCGCTGGGCCTCAGAAGCCAGTGCCTGCGCCACACCGCACCCAATAAAAGGTTCAAACACGATAAAATCCAAAACTTCCGGCAGCAGATCCTCGGCCTGCTCGGCGCCAAACCAGCCAATGCGGGCGAACCCTGCCGGCTGGCCGGCCACTTCTACGATCAGCAAATCAACCTCGCCGCTGCGCGCCAGCACGAACCAGCGTTCCAGCGCCGCTGTTCCCAGGTCACGCCCCTGGCGGCGGAAGACTTCTGACAGCCCATGGAAATCCGACGGTAGCATGCTGCGCACGATGATGCCCATGGCGTTCTCCTGTACTGATATAAACCCATTCTATGCGACAGCCGACAAAGGGGCAACCGAGGAAAGCTGCCGTTCCTTGACGAGTTTTGATGGTTTTGGGCCGGTGGATTGTTCGATGTGCTTAGAATGGGGGATGTGACTGTAAGGAACCCTCTCTCCAGCTGCTCTCCCGTTGGTATGGTTGGCTAATCGTGAGAATTGTCTGTAGCTTCTAAAAACTTCTGAGACGCAACTACGCTGTTGTCCACCAATAGATTCCATAATACATATTATTTACCTCAATTACTTGGAAGCTGTTGTTCCAGTCATCCCAAAACCCAAACGCCTCAGTAATTCCCCCCTTTACTCCATTTGTTATGTAGTTGCATATGTAGTCCGTAATGCCACATATTTTCCAAAAATCGTCCTCAGAAATGGAGATAGCTTGATATTCAGGGCTTTCCCATCGTGACACATATAAATCTCCATTTTCATCCGTTAAATTTATGCAACAATTACCAAAATCGATAAGATTCCTATAGTTTTTTTTATCGTCACTAATAATGATTGCACGCGACTCACAATCAATAGTTCTAAGAATATAATTGTTATATTCGTTTATATACAATATAAACCTCCCTTAATCCATCCAACCACAACATAATATAACTATTCCGAAATTCAAGACAGTCCAAGGAAATGCTGTCCGCCTTTGCAATAGTCCCTGTCATCGAGCACCAGAACATTTTGATCGATATTATTTGTATTGTGGTATCTGCAGTGAGCACCAACACTTTCCTCATGGTCTTCTGTGGGTTGAAGCATATCGTCTATAGTTTTTACTTCAATATCCGATAAGCAAAAGATTTCGTCGTCGTAGTTGCCGACAGCACAGAAATTGCCGTGGGTACAGGATTGGCAGCATATGCGTCGCATATTGACACCGATAATTGAACAGAAAGCTCTTCATCGGACATTTCAGCTTTCTTTATGCCTGTTTCGTATATAGCGTACGTATCGTTGACTTTATTTTTTACCCGCATTCTAACCATCCAATGGCAAATGCTATTTGCTTATAGTTCCCGCAAATTCTTCTGCGCCATATACATGCCGTACTCTCTGGGAAAATAAATGATTCCATTCTCATCCTTACATGAGTCGAAAAACACCTGCAGACTGCCGGCTCGCGACCTGTCAAACCCGGCCATCGCCGTTGAGGACAGTACATACTCCACCAAGTCCGCCGAATCGGTTACCTCCAGAAAATCGGCGTACCGGTATAGTACGACATCCTCAAAGTTCTTTTTCAGCGGCTCACGAACGGTCTGCATCGTGAGGGGATAGTCGCTTTCTTTATAGACATCCAGGGAAGGGTCAAACTCCTGCAGCTTCTCCCGCAGGAATCGGATTGCGCCATTTTTTCCGAAGGTAAAAGCGTAAAAGATGCCCTGCGGCTTAAGTACGCGGTAAACCTCAGCAATTGCCTTCTGGAGATCCGGAACATGCTGCAACACAAGGGTGGCAATGATCACATCGTAAGAGTTGTCCGCCGCGTCTATGCTTTGGATGTCCATTTCACGGGCAGTGACATTCGCAATATTTCCAAACTTGCCCCGAACGATGTCCACCATCGCCGGTGAAAAGTCCGTCAGCTCCAGTTTTGCGCCCTCTGGCAGGGTCTCGATACGCCCTTCCCACATGGAGCCGTCTCCGCAGCCAATCTCCAGAATGCGGCAGCCCTCAAAGAAATGGTAATTCTCGAATAGCCAGTGCGCCCACTTCTTGTTCCTGTCATATTTCTGATGCAGGCCCCTGCGTGCGGCAAGATTGTCCTGCGTTTTGTATTGCTCCTGAACTGTACTAGGATTATTAATCACCGGCATAAAACGAAATCCTCCCATAGTTAGAGTTTGCAGTTAAACTCGCCAGACTATAGTCAATTCGAATTATAGCATAAAGGATTGCGGTTTTCAGGGTCGCCGTTGAAGGCCGTATGCAATACGGCCCTACGCTTGTACGCAAGAACCGAATGCTTTATTGCCGCAGGCCGGTTCATCCGGCCAAGGAAACGAGTGCCAAGATAGAACTACAAAAAAGAACCCCGCTGTAGCGGTCTATCGTTCCAGGCAAAACAGCAATAGACGGATAACAGGAGGCCCGCTGGCGACATGTGCGGCAGTGGGCTACGCGAACCAGAGAGTAAGGTGGTCATAGGCTAGGGGTGGTATCGGCGGGGGAGAAGTTCCCCCGCTGACCGTAAAAAACCGCTTTACCCACCTACTAAACTTCGGCGGCAAAGCGGCTGACAAAAGAGGTTGGCGAATTTAAACTGCCTTCATAAAGCGGTACTGCGCCTCGCAGAGCTCATAATAAGCGCCCTTCTGTTCCATGAGCTCCTCGTGGCGGCCGGCTTCTATGATCTTGCCCTGGTCCACAACCATGATGCAGTCGGCCTTGCGGATTGTGGAAAGCCGGTGGGCGATAACGAAGGACGTGCGGCCCTTGAGCACGCGCTCCAGCGCCTTCTGTATGAGCACCTCGGTGCGGGTATCGATGGAGGCGGTGGCCTCATCCAGAATCAGGATGCGCGGGTCGGCCAGCAGCGCCCGGGCGAAGGAGATGAGCTGCTTCTGCCCGGTGGACAGGCGGCTGCCGCGCTCGCGCACCTCGGTCTGGTAGCCGTTTTCCATCTGCATGATGAATTCGTGGGCGTGCACGGCTTTGGCGGCCTCGATGACTTCCTCGTCGGTGGCGTCCAGCCGGCCATAGCGCAGGTTGTCCATGATCGTGCCTGAGAAGATGAAGCTGTCCTGCAGCATGATGCCCATCTGGGAGCGCAGCGAGTGCAGCTCCACGTCGCGGATGTCATAGCCGTCGATGAGCACGCGGCCCAGGTTTACGTCATAGAAGCGGCTGATCAGGCTGACCACAGTGGATTTACCCGCGCCGGTGGGGCCCACCAGCGCCACGGTCATGCCCGGCTTCACTTCAAAACTGACGTCATCCAGCACGATCTGGCCGTCCTCATAGTCATAGCCGAAGGTCACATGATCGAAGGACACATGGCCGGTGATGGGGGGGAGGGGCTGCGCGCCTTCCTTGCTGTGTATGATGGCCGGCGTGTCCATGATCTCGTAGATGCGCTCCAGCGAGGCCATGGCCGAGAGAATTTCATAATAGATGTTGGAGATCTGGTTCAACGGGTCCCAAAAGCGGCCCAGGTACCACGTCATCGCGAACAGCGTTCCCATGGAGATCGGGTCCACCGGCGCGTTGATCCAGCGCACGCCGAAGTAATAGATCAGGCATGTGCCCACGGAGCTTACGAGCTCGAAGGCGGGGAAGAAGGCTGCGCCCAGCTTGATGGCCTTCATCCATGTGCGGCGGATTTCGCTGTTGGCGCCACGGAAGATCTTGGAGTTCTCCTCTTCGCGGGTGAAGGCCTGCGTTACGCGCATGCCGGCCAGGCTCTCGTGCAAATAGGCGTTCATCGTGCTGGATTTCCAGCGCACCTCGCGCCATGCCGAGCGGATGTGAGGCTTGAGTACGAACACGATGATCAGCAGCAGCGGCACCACCGCGAAGGCAACCAGTGCCAGCCGCCAGTTGATGACCAGCATGATGGTGGCGATGGCAACCAGCGACAATGCGTTGGTCAGCATGTTGACGATGCCCTGGGAAAACAGGCCCAGCAGCGAATCCACGTCGTTGATGACGCGCAGCATGATCTTGCCCGCCGGGCGGGAATCGAAGAAATCGAAGCCCAGCGTCTGGATGTGGGAAAAGAGCTCCTCGCGCAGTGTGGCCAGTGCCCGGCGGCCAGTCACGTTCATCAGGCGCACCTTGGTGCGCAGCATCACGGAGCCCAGCGCCGCCGCTCCCAATATGGCCGCCACGATCCACGGCAGCAGCGAGTAATCACCGCCGGTGATGCTGCGGTCCAGCGCCAGGCTGATCATGTAGGGCGACACCAGTCCGCACAGCATGTTGATGACCATCGCGACGATGCTGGCAGCCACCAAGCCTTTGTAGGGCTTCAGGTAGCTCAGCACCCGCAGGAAGTAGTTGGTATTGAAATTGCTGACAAACTTCTCGTCGTCCAGCAGCAGCGCCCGTCTTGCTCTAGGCATCCAGAGCCATCCCCCTTTCGCCCAGCGCTTCTTCGAAGTCGCGGTATTGGTCCATGTAGATACCCCAGTACAGGCCCCGCTTTTTCAGCAGGTCGCCGTGGGTGCCGCGCTCGGCGATGGCGCCATTCTCCAGCACGAGGATCTCGTCGGCGTCTTTCACGGCGGAGATGCGGTGGGAAATCAGCAGAGTGGTGCGCTGGGCGGCGCGTTTGGCCAGCGCCTGCTGTATCGCGTATTCGGTCTCCATGTCCACGGCGCTGGTGGCGTCGTCGAAAACCAGAATGCTCGGGTTGTAGCACAGTGCCCGGGCGATGGCGGCGCGCTGTTTCTGCCCGCCGGACAGGCCCATGCCGCGTTCGCCCACGATGGTGTTGTAGCCGTCGTCCAGCTTGGCGATATACTCGCTGGCGCAGGCGGCCTCACAGGCAGCGTCCAGCTCTTCAGGCGTGGCGTCGGGGTTGCCAAAGGCGATGTTGTTCTCCAGCGTCTCGCTGAACAGGAAGGTTTCCTGCATCACATAGCCGATGCGGCGGCGAAGCTCCTTGAGCTTGTACTGCTTGACGTCGATGCCGTCCACGAGCACGGCGCCTTCGCCGCAATCATAGAAGCGACCCAGCAGGTTTACGATGGTCGTCTTGCCGGAGCCCGTGGCGCCCATGATGGCCAGCGTCTGGCCGGGTTTCACTTTGAAGTTGATGTGGCGCAGCACCGGCTCGTCCTCATAACGGAAGGTTACGTCGCGGAACTCCACGAGGCCGGTGAAGGTCTCGGGCGCGCGGGCGTCTTCGGGTTCGCGGATCTCTGAGCCGAAGTCCAGATAATAGAACAGGCGGTCACCGGAGCTGATGGCCTGGGTGACCATGTTGACGGTGTTGGCCAGGTTGCGCAGCGGCATCATGATCATCCAGATGTAGCCGATGGCGGCGATGAGCATGCCCGGCGTCACGATGCCCTGCTCAGCCAGATACCCGGCCATGATCAGCACCAGCACGCTGGGCAGTGCGCCAATGAAATCCAGCGCGGAGTTGAAGTTGGCATTGGTGCGGGTGATGCGGATGCCGATGTCCAGATGCTTGCGGTTCTGCTCGTTGAAAGCATCGACCTCGTAGTCCTCGCGGGCATAGGCCTTCACGACGCGCACACCGGAGATGTTTTCCTGGGCGCGGGTGTTGAGAACGGCGTTCTGCTCACGGATCTCCCGCTGTTGGGGCCGGGCGGTACGGTCGAACTTCCACGCCAGAAAGGCGGTCACCGGCATCACGGCGGTAACGACCAGCGCCAGGCGCCAGTCCAGCGTGTACATGGCGATCAGCGAGCCCACCAGGAAGATGCCGTGCTCGGCGATGATGGGCAGGCCGCCGGCCAGCAGCATGCGCACGGCGTCCATGTCGCCGGTCATGCGGCTCATGATCTCGCCGATGCGGTGGTTGTCGTAGAAGCGGTAAGGCAGCTCGTGCAGATGGTCATAGAGGCTCTGCCGGAAATCGAAGATGATATTCTGGGAGATGCGCTCAAAGGTGACGCCGCGCACGAAAGCTCCCAGCGCGCGGGACAGGGACAGCCCAACCAGCAAGCCCAGCACGCCGATCAAATACTCGGTGTGACCGCCCTTGATGACCTCGTCCACAAGGAATTTGGAAACATAGGGGCCGGCGATGAACGTGGCGACGAATACGAGGGTAAGCGACAATGCGAAGATGAACTTGCCACGATAGGGCTTGATTAACCTGAGGATGCGCTTGAAACTATCCAATGCAACTCTCTCCGGCAGGGAAGTCCGGAATAGCATTCCCCGCTCTGCGAAAACTAGTTTGGCGCTGCGGCAAAAAGGGTGAAACCGCGTCTATTTTACTCATGTCGCCACCGTAATGCAACAATAACCGCCCGAATTGTGGATTTGTAATGAGAACATTTGTGGGAAGCTCTAAAAACAGGAAAGGTTCCCGCGGCGTGGCTGGCATGTCGGCGTACTTCTTTCTGTTCGCGGCCAGTCTGAGCGCGTACACGAGCTTTGTCAGCCTGTGGCAAAGCCGCGCCTTGGGCCAGGGCCCCATGCTCATCGGCGTTTTGAGCTCCAGCAGCGCTCTGGCGGCCTTCGTGGCCCAGCCGGCTCTGAGCTTGCTGGCCGACCGCAGCCGCGCCAAGAACACGGTGCTGTGGGCACTGCTTGCGGCGCAGGCTGCTGCTGCGCTGCTGCACCTGTGGGCGCGCCACTGGGTGGCAGTGGCGGCGGTCATGGCTGCTTACACGGCGGTGCAGGGCGCGGCGCTGGCGCTCTCCAACGCGGTGATATTGGACAACCTGCGCAGGGACGATGCGGTGGAGCGCTTCGGCTCGGTGCGTTTGAGCTACTCCTGGGGTTTCGCGCTGTCGGCGGCGCTGGCGGGTGTGCTGGCGGGCCGCAGTGTGAACCTGGTGTTCGTGCTGTGCGCGGCGGTCAGCCTGGCCGCGCTGCCGGTAAGCCTGCTCATGGGCCGTGTGCCCGGCGCGCAGAAGGCCAAGAGCCGCCGCATGGGCCTGCGGGAGCTTTTGCGCTACAGGCAGTTTTGGTTCTTTGTGGCCTTCAGCCTGTGCCTGCATATCACCCACAGCTTGTCCATCTGCTTTCTGCCGCTTTATTTTGCCGATCTGAACGCTCCCAGCTGGGTGTATGGGCTGGGTATCTTCGCCATGGCCGCAGCGGAGACGCCCTTTCTGCTGGGCAGCGGCAGGCTTATGAAGCGCCTGAGCGTGCGCAAGATGCTGCTGCTGCCGGGCTTCGCCTTCGTGCTGCGCTGGTCGCTCACGGCGTTGTGCAGCACCTGGGTTCAACTGCTGCCGCTGTATGTGCTGCATGGCGGGGGCATCATCGTCGTGTATTTTGCGCTGTCCTGCTATGTCAGCGACGAGCTGCCCGAGGAGCTCTCGGCCACGGGCCAGGCCGTCGTGAATTCTGCGGTGGTCAGCCTCTCCAGGGTCGTGGGAGCGCTGTTGGGCGGCGTGCTGTCGGGCTCCATCGGCATGCGTAACACCTTCTGGTGCATGGCGGCTCTGAGCGCCGTAGCCACGGCGGCGCTGCTGCTCAGCATATTCAAAAATAAAGAGCGGGGTACGGAGCCGGGGGAAGTGATTCAGGAAGGCCAGCGGTAGGGCCGCGCGGCGGCGATACTCCGCCCGGCTAGCTTATCGCCCGGGTCTTGGCTGACACGTCGCTGTACCACTCCAGCGTATCCATATAGATCTGCGCCACATCGTCCATGCACAGCTGCAGGCCCGCTGCCAGCGTCGCGGCCTCGTCGAACTTGCCCTGCTCATAGTAGAGCATCATGGCATAGGTTCTGCCCAGCGCGGAGGATAGGTCGCCGTCGATCAGGATGGCCTTGATCGTATTGGAAAGGTTCAGGCAGCCCAGCAGGCTTTTGAAGGTGCAGCCGGTCAGCGCGTCCAGCAATGAGAACAGGCCCAGAAGCGCATACTCGGCACTTTGCCCGGCATGCCCGGTGCGCCGGGCCACAAGATCCAGGAACGTGGAGCGGATCAGCGAGTGGGAGATCAGCACGTCCGGCTTGTTTCTGGCCAGGCGGGTGAGCACCGACATGTTCACCCACTTGCGTACGCCTTCTATTCCCAGCATTACAACGGCGTCCTTCACCGACGAGAGCTTGTTGCGCCGGGCGTAGTAGGCGGAATTTACGAGCTTGATCGTGTCCAGAGAGAAGGCCACGTCGCTTTCTATGGCCTGGATAATCTTGGCAAAGTCCGGCGAGGGCACATGAATGGCCTGCATCAGCTGCACATAGGCCATCTTGGTAGGCTGCACGGCTCTGGCGCTCAACGTGACCGGCCGGGCAAAGAAATAGCCCTGGAACAGATCGTATCCCAGCTGCATCGCATGGGCAAATTCGGCCTCGGTTTCCACCTTTTCGGCCAGAAAGCACAGCTTTCTGCTGCGGTAGTGCTCTATGATGGATTGCTGCTGGCCGGCGTCGTTGGCTCGGAAATCCACCTTGATGATATCGGCCAGCTCCACGAGCGCGTCATAGCCCGGCTGCAGCACGTAATCGTCCAGCGCCAGCGTGTATCCGGCGGCTTTGAGCGCCTGGCAGGCGGCCAGCACCTCCTCGGTGGGCTCTACGGTTTCCAGAATTTCGACGACGACCTGTTCGCGGGGCAGAAGCATCGGCACGCCCTGCACCAGCAGGCAGGCGGTGAAGTTGATATAGGCCACCGTATCGTCGGCCAGCACGTCCAGCCCGTAGGACAAAAATGCGCTAGTGATAACGCAGGAAGTCGCGTAGTCGCCATCCTGGGTAGTGTAAGCGGAAGCCCCGGGGGCTTCCCGGTGCAGCAACTCATAGGCGACGATGCTCTTGTGCCTGTTGAAGATGGGCTGCCTTGCAACATGCAACTGCATGGGCGACTCCTCGCGATCTTCCGGCGCCATTGCCGGCTATTGCGTTTTTTTCTGTGAGATCAGCCTGGCTGGTTGGCAGCCTGCCTGAACCAGATGTGGTCGTTGTACCATCGCAGAGATTGAATATAGACATCGGCAACGGTGTCCATCGGCAGCCCCAGCGCCTGTGCACATGAGGCTGCGCTTTCCCAGTGCCCGCGCTCGTAGCATTGCATCAGCGCATAGGCGCTGGCCATGGCGGATGTCTTTTCCGTCTGCAGCAGCACAGCCTTGACCTCGTCGGAGATGTTGAGGCTGGTCAGCATCTTGTCAAAGGGGCAACTGGTCAGCGCGTCCAGCAGCGAGAATAACCCCAGCATGTAGAACTCCGGCGCCCGCCGGTGCAAGCCCAATGCGCGAGCCAGCAGCTCCAGGAATTTTGAGCGGATCAGCGATGTGCTCACCAGCACGTCGGGCTTGTTCTTGCCCAGCTTGGTCAGCGTGGAAAGCGTGATCCATTTGCGCACGCCCTCTATGCCCAATGTCACGATGGCCTGCTTGACCGAATAGATCTTGTAGCGGCGGGCGAAGTAAGCGGAGTTCACAAGCCTGATGGTTTCCAACGACATGGCAACATCGTTTTCGATGGCTATGATGATGCTCTGGAAATCCGGTTGTTCCTCGTTGACCGCCCGTATGAGCTGGATATAGCCCAATTTACTGATCGGTATGGTGCTGGCGGTGTAGATGACCGGATGGGCGAAAAAATAGCCCTGAAACAGTGAATACCCCATGATTTGCGCCGCGTCGAAGGCCACATCGGATTCCACACGCTGAGCGAGGAAGCGGGTGCTGCCATGCCGGTCGGCCAAAAGAGCCTGTTGGTCGGCCAGCGAACATTGCTGCACGTTAACTTTGATGATATCCGCCAGAGAGAACAGCCGGCTTTGTCTGTGCTCGGCGGTGAAGTTGTCCAATGCGATCGTGTAACCGGCGGATTTCAGCGCGCACGCGGCCTTGTAGGCATCATCGCTGGTCAGCACGTCGGGGGAGAGCTCTATGCCCAGCTGCTCGTGGGGCAGAAGCGTGGGGATGCCCTGGGTCAGCAGAAACTGCGTGAAGTTGACATAGGCCATCCTGCCCTCTGTCAGCATGTCCAGGCCCAGCGTCAGAAAGCCGCTGGTCAGCACGCTGGAGGTGGCCTGGTCGTCGTCTTCGGCCTCGTAGCGGTTGGTGTTCTGGCTGTCCCTGTGCAGCAGCTCATATGCCACAACGTTTTTGGAAGCATCAAAAATAGGCTGGCGCGCCACATACAAGTCCATAGGATACCCCTGACATGATTGCTTCTCTCTATATACCACAATAGAATGGAAGTAAACCCATCAGATGGGAATTATCCCCATAAAAAAACCGGCCGTTCCATGGGGAAGGCCGGCTCCATTGTAAATAATTAGCTTATACTTTGGCAAACACGCGCTTGAAGGCTTCCACTGCCTCGTCCATCTGGGCGCGGGTGTGGGTGGCGGTGTAGCTGGTGCGCAGCATGCACTGGCCCTGGGGCACCGCCGGCGGGATCACCGGGTTTACATATACGCCTTCGTCGAAAAGCATTTTCGTGATCAGGAATGTACGGTTCATGTCGTAAGTGTATATGGGAATGATGGCGGTGTCGCCGTCGATGATCGGGATACCTGCCTCCTTGAGGCGGGCACGCATATAGCTGGCGATGTCGATGAGGGCCTTGACCCGCTGGGGCTCGCTGCGGATGATGCGCAGCGCCGCCAGGGCCGCCGCTGCGTTGGCCGGCGGGATGGAAGCGCTGAAAATGAAGGGTCGGCTCTTGTGCTTGATATAGTCGATGACTTTCCTGCTGGCGGCCACGCAGCCGCCCAGCGACGCCAGCGACTTGGAGAACGTCGTCATGATCAGGTCCACCTCGTCATCCAGGCCGAAGTGGGAGGCCGTTCCGCGGCCGCAGTCGCCCACCATGCCCACGCCGTGGGCGTCGTCCACCATGACGCGGGCGCCGTACTTGCGGGCGATGCGGATGATGTCCGGCAGCTTGGCCAAGTCGCCGCTCATGGAGAACACGCCGTCGGTGATGATGAGCTTGCCGGCCTCTTCGGGCAGGCGGGCCAGCGTCTCCTCCAGGTCGGCCATGTCGCTGTGGCGGTATTTCAGGCTCTTCTTTGCGAAACTCAGGCGGCAGGCGTCCACGATGCTGGCGTGGTTTTCCTCATCGTTGATGATGTAATCATGCCAGCCCATCAGCGTGGACACGATGCCCAGGTTGGTCTGGAAGCCCGTGCTGTACGTCAGCGCCGCGTCCTTGTGGAAGAAGTCGGCCAGTTCCGTTTCCAGCTGCTCGTGGAGCACCAGCGTGCCGTTGAGGAAGCGGGAGCCCGAGCACCCGGTGCCATACTGTTCCAGCGCATCCTTTGCGGCTTGCACCGTGCGCGGGTCATGGGTCAGGCCCATATAGTTGTTGGAGCCGATCATGATGATGCGTTTACCGTCGATGACGACCTCGGTGTCCTGGGCAGTCTGCAGAGCGTGAAAGTAAGGATACAGCCCGGACGCCCTGGCGTCCTCGGCTTCGGTGTAGTTGAAACACCGCTCGAAGATGTCCATGAAATTCCTCCTGATTTATGAAAGATGAATGATGCGGATATTGAACGCATTATACCACATCAGCCATGCAACACCAACAATACGGACTTGTTTGAGCGGAAAACACCTTGTATTTCCCCGAATGTCACCTTATCATGTGGGATACTGTATATTGTGGCTTGCGGCGCGCGTATAGCCGCTCGCGCCGCGGGGAGGCAAGCATGGAGAACAGGAAGGTTGCGCTGGTTACCGGCGCGTCTGGCGGCATCGGCCAGGCTGTGGCGCGGGGTATGGCGCGGGAGGGCTGGCGCGTGTATGGCACTTCGCGCGGTGTGGCCGTCGGCGAGGTCGTCGAGGGGAACGGCATCGCCATGGTGCGCATGGACGTCACCGACGATGATTCGGTGTCGGCTGCCGTGGCCCTGATCCTGGCCCGGGAGGGCCGGCTGGACGCGGTTGTGAACAACGCCGGCAGCGGCATCGCCGGAGCCATAGAGGACACCAGCGCCGCCGAGGCCATCGCCCAGTTCGACGCCAACTTTTTCGGCGTTGTGCGGGTGTGCCGCGCCACGCTGCCCAATCTGAACAAGACCGGCGGCATCATCATCAACATCAGTTCCGTGGCGGCTGCCACGCCCATCGCTTATCAGGCCATGTACAGCGCCAGCAAAGCGGCGCTGGAGGCGTTGTCGGCGGCGCTGCGCATAGAGGCTGCACCCCAGGGCGTGCGGGTGACCAGCGTGCTGCCCGGCGACACGCGTACGGGCTTCACCACGGCCCGGCGGCTGACCGCCACGGTCAGTCCCCATCACGAGGCGCGGCTGCGCCGGTCTCTTAAGCGCATGGAGCACGACGAACAGAACGGCGCCCCGCCACAGGCCGTGGCCGCCGTCGTATGCCGGATGGCCCGTCGCAGCCACCCGCCGGTGCGCGTGGCTGTGGGCACGTTCTATAAGCTGGTGCTGTTCTTGAAGCGGCTGCTGCCCGACCGCACATTCAACTGGATACTGGGGCTGCTTTATGGTTGAGGAGGTAGGAATGCACAGAGTACCGCGTGAGGAGCTGCAGCGGCATATGGCCGCTTTTTTGGCCCAGATGGACGCCCGCTGCCCGGACTGGCAGGCGGCGCTGGTCACCAGCCGCGTCAACCAGTATTATCTGACCGGCTGTGTGCAGGATGGGCTGCTGGTCATCCGCCGGGGGGACCAGCCGGTGCTCTTCGTGCGCCGCAGTCTGGAGCGCGCCCGCGAGGAGTCGCTCTTTGAGCCGATCCTGCCTATGGAGAGCTACCGCGACGCCGCGGCAGCCGCGCCGCTGGGCGCGCAGACCGTGCACATGGAAGTGGAAACCGCTCCGCTGGCCATGGTGCAGCGGCTGCAGAAGGCCTTCGGCTTTGCCCAGGCGCTGCCCATGGATGCGGTACTGAGCTATGCCCGCGCGGTGAAAACCCCTTACGAGCGCGAGCTCATGGAACGCTCCGGTGCCATCCACCGCCGGGTTATGGTGGAGCGTGTGCCGGCGCTTCTGCGCGAGGGCATCAGCGAGGCCGATCTGGCCATGGCCATTTATCAGGAGCTTGTGGACGCCGGTCATCACGGCGTCAGCCGCTTTGGCATGTTTGGCGCTGAATTCGCCGTGGGTCAGCTGGCCTTTGGAGAACATTCGCTGGCCGGTACCAGCTTCAACGGCCCCGGCGGGTCCGTTGGCCTGACCACCGCGGCGCCGGTGCTGGGCAGCCGGGAGCGCCGCCTGCGTCACGGCGACCTGATTTTTATCGACGTGGGCTGCGGCGTGGAGGGCTACCACACCGATTGCACGATGACCTATGTGTTCGGCGGCAAACCGCCGCGGCAGGCCGTGCAGGCTGACGCCGCCTGCGCCGCCATCGAGGAGCAGGTCGCCCAAATGCTGCGGCCGGGGCAAACGCCCGAGAGCATCTACCGTGCCGTCATAGCCGGCCTGGATGAGGATTTTCAGCGCAACTTCATGGGCTTTGGCACCCGGCGCGTCAAGTTCCTGGGCCACGGCGTGGGGCTGCTGATAGACGAGCAGCCGGTGTTGGCCGAGGGCTTCCGCGAGCCCATCCAGGCTGGCATGGCCTTCGCCGTAGAGCCCAAAAAGGGCATTGCGGGTTTTGGCATGGTGGGCCGCGAAAATACGTTTTTTGTGGGAAAAGAGGAGACGCGCTGCCTGACAGGGCTGTCCGAAACGCTGATTGTTGTCTAGACAGGATTGCCTGTTCACTTCCATAACCGTGACGAAAGCCAGGTATAGAAACGTTTACACGGTCGATTTTCACATGGCCGTGGTGCATTCTTGCGTTTATGCACTTATGCGTTTATAATGGTTGCGCTTACGTCTATCTATCGTTGAAAGGGGTTCGCCATATGAACGCTGTCGCAAAGACGATAAAAGTTCTGTCACTCCTCGTCGCGGCGCTGCTGGTCGCTGCTATGGCCGGCTGTCAGTACATCCTGCCCAAAGAGGAGAAGCTGCAGGCGCCTCCGCTGGTGGAGCCCAAGGATGTCATCTACTCCACGGTGGAGGTCAAGAAGGGCAGCATCGTGGACTCCGTGACCGGCACTGGCAAGTTCCAGTCGGTTTACCGTGAGGATGTCTACTACACCGCCAGCGGCGGCCGCATTAAGAAGATCAACGTCAAGATTGGCGACATGGTCAAAAAGGGCGACGTGCTCATGGAGCTGACCAACGACGATCTGGCCATGAACCTGAAGATCGCCGAGCTGCGCATGGAGCAGCAGAAGCTCAATTTTGAACAGAACAAACGGTATTTGAGAAAGGCGCAACTCCGAAACGCGGAAATCGACCTGGAGATTGCGCAGATCCAGCTGGACCAACTTAGAAAACAGATGGAAGACAGTCTTCTGCGGGCTCCCATCGACGGTCAGGTCACCTATATCACAACGGCGTCCCAGGGCTCGTGGGTGGATTCTTATGCCACGCTGGTCAAGATCGAAGACCAGGCCACCAAGATGCTGACCTATGTCAACGAGCAGAACCGGGCCATGTTCCAGATCGGTTCCAAGGTCAATGTGACACTCAAGGATGGCACGACGACCGAGGGTGTGGTCGTGTCCGCCCCCTTTGACCGCGACAAGGTCAACAAAGAAGACCTGGACAAGATGCTGTTCATCAAGGTGCCCGACGACATCATGGCCAAGACGCTGGTGGGCGACGAGGCGCGCCTGCAGCTGATTGTGGCCCAGGCCGATAACGTGCTTGTGCTGCCCAGGAGCGTGGTCAAAACCTTCAACAGCCGCCGCTACGTGGGCGTGCTGGAGAACGGCATCAAGGTCGAGAAGGATGTCGTAGTCGGCATAGAAACCAGCACCGAGTCTGAGATCGTCAGCGGTTTGACCGAAGGCGAGAAGGTTATCCGCTAGGCAAGGGGGGATTCCATTGTTCTTTCTTGTTCTAAGAAAGATATTCAACAACAAGTGGCTGATGGCCTGTTTGGTTGTGGGATCCGTGCTGGCGGTGGCCATGGTCAGCTCCATACCGCTGTATACCGACGGCATTCTGCAGCGCATGCTGACCAAGGATTTGGAGCAGTTTCAGGCCAACACCGGCTATTATCCCGGCCGCTATGTCATGCAGCTGAAGGCGTTCACCTATTATAGCGGCGATGAACGCCTGAACGCTTACCGTTATTTCGACCAGACCGTCGGCGCCAAGATGGCCGACAAGCTGGATCTGCCCTATCTGAGCCGTGTGACCCGTGTGGGTATGGACCACATGTCCGTATTGCCCAAGGTTCAGAAAACGGAAGAGCCGCAGAAGGTCTATATGAGCACCTTCGGCATGACCGATATCGACAGGCATGTGAAGCTGCTGGCCGGACGGCTGCCCGCCAAGGAGCCGGTGAACGGCGTCTATGAGGTCATGATCGACGCGGCGGCCCAAAGCGTGTGCGATCTCTATCTGGATGAGGAGATCGTCGTGACCGACACGACCAAACAGCTGCCGGAAATGACTTACAAGATCGTGGGCATCTTCCAGCAGGCTCCCGGCGAGGATGCCTATTGGAGCGAGCATACGCGCCTGTATGAAAGCGCGCTGTTCATGGATTATGATCTGATGATGCGCGACCTCGTCTATAAGAACAAGGCTGTGGTCAGCGGCTATTGGTACTTCGCGGTGGATTATTCCAAGATTACTGTGGAGGGCTTGCAGTCCACCCTGCAGATGCTCAAGGATCAGCAGGAATACATGACCAGCTTCCGCGGCACCTCGTGGGACTTCCCGGCGCTCAGGATATTGGATAAGTATCTGGTGCGCGAGCAGCAGCTCAAGCTCACGCTTTGGGTGTTGCAGGTGCCCATCCTGCTGATGCTGGCTTTCTACATCTTTATGGTGACGCAGCTCATCGTGGAGAATGACAAAAACGAGATTGCTGTGCTTCGAAGCCGCGGCGCCGGGCGGGCTCAAGTGTTCGGCAGCTATTTCCTACAGAGCCTGCTGCTGAGCGGCGCGGCCGTGGTGCTGGGGCCCATCGTAGGCATGATGATCTGCCGCGTGCTGGGCGCCTCCAACGGCTTTTTGGAGTTCGTCTCGCGCACGGCGCTGCCGTTGCGCATGACGGGCAAGACGCTGCTCTACGCCCTGTATGCCGGCGTGTTCTCGGTGGCCATGATGATGGTGCCGGCGCTGCTGGCCTCCCAGGCCACCATCGTGGAGCACAAGCAAAAGAAATCCCGCCGGTGGAACGCGCCGATCTGGCAGAAGTTCTTCCTGGATTTTGTATTCATCGGTGTCTCTCTCTATGGGCTTTACAGCTACAATCTGCGCAAGCAGACCGTGATGGTGACCGCCGCCGAAGGCATGGATGTGCCCATCGACCCCTTCCTGTTCCTGATTTCCACGCTGTTCGTGCTGGGCGCGGGCATGCTGTTCCTGCGGCTGTATCCCTATTTCATCCGCTTCATCTCCTGGGCGGGCCGCACAATCTGGACACCGGTGCTCTACACGTCCTTCATACAGGTCGGTCGCTCCACCGGGCGCGAGCAGTTCCTGATGCTGTTCCTGATCCTAACGGTGTCCATCGGCGTGTTCAGCGCCAACTCGGCGCGCACCATCAACCAGAACATTGAAGACCGGGTGAACTACGCCGCCGGCGCGGACATCACCCTTCAGATGAAGTGGGTGAGCGATCAGAAGGAGTATTCCTCCAGCGGCCCGCAAATGGGCCCGCCCACCGCCGATGTTTCCATTCCCCAATCGGTCATCACGTATATCGAGCCGGATTTCGACGTCTACAGCAAACTGGATGGCACGGCTGCCGCCGCCAAGGTTTATCTGGCCGACCAAACGCTGATCTCCGACCGTAACAACAGCAACTCAAAAAACGGCGTTGTGATGGCAATCGAGCCGGACAAGTTCGGCAAGGTGGCCTGGACGCCCAATGGGTTGTACGGTCAATACCACATCAACGACTATCTGAACCTGCTGTCTACTGCGCCCAACGCGGTGCTGGTGTCCAGAGCTTTGATGGCCGACTACAACCTGGAGCCCGGCGACACAATCTATTACAATATCGCCAAGCAGCCGGTGGAAGGCGTCGTATACGCCGCGGTGGACTATTGGCCGGGTATCAACCCCTTCAAAGACGAGAGCAAGTATTTCGTGGTCTCCAACCTGCGCTACATGCAGAGCTCCACGATGCTGCAGCCCTATCAGATCTGGTATAAGCGCGCCGAGAACGCCACCAGCGAGCAGATCTACGCCGACATCGAGGCCAAGAAGATGACGCTGACCAGCTTCGCCGACGCCAAACAGGACATTACGGCTAAGAAGAACGACCCGTTGCTGCTGGGCACCAACGGCGCCATGACGCTGGGCTTTGTCGTGACGATGGCCATCAGCATGATCGGCTTCTTCATCTACTGGATACTGTCCCTGCAGAGCCGCACGCTGCAGTTCGGTATCTTCCGCGCCATGGGCATGAGCTCCGGCCGCGTCATCCTGACGCTGGTATGTGAGCAAATCATGATTTCCGGCGCTTCCATCGTCGTGGGCCTGGTTATAGGCGGGCTCATGTGCCAGCTGTTCGTGCCGCTGCTGGGCCTGGTCTACAGCTCTGCCGATCAGGTGCCCCCGTTCCATGTCATCGCCAGCCGCGCCGACTACATCCGGCTCTATTCGGTCATCGGCTTCATGCTGGTTTCCGGCCTTGGCTTGCTGGGCGTGCTCGTGTCGCGCATCAAGATTGCCCAGGCCATCAAACTCGGGGAGGATTGAGCCATGCAGCCCAAACCAATCATCTCCACGGACAACGTCAACCGTATCTTCCACTCCGGCGGAGAGACCATACACGCGCTGCGCGATATCACGCTGGACGTGCTGCCGGGCACGCTGACCGTACTCAAGGGGCGCTCCGGCAGCGGCAAGACCACGCTTATGAACATCCTTGGCGCGTTGGACAAGCCCAACGACGGCAAGGTGTTCTTCGGCGGCCGCGAGATCACGGCGATGCCCGAGGTGCAGCGCGACACGCTGCGGCTGAAGGACATCGGCTTCGTGTTCCAGTCCGTGGCGCTCATCAGTTCCATGTCCGCCTATGAAAACGTGGAGTTTTCGCTGCGCTTGAGCGGTGCGCCCCGCAAGGAGTGGAAGCCCAGGGTGGAGGAGTGCTTAAGCTTCATCGGCCTGAAGGCGCGCATGCGCCACCGCCCGGGCGAGCTTTCCGGCGGCGAGCAGCAGCGCGTGGCCATCGCCCGAGCCATCGCCCACCGGCCCCGCGTCATCTTCGCCGACGAGCCCACCGCCGAGCTGGACACGATGATGGGCCTGCAGGTTATGAAGCTGTTCCGCCAGCTGGTGCGCAAAGAGGGTATCACGATCGTCATGACGACCCATGACCCCAACATGATGGAGCTGGCCGACCATGTCTACAGCCTGGAGGATGGCGCCATCGTCGAAGAGACGTTCAACACGTTCCCTGAGGAAGTGGGTGAAGCGTTATGAGCGAAATGATCCTTTGTGAAAATCTCGTTAAGATCTACAAGACCCGTGAGACCGAGGTAGTGGCGCTTCAAGGCCTGGATATGTGCGTGGAAAAGGGAGAGCTGATGGCCATCATCGGCAACTCCGGTTCGGGTAAGTCCACGCTGCTCAACATGATCGGCGGGCTGGACCGTCCCAGCGCCGGCACGTTGGTTGTGGATGGCAAAAACCTGCTGAAGTTCACCGAGAAGGATTACATCAAGTACAAGCGGGAGTCCGTGGGCTTCATCTGGCAGAACAACGCCCGCAACCTGATCCCCTATATGACGGCGCTGGAGAATGTGCAGCTGCCCATGGTGCTCACCAGCGCCAAGCAGCGCAATGAGCGCGCGCGGGAACTGTTGGAGATCGTGGGCCTGGAGCACCGCTGGCGCAACAAGCTCAGCCAGCTCTCCGGCGGTGAGCAGCAGCGGGTGGCCATCGCCATTGCCATCGCCAACAAACCCCAGCTGCTGCTGGCCGACGAGCCCACAGGATCGGTGGACAGCCGCACGGCGGACATGATCATGGACATCTTCCGCGATGTCAACCGCCAGCTGGGCCAGACCGTCGTCATCGTGACCCACGACCAATCGCTCTCGCGCAAGGTGGACCGCATCGTGGCCATCCGCGACGGGCGTACGTCCAGCGAATTCCTGCGCCGCCGCAGTTATATCGATGAGATCCGCCATCTGAACACCTACACCGAGCAGGAGCGTGATCAGCACGTGGAACTGGCCGTGGTAGACGCCACCGGCCGCCTGCAAGTGCCCCGGAACTATCTGGAGCAGATCGGCATCCATGGCCGCTCCAAGGTGCGCGTGGAGATGCAGGACGGCAAGGTTGTGCTCTTCAACCCCCAGGAGCCCCGCAAGGATGAGCAGCCCGAGCAAGCGGAGTAACCAAACCACCAAAGATATTACGCGCTCTGTGATTTCAGCCACAGAGCGCGTTTTTTCGTTGCGCTATACTGTGCGCGAATGAAACGCTCATAAGGAGGAATTTCCCATGGAATATACGAAATTGGGCCGATCCGGCCTGCTGGTAAGCCGCCTGAGCCTGGGCACGATGAACTTTGGCAATGCCACCGACGAAAAGGAGTCCTTCGCCATTATGGACCGGGCGCTGGACGCGGGCATCAACTTCTTCGATACCGCCAACGTGTACGGCGGCGCGGGCAACCATGGCCGCACCGAGGAGATCATAGGCCGCTGGTTTGCCCAGGGCGGCGGCCGGCGGGAGCGCGTGGTGCTGGCCACCAAGGTATACGGTGACATGGAGAATGCCGAGGATGGACCCAACGCTCCCCGGGGTTTGTCGGCCTACAAGATTCGCCGCCATCTGGACGGGTCGCTCAAGCGCCTACAGACCGACCACATCGAGCTTTACCAGATGCACCATGTGGACCGCTCCGTGAGCTGGGATGAGCTGTGGGGCGCTTTTGAGGCCGCCGTGAACCACGGCAAGATCGATTACATCGGCGCGTCCAACTTCGCGGCCCGAGACCTGGTTAAGGCGCAGTACGAGGCCAAGGCCCGAAATTTCCTGGGCCTGGTGTCCGAACAGCACAAATACAACCTGTTGTGCCGCCTGCCGGAGCTGGAGGTGCTGCCCGCCGCGCTGGAGCATGGCATCGGCGTGATCCCCTGGAGCCCGCTGGCCGGCGGCCTGCTGGGCGGCCACGCCTTTGAACAGCGCGCCGGCGCCCGCGCCAGCGCCGACCATCTGGACGAAGCCACCCGCGCCAAGCTGCAGGCCTTCGCCGCGCTGGCCAGAGAAGCGGGGGAGAAGGAAGCAGACCTGGCGCTGGCCTGGATGCTGGCCAACCCCGCCGTCACCGCGCCCATCATCGGGCCGCGCACGTTGAAGCAGCTGGAAGACACGCTGCATGTGCTGGACGTGAAGATGGACGATGGCCTGATGGACAGATTGGACGCCATCTTCCCAGGGCCCGGAGGAGAAGCGCCGCAGGCCTACGCTTGGTAACCCTCCTTGCAATTGGATTATTCATGTTATGGCCGCCCATGCCGGGCGGCCATTTTCTGCCATTTGATTCCTATCCGTTTAAGGGTATAATATAATCGAAGTAATTTCGACCTTTGCCGGGAGGAATCATGGAAATTCGCACATTGCTGCCAGAAGAGCTGGATGCCTGGGCCATCCATTGCGAGACGGTGTTCCAAGGCGCGGGGCGGGAATACTTTCTGCGCCACTACCACAACGACCCGTGGCGCGATATAAACGGCATCTTTGTCGCCGTGGAGGCTGGCCAGATCGCCGCGACGGTGCGCGTGTTCCGCCGCCAGGTGTGGCTGGGCGGGCAGGCCGTGCCCATGGGCGGCATCGGCGAGCTATCCACCAAGGAGGCATACCGCGGCCGGGGCCTTTCCGGCGAGCTGCTGCAACGGGCCATCGGCTATATGCAGCGCGAAGGCATGCAGGTGTCGGTGCTGTACACCGGCCTGCACGGCCACTATGAGCGCTACGGCTGGCGAAAGATTCCCCGCGCTGAACGCCGCTACCCCGGCGCGCAGGGCGTGCCTTGCGAATGCCGCGAGGGCGCGCCGGAGGATCTGACGGCCATATGGGCGCTGGCGCAGCGCGCAAAGCCCGGCGATTGGTCCGTCGTGCGCGAAAACGACGAATATTGGCACAAGTGGATGGCCGCGGAGATTGCCCAGAAGAAGATGCTGGTGGCCCCGGAGCAGGGCCGGCTGGAGGCCTGGCTGGCCTACACGCTGCATGGCGACAGCTGGGAGGTCGTGGAGTTTGGCTGCGAACCGGGCAGAGAGGGCCGGTTCGACGGCTTGTGCGCCGCCGCCGCCCGGCGGGAGGGCCGCGAGAGCCAGCCCTTCACGGCGCCGGCTTGGCTGCCCACCGCCGCGACCAACACGGGGCTCCATGCCAATGAGTATACAATGATCCGCCTTGTCGCTCCCTTTGTATGGCAGGGCGAAGCCATAGACTCGACCGAAGCGCTGGCCGTAAAATGGGGCCAATGCCGGGGCAGCGAGTTGGACTCTTTTTAATCAACGCAACGGAGGAACCATGAGAAGAACCAAGATCATCTGCACGCTGGGGCCGGCCAGCTCCACGGAGGATGTCATCGAAAAACTGGCCCGCGGTGGCATGAACGTCGCCCGGCTCAACTTTTCCCACGGAGACCACGCGTCCCACGGCGCCACCATCGACGCCGTCAAGCGCGTGAGGGAGCGGCTGGGTCTGCCCATCGGCATCCTTTTGGACACCAAGGGGCCGGAGATACGCCTGGGCAACTTCGCCGGCGGGCATGTCAGCCTGGTGGAGGGACAGCGTTTTACGCTGTCCACCGAGCCCTGTGAGGGCGACGCGCAGTGTGCCATGGTCAACTACCGCGAGCTGCCCCAGGATGCTCACGCCGGCGACATCATTCTGCTGGACGACGGGCTTATCCAGTTGCGCATAGACAGCATCGAGGACGGCAATATCCACTGTACGGTCATGAACAGCGGCGAGATATCCGACCACAAGAAGCTGACGCTGCCCGGCGTCAGCGTTTCGCTGCCGGGGCTCACCGAGCAGGATAAGGCCGATCTGCTCTTCGGCATCGGGAAAGGCGTGGACTTCGTGGCTGCCAGCTTCACCCGCCAGGCCCAGGACATCCTGGAGGTGCGCCAGTTCCTGGAACAGAACGGTGGCAAGCGCATACAGGTTATCGCGAAGATCGAGAACCGCCAGGGCATCAACAACGCCGACGAGATCATTTCCGTGTCCGACGCGGTGATGGTGGCCCGCGGCGACATGGGCGTGGAAATACCCATGGAGGACGTGCCGGTGGAGCAGAGCCGCATCATACGCAGCTGCGCCCAGCACGCCACGCCGGTCATCGTAGCCACCCAGATGCTGGATTCCATGATCCGCAACCCCATGCCCACCCGCGCCGAGGTCAGCGACGTGGCCATCGCCGTGCAGGAAGGAGCGGATTGCATCATGCTCTCCGGGGAGACCGCCGCCGGCAAATATCCCTTGGAAGCGCTCTCCACGATGGCCCGCGTGGCCGAGCGCATAGAGCGCAGCATCGATTACCGCGGGCGCTTCCAGCTGCAGCAAAGCGGCGAAGTGGGCACCGTGACAGGCGCCATCAGCCACGCGGTGTGCATGTCCGCCATGGATTTGGGCGCTGCCGCCATCGTCACGTGCACCAAGAGCGGTGTCACGGCCTGCGCCATCGCCCATCACCGGCCGTCTTCGCCGATATTGGCCACCACGACAGAAGTTTCTACGTTCTACCATCTGTCGCTGATCTGGGGCACGCAGCCGCTGATGACCGCCAACGTATCCAATACCGACGACATGATCGATGATTCGGTGCAGGCGGCGGTACAGGCCGGTCTGGCCCGCAACGGCGACATCGTCGTCATCACCGCCGGCGTGCCGGTGAGCCGCGCGGGCACCACAAACCTTATCAAGATCCACCACGTGGGCGAGCTGCTGATCCGCGGCCGCGGCGTGGGCGAGCGGGCTGTGTCCGGCACCGTGTGCATGGCCTTAAGCCCCGAGGAGGCCGCCGCCAAGTTCCGGGATGGTTGCATACTGGCTGTGGACGCCACCGACAACCGCTATGTGCCGCTTCTCAAGCGCTGCGCCGGCATCATAACAGCCGACGCCAGCCCCAACGGCCACGCCGTGGTCGTGGGCCTGGCGCTGGATATCCCGGTCATATTCGACGCGGGCAACCTGCCCGACGCCCTACAGGACGGCCTGCTGGTCACCGTGGACCCCAAGACGGGGTATGTGTATAAGGGACGCTCGGCGCTGCTGTAGAGTTCATTATAGGAAAGAACCCCGTTTTCCTCTCTGGAAAACGGGGTTCTTTTGCGTTTGGCCTCTAACTAGAATGTTACCTTCTCCGCCAGCCAGCTCTCCACCTCATCGATGGGCACACGAACCTGTGTCATGCTGTCGCGGTCACGAATCGTAACGGCGTTATCCTCCAGGCTGTCGAAGTCGAAGGTGATGCAGTAGGGGGTGCCGATCTCATCCTGGCGGCGGTAGCGCTTGCCGATGGAGCCGGTCAGGTCATAATCCACCATGAAGCGCTTGAGCAACTTGTGATAAAGCTCTGTTGCGGGTGCATCAAGTTTCTTCTGCAGCGGCAGGATGGCGGCCTTGAAGGGGGCCAGCACCGGGTGCAGGTGCAGTACGACACGGCTGTCGTCGCCTTCCAGCTTCTGCTCTTCGTAGGCGTTGCACAGGAAGGCCAGCGCCACACGGTCGGCGCCCAGGCTTGGTTCGATCACGTAAGGGATGTATCGCTCGTTGGTCACCGGGTCGATGTATTCCATCGCCTCGCCGCTGTGCTGGCTGTGCTGCTTCAGGTCGAAATCGGTGCGGTCGGCGACACCCCACAGCTCGCCCCAGCCGAAGGGGAACTGATACTCGAAGTCCGTCGTCGCCTTGGAGTAATGGGAGAGCTCCTCCTTGTCATGGTCGCGAAGGCGCAGGTTCTCGTCCTTCATGCCCAGGCTGAGCAGCCATTGGTGGCAGAAATTGCGCCAATAGGCGAACCACTCAAGGTCTTCGCCGGGCTTGCAGAAGAACTCCAGTTCCATCTGCTCGAACTCGCGGATGCGGAAGATGAAGTTACCCGGCGTGATCTCGTTGCGGAAGCTCTTGCCGATCTGCGCGATGCCGAAGGGGACTTTCCTGCGTGTGGAACGCTGCACGTTTTTGAAGTTCACGAAGATGCCCTGGGCCGTCTCCGGGCGCAGGTACACCTCGGTCTGGCTGTCTTCGGTGACGCCCTGATGGGTCTTGAACATCATGTTGAACTTGCGGATGGCCGTAAAGTCCGACTTGCCGCAGCCGGGGCAGGTGACCTTGTGCTCCTGAATATAGGCGGTCAGCGCGTCGTTGCTCATGCCGTCCACCTGCATCGCGATGCCGTGCCCGGCGTTGTACTCTTCCACAAGCTTGTCGGCACGGTGGCGCATCTTGCAGGCCTTGCAGTCGATCAGCGGGTCGTTGAAGTTCACGACGTGGCCGGAGGCGACCCACACCTCGCGGTTCATCAGGATCGCGCTGTCCATGCCCACGTTGTAGGGGCTCTCCTGCACGAATTTCTGCCACCAGGCGCGCTTGACGTTGTTCTTGAACTCCACGCCCAGCGGGCCATAGTCCCAGGAGTTGGCCAGGCCGCCATAGATGGCCGAGCCGGGGAACACGAAGCCGCGCCCTTTGCACAGCGCCACAAGTTTGTCCATGAAGTTTTCCATATCCATTCCTCCTTTTTTATCAGACAATACAAAAAGCCTTCCGTCCCACAAAGGGACGAAAGGCTGTGCTTTCGCGGTTCCACCCTTTTTGGCCTTGCGGCCCACCTTGATTGGTTCGCTCAGGAATGCCTCCGAATCCGCCGGCGCTGCCGGGCTCCCACTATCCCCGGTTCGCTGTGTGCCGCCTGTGCGGGCCGTTTGTTCCGTCCTCGCGCATTTTGGTTGTTGCAGTATATTCTACCAAACGCCAGCAGTTTGTCAAGCGCAAAAAAGATCGGCTGGTGCCGTTGCCCGTGGGGAAACAACGGGTATAATGGATGTATCCGATGGATGGGGGTGTGTATGGGAAAGGTAGCCATGGTAAATCTGGAGGCTGGATGGCCCACGGTGGATGTGGCGATGCGCCGCTTTTCCGACGCGCTGATCACCCATCGCCGCGTTGGCGGCAGGGCGCTGGTTGTGATCCACGGCTACGGCTCCACCGGCCAGGGCGGGCGCATCAAGCAGGCTTTGGGCACGGCGCTGGCCAGCCCCGCTATCGCGCCCATGGTGCGCACCGCCGCCGGCGGCACCCAGTGGCACTACCGCAAGCGCGAGCTGCTGGGTATCTGCTCGGAGCTCTCGCAGTATGACCGACAGATCGCCAACAACGAGGGCGTTACTGTGGTCATACTGAAGTGAACCATTTGTGATATCGTAAACTTAACCTGTGATTGAGCCCTCCTTCTTGTTAAAGAACCCATAAGTGAAGAACAACAAGATGCCGACCGACGGTTCATCCGGCGGGAGGAAACAGAGAATGAGCAGAGGGTAAATAAAGAAACCGCCCGCAGGCGAAAACGCCTTTTAGAACGGAAAATGAGAGTAAAAGTAAAGATATCGCCTGGCGACATGCGCGGCAGGCGATAAAAGGCAGTCATGACAAGTCGTCTGAATCGCAGATGGCGCCGCGGCGTCATCTGCGAAAGGCTGTCAAAATCCCGCAGGGTATTTTGACAGCCTATGAACTCAACCTGAAGTTGATAGCAATCGGCAAACCTTCACGCCGCGTGTATGGGTTGCGGTCTGCACTTGAGTTATTCTGGTCCTGCTAAATCCATACAACAGGAGGGAACCATGCTGGACCAACACAAAATCGGCAACCGTATCGCGCTCTTCCGCCGGGAGAAGGGCCTCACCGGCGAACGCTTCGCGGAGCTGCTGGGCGTCTCGCCCCAGGCGGTATCCAAGTGGGAGAATGGCAAAAGCCTGCCCGAAACATCTTTGCTGCCGGAAGTGGCCCGCATTCTCGGCACATCTATCGATTCATTATTGATGCCCCAGGAGCTCATCGTGCTGAGCGCCGTTTGCTCCGACGGTGTGAAGCACCTGGACGTGACCGAGACCGTGCGCCTGCATGTGCGCGACAACCGGCTGCATGTGCTGGCCGGCGCGCAGCAGTTGGGCGTAGCGCTGGATAGCCCGCGGCTGGGAATACTGACGGTCAAGTACCAGACGCCCGGCGGCGCCTACTATGCCTACGCCGTGCAGGACCAGCCGTTGACCGCCGGCGTGGGTGACGACGGTCTGCAGACCAAGCAGCCCTTCGAGGTCGTGGGAGCCTATTACGGAAACGCACAGGCCTATCAATCGGCCATGACCAAAATACGGCACTACGACTACTTCCGCTGGCAGGAGATCCATGTGGATCATGAGCGCTTCCCCAGCTCGCCGGGTGTGGATGAGCCGGAATTCCTGACGCTGATCTACCTCAACGGCAAGGGCATCCACGTGATCAGCTGCCAGGAGAACGAGACGCTGCGCTATGCGCCTGACCGTACGGAGCTCTGCCTTAAGGACACCTCTGCCTGTATGCTGACGGGCATACCGCCGCTGCGGTGGGAAGCCGGGCAGGATTGCACCTGGGCCGGGGCCATGCACGCGGCGCTGCGGTACATGGGCGAGCGTTATTCCTATGAGCAGATCATGGGCATGTCCGGCGCGTGCTATCGCCTGGCCTTCACCGACGTGTGGGATTGGAGCGCCACCGACGCGCTGGTGGCCTTTGATTATTCCAGCATCCTGTTCCGCGCTATAGGCTATGAGCCGGTGTGGGCCGCCCGGCTGGAGAAGGACGACCGCGGCCTCGAGCGCAAGCGGATCGTGGCGGACATCGACAATGGCAAGCCCGTGCTGGCCATCAACCTGCGCATCGCGCCGGAGTGGGGCCTCATCACCGGCTACCGGGAGAGCGGCAAGGCGTTCTACTGCCGCACGTATTTTGACCGCGAGCACCTCAATGAAGCCGGAGACTATCTGGAGAGCGACTTCTGGCCCTTCCTGATCACCCATTTCGGCGAGCGAACAGAACAACCTTCACAGGCTCAGAACCTGGTTGCTTCCTTGCGGGCATTGGTGGATTCCTTCGAGGCACCTAGCGCCCGCGGTTACCATCAGGGCGCGCAGGCCTATGAGCGGTGGATGGAGGGCCTGGGCAGCGCCGCACTGTGGAGCGCCGCCGCGTCCCAGGCCGATGTGGAGCGCCGCGCAGGTGTCAATGATGCTTTGCTGCTGAACCTGATAGACGCCCGGCGGTGCGCGGCGGCATACCTGGGCGAATCCGCCAGTCTTTTGGCGGGAGAGGGAGCACAGGTGCTTTGTGATGCCGCCGCGATCTACGGCGACATCGCCGGGAAGCTGGCGGACCTTCGCGGCCGGCTCAAGGCGGGGGAGGGCGCGGCGGTGCATTACAACGACATCAGCACCAAAGCGATCTCCGCGAAACTGAGGGCCGAGCAGATCGCCCTGCTGGGGGCCGCCCTTCAGGCGGAGGGACAGATCGTGCAGCGGGTGAAGGCGTTGCTGAATGCGGGGCTATAGGTACTAAAAGAATAGATTTGGTGAATAGGGCATGTAGCCGATCGCCGATTTATTCGGCGGAGGAAAGCAAAGAGCAAGAGGCAGGCCGTTTCAAAATCCGCCCACAGGCGACCCCGCACCTTTATAAACCAGTATGGGATGGGCAATCAAAGGCCCGCCTGCGACTATCGGCGGCAGGCAAACGTAGAGCAACCCGTCTAAATCGCCGCCGACACTACAGCGTCGGCGGCGAAAGGCGGGTTTACATCTGTGACCATTGCAGCGGCGGGATCAACCGGGCCAGCTCCGCCATCTGCCCGGGCTCCATCGGCCCAAAGCGCAGCGCGCCGATGTTCTCCTCCACCTGGGCCACACTCTTGAAGCCGGGGATCGGTATGGCGCTGGCACTCCTGGCCCACAGCCAGGCCAGAGCGCCCTGGGCCAGTGTGCGTCCGCCGCTGGTCAGTACTTCCTTGGCGGCGTCCACCTTGCCTGCGAACTCCGGCGTCATTTTTCCGTCCTTGAAGTAGGGGACCCACTCGATGTTTCTGCCGCGGACGTCGCTTTGAGCAAGCGGCGCGGCGCTGTTGTATTTGCCGGTCAGCGTGCCCATGGCCAGCGGTCCACGGATGAGCCCGGCCACGCCTTCTTCGTCGCAGATGTGGGCGATCTCAGCATTCTCATAGAACAGGTTGAGCTGATACTGTATGGCCGAGCAGTGCTCCAGCGCCGCGAACCGACTGGCGTTATCCACGGTATCGGTACTCCAGCCGTAGGTGCGTATCTTGCCGTCGCGCAGCAAGCCTTCCAATGCCTCTATCACGTCCTCCACCACGGGGCCGCTCAGGGCGCCCAGGTGCAGCTGATACAGGTCGATGTAGTCCGTGCGCAGGCGCATTAGTGAATCCTCACAGGCATGGGCGATGGCTTCCCGGCAGGCCTTGCCGCCAGCTAAGATGCCCTCGTTTTCCGGACCATAGCCAAACTTGGTGGCCACGACGGCCTGCGCCCTTCTGCCCGGCAGCGCCCGGCCCAAGACGGTCTCGCTGTGCCCGCTGCCGTACACGTTGGCGGTGTCCAGCAGGTTTACGCCCAGATCCAGCGCGCGGTGGATGGCGCGGATGGATTCCTTGTCGTCCACCGTGCCATAGCTATCGCCGCCGATGGCCCAGCAGCCGATGCCCATGGCGCTCACCGCAATGCCGGAGCGGCCCAGATTTCTAGTTGCGCTCATCGTTCTACCTCCTGTCTTTTGTCTTATGATAGGGCGAAATAAAGGCCCGGTGAAGAGCCAAATACCGATATTTTTTAGGGACCAATTCGGGGTTTACGCGCTTAAAAGGTACCTGGCGGGCATTGGCCTTGCGGCCACCTTGGCGGGTTTTGTGCGGAGTTTAAGGGTTCCTTGCTGCGCAGGTCGTGTTCGGCCCTGTCTATGCTTGCGGGGCAGATTCTTACCTGCCGGAAGCCAGCCAAAAGGAAAGCCCCCTCTACAGAGGGGGCTTTCCTTTTGGCGCGCCTGACAGGAATCGAACCTGCGATCTACCGAGTCGGAGTCGGGCACTCTATCCGCTGAGCTACAGGCGCAAATGGCATTGGATCATTTTTATTATACCCACAAAGGCAAGGTTTGTCAAACCGAAGCGCTGGATATGAGCAGCTTTAGCGCTCAGTCCTCAAAGTTAAATCATTCGAATTCGACGAAGCCCATGGCAGTATAATCGTCATGGGTTATTTTGTTTTCAACAGGTAATCCACGCTCCCGTTGAAATAGATGTAGAGCCGTCTTCAAGCTCTCATTATAAATACCTGACTCATATCCCTCATAATAGCCCAATTCCTTTAGCCGTACCTGTACTGCCAGAACATCCGCACCTCTTTGCCCTGGCTGCAAAACTTTAAACCCCATGCCAAATGGCCCATATGGCCCATTGCGGATAATGACAGGCGTCCCGACTTCCACCATGTTGTAGAGTTCTTTTACATCCTTGTTTCGCATCCGAATACAGCCATGGCTGACCGCATAGCCTATTCGCCCTTCGTCATTGGTTCCATGTATCCCATATTTCCCCCATGTCACATTAAGGCCCAGCCAACGAGCTCCAAAGCCTCCGCCCCAATTCGTTCCCTTGCCGACGATCTTCCAGTCGCCTATCGGCGATGAATATCCCGATTTTCCTGTTGATACAATGTACTTTTTTACCACTTCTCCATTCTCAAGCAGATAGAGTCTCTTCTCATCAATGTGGATCAATATTGTGTAATCCTTCTCTTGATGAATCACATGCCCTGAGTTGTTGAGGGGCCTTCCTTTGTAAAGCCATACGAAAAACGCTGCAGCCAATACAAGCAACAGACAAAAAACAGCAATCTTTCTTTTTGTTACCACAATTACCATACTCTTTAAATGTACTGACGACCGGATTTTTCATGCTCAAAATTTTGCTTCAGAGTGCGAATGCGCGATGTACCTGCGATTGCCTCAAGGAAACCCCAGTATTTTTTATCATGAGCCCTTGACAAAGTGCCTACTAGAACCATATCATTGTATTAACCACCTAATACATCGATACAGCGTGGCCGGAAAGGAGTCATATGATGCAATGGGTTTTCGATTCGGAGCGGCCTGTCTACATTCAGCTTGTTGAGCAGATACAGGCCGGTATTGTCTCGGGGCAATTTAAACCAGGAGACAGGCTGCCCTCCGTCAGGGACTTGGCTGCGGAAGCCACAGTCAACCCCAACACCATGCAGCGGGCGCTGGCCGAGCTGGAGCGGGTGGGTTTGGTTTACACCAACCGCACCAGCGGCCGCTTCATCACACCGGATGAGGCGATGATCGGCAAGCTCCGGGAGCAGTCGGCACAGGAGCAGGCAACTGCCTTTCTGGAAAAGCTGCAACAGCTTGGGTTTGATCCACGGCAGGCGCTGGCGCTGCTGGAGCAGGTGATACGGGACATGGAGGCGGCGGTGGGCCGCGAGGAGGAAAAGGAAACATGAGTGCAGTACTGGAATGCAAAGCGCTAGGCAAAAGCTTTGGCAATATAGCAGCCCTGTCCGGCGTGGATCTTACGCTGGAGCGGGGGAGGATCATTGGCCTTCTGGGGCCCAACGGCAGCGGCAAGACCACGCTTATCAAACTCATTAACGGCCTCCTGGTCCCCACGACGGGTACGCTGCTCGTCAGCGGCAGGGAACCGGGGGTAGAGTCCAAAAAGATCGTATCCTATCTGCCGGAGAAGACTTACCTTCCGGACTGGATGCGCGTGTCCCAGGCTGTGGACTTCTTCGCGGACTTCTACGCGGATTTTGACCACAAGCGCGCCCACGAGATGCTGGAGCGCCTGGGTGTGCCTGCGGACCGTCGCCTGAAGACGCTCTCCAAGGGCACCAAGGAAAAGGTCCAGCTCATCCTGGTCATGAGCCGCAGGGCGCAGCTTTACTGCCTGGACGAGCCCATTGGCGGTGTCGATCCTGCCGCGCGGGACTATATCCTCAACACGATCATCACGAACTACGACGAAGGCGCCACCGTGCTCATCTCCACCCATCTGATCGCGGATATCGAGAAGGTGCTCGACGAGGTGGTATTCATCAAGCAGGGCAGGGTGGCGATGCATGCATCCGTGGACGACATACGCTCGCGCGAGGGCAAATCCGTCGACGCCCTGTTCAGGGAGGTGTTCAAATGTTAGGCAAGCTGATCAAACATGAATGGAAGGCAGCTTCGCGGCTGATACTGCCGCTGTATCTGGTGCTGGCGGTTTTCACGCTCATCAACAGCCTTATGATGCGGCTGGATCTCTACCCCAACAGCGGCGTGCTCATGCTCATACCGGTGCTCCTGATAGGGGGCTATGTGCTCTCAATCCTTGGGATCATGATCATGACGCTTGTAACGCTCATTCTGCGGTTTTACAAAAACCTGATGACGGATGAGGGATATCTGATGTTTACCCTGCCGGTCAGGACGCACGAGCTCATCACCGCAAAGCTGCTGATCGCCTGCGCGTGGAGCGTTCTGAGCGCCATCGCGGTAGCGGCCTCCCTCTTTGCGGTGTTGGGGACGCCCGAAAACATGACCCTGATCAGAGCCGGCCTGCGGGAGCTTTTCCTCCAGTCCGAAGCGATGTTTGGGGTGCACGGCAGCGTGCTCTTTGCTGTGCTGGGCGTGTCCGTGCTGGTGTCGCTGGTGCACAGCATACTCATGGTATATGCCTCCATCGCCCTTGGGCAGTTGGCCGGCAAGCACCGAGTGCTGCTGTCGTTCGCGGCGTATGTCGCGCTGTACACGGTCATTCAGATCATAGGTGTGATCATGGTGGCCGTCGTGGGAATGCCGCTCAACAACCAACCGGAGAGCTTGGCAAACGTCGCACGGGTGGTGCGCCAGATGATGCTGTCGGGAATAGGCCTGGGCGCGGTGCTCTCTGTTGCGTACTACTGGGGCACGCAGTTTATCCTGAAAAAGAGGCTCAATCTGGAATAGCTCTTTGAAACTCAACGTCGCCGCGCTTGCGATTGCTCAGACCACCGGCATGAGATTGCCGGTGGTCTTTTTTCTAAGCACGATGGTAAAAAGCTGTTAAGCCTTCCAGGGAGCTTCCATGTTTCGCCATATCATGATAGTATTGTATAAGAGAACTCCTTTTTATAAGCAGGACTGTCCGCCCACTGCTGGTTGCTCGGCTATATAAGTTCAATAAAGGTGAGCTCTCGTTCTCGGGGGATATATGATAATAGGAATTGATCTTGGCACAACAAATAGCCTCGTGTCCTATTGGGATGGAGAGCAGCCACGAATCATACCTAATATTTTAGGTGAGCGGATGACCCCATCTGTGGTTGGCATTGATGACGATGGGCAAGTCCTTGTTGGAAAAGTAGCGTATGAACGCCTTGTCACACACCCTGGCAAAACGGCTGCAGGCTTCAAGCGCTATATGGGAACAGAAAGAACTTATTGGCTTGGGCAGCATCGCTTTTCTCCAATAGACCTTTCATCCTATGTATTAAGGTCGCTTAAATCCGACGCTGAGGCTTATTTGAGTTGTCGTATTGACGAGGCTGTTATCAGCGTTCCCGCATACTTCAACGACAGCCAGCGCAAAGCGACAAGGCAAGCCGCAGAGTTGGCCGGATTGCGTGTTGAGCGTTTGGTTACCGAACCAACCGCGGCGGCTTTGGCCTATGGCTTGCATCGGAGCACAGAATATGCCAAATTCCTGGTTTTCGATTTAGGCGGCGGTACTTTTGACGTCTCCATACTCGATTTGTTTGAAGGTGTTATGGAAGTGCGTGCCGTTGCCGGTGATAACCATCTGGGCGGGAATGATTTTGACGACTTACTTACCTCGTTTTTTTGTGAGCGTAATGGGATAGACCCAAACGGTGCCCAACCCAGGGGTATGGCTGCCATCAAAAAGCAGGTGGAGGGTGCAAAAAGAAGGCTCAGCGAGTCAATAGAGGCAACCATATCGTGCCAGTTTCATGACAGAACACTCGAGTTGACCCTTACGCGCCAGGAGACGGACAAGCTTTTTACACCTCTTTACCGCAGGCTGCGCGAACCCGTGGAACGTGTGCTGCGCGATACAAGGCTTACGCCCAATGAGCTGGACGCTGTGGTGCTGGTTGGCGGCGCTACACGTATGCCATATATACGGGCGATGGCGGCAAAATTATTTGGGCAAATGCCTTTTTGCAATTTGAATCCAGACGAAGCGGTTGCCATGGGCGCAGCCGTGCAGGCCGCGCTGAAAGCTCGTGATATGACGCTTGGTGAGACCGTTATGACCGACGTGTGTCCGTTTACGCTTGGTACGGAAATCGTTAAGACCGACGAACAAGGGCGCATCGTGGAGAAGGACATTTTCAGCCCGATCATAGAGAGAAACACAGTGGTCCCTGTAAGCCGCGTCAACCGGTATTATGCTCTGCATGTAGATCAAAAAGTGTTGAAGTTCGGTATCTTCCAGGGAGAAAGCCGGAATGTGCAAAACAACGTTAAGATCGGCGAGATCGAGGTTCCCATTCCTTCCAACGGCAAAGACCTGCAGTACGCCGACTTGCGTTTCACTTATGATGTAAATGGCCTTCTGGAAGTGGAAGTGGTTGTGCTAAGCAATGGGTTCTCCCAAAAGCTTGTAGTGGAAAAGACGCCTGGAACGATGACGCATGATGAAATTGTGAAGCGTCTTTCAGAGCTCGCTCGCTTAAAAATACACCCTAGAGAAAGAACCGAAAACAGGCTGCTTTTTGCCAAAGGCGAGCGGTTGTATGAAGAGTTGACTGGATCACATCGTTTGGAAATTGACATGGCCTTAGCAAATCTCAACGCCGCGCTGGAAACGCAAAATGACCAACTGATTCGAAAGACCGCTTTGGAAACAAAGGCGATTTTCGATCGGCTGGAACGGAGGTTCGATCTGCATTGAACCCGTGGGAGATTTTAGAGATTTCCGAAACCTCTGACGAGGGCGCGGTAAAGCGGGCATACGCGAGATTGTTGAAAATCAGGCGGCCCGATGATGATCAGCAGGCTTTTCAAGACTTGCGTAAAGCTTACGATCAGGCGTTGTCTATCTGCCACTTCCGCCGAAGAAACGATGAGGAACTGTACTTCGGCGACGAATGTGAGAATAGCACAGAGATTGACACCGAGGACAGGTCTCTCCTGGAGTATGCGCAGCCGTTGGATGTATTGAAGTCCATTTTTACCATCCATGACTTCATCATTGCCTTCAACGCCTTGGCCAGAGACTACGCTTCATATCCCAATGCATCATTATGGCTGAATTTGCTTGAAAGGGCGGACGAGCTGAATTTTTGGGAGCACAGACAGCTTGGCCGTGTGCTGGCGGATACCGTTCAAGAGTTTCCCCATCTGCCATCCTATGTGTGGATGAAATTGGGGGAGCTATTCGATTGGGAACGGGAGCGCGGGCTCTTAGGGGGGATGTACCCCGACGCGGAGTTGGATAGGCTTAAGCATCTGGGTGAAATTGCACGATTGCTGTGCAATGAGGAGGTTATGCCCTATCCAGGCGCCCCCGCGTATCTCAGCGCCTTAAGCGAGGTGTACGCGAACAGGGGAAGGATCAGAGATGATGAGATCATTGCCCGACTCAATGGGTTGTCCGTCCATATGCACAGCGAAGAGCCGCCGGCTGCCTTGCGCCTGCACCTTACCTTGCTGCATGGCATTGGAGACTGGCAAACCTTAAGCTCTGCGCATCGGTTCTGCGGAGGCCATTTTAGCGGCCAATTTACATCTTTGCTGCGCGGAGAAGCCCTGAGACGCCTTGGAGATTATAAAGGCGCGCTGGATGTTTATAAGGAAGTTCTAAATCAGGATCCGGATCAAGCCGATGCGTTGCGTTGGTCTGCGCTATGCTTGGAGCGTATGGGTGACGCTCCATCCGCAGTCATGCGATATCGGAACGTATTGCAGATTATGCCTGAAGAGGTATACTCCCGAAGCGCGGTCAAACGACTTTCAAATATCCATACTGGCAGGCGCTGGTCCTGGCGCAGTTGGTATTTTGAAATTAGCAATATGTTGATTAAGATTATATTGGCTGTTTTCATACTTGCTTTGGTTGTGATAGCTGTGATTGAATTCTTTATCTTCCTGCTGGGACAGGGATACATTCTATAAAAGCCAGGCGGTAGCAACATGTCATACATCACATACCAAATGTTTGATCACGATATGTGGGCGGTAACGCTGAGCGCCCCATGCTATCACCCGGAGGCTGCTTCTATGGAGCTTGTTGCCGGCCTGCACCGGTTTCCGTCTACCAAGCGGCGTATACAGTTTGAAATGATGCGTACGTATGACAACATGGGGCGACAGCATATACCGGGCATGCATACTTCCACAGATGACGTTCCCACCATAATCTTATATGACTGCTGCGTTTCGCACTATAATGAACTGCGCACGCAGTTGCTGGCTTCGCCCAAAGGGCCGGATTGGTTGTTGGAATCCATTTCAGATGACCACTGCCAGAAACAGGCTATGCTCGTAGCCAAAACGCTTTTTCTTTTGCCTCCAGCCGGTATCCGTGCTTGGAATATAGCCAGAGCGATTTACTACATTCGCTGTTGCCTGCTTCTGGACAGGGAAGCCCCCCAAACAGCCATGGCAAAGATATTGGGGATTGCCAAAAACGCTCAACAGCTCTACAACAGTTGGGAAGAGTACATCACAGCATTTGCGGTCGGCGAACAGTTCACTTCCAAAAACCCGGATGTACGCATGTCTGAATCAAGGATTGACGAGTTGTCGCAGCTGATGATCTCTAATAAAAGCGCCGCGCGGTTCTTGCCCTGGAATTTACAGCTGTAATGTACCGCTAGCTATACTTCTCCGCGGCCTCGATGGCCAGACGCGTCCACACATGCAGCCGGTCTTGGTTGCCGCACAGGGTCTGCAATTCGCGCAGTACGACCTGCTTATGGAACCCTTGCATCTTCTTGAGCCCCTCTTCCAGAGGCGCGCGCAGGTCGGCCGCATCTCTGGCAAACACGACGTCGCTGGCCTTCTGGCGCCACATGATGACCTTTTCCGTACCCACGGCCTGCATGATCTTGTCCAGATTGCTCCACGCGCTGCACACGAAGATTCGCAGGTTGGGGATGCTCATGACGCCTGGAATCTTTCGCGTGAGGTTTTCGCAGCAGCCGTAGCCGGTAAGCCCGTAGCGCGCCAGGATGGGCTTTTGGTATTCCAGACAGAATTCTTCCCACATGGCCGGGGACACCTGGTCAAACTCTTGGCTATTGACCATTCCCCACAGGTTTTGGAACGTGACAGGCTCATTATCCTCTCCGATGGCGTCGCTGCACGTCATGGGCTCGTCGGTGTTGGGCGTGAGCATGCCGCTGCGTTCTGCCGCGTCCATGCTGCGCAGCGTGGCGTCGCGCAGATACGCCATGAGCCTGTGCATCAGCTCCGGCGACAGGGCCATATCCAGCATCATCTGCTCCAGCCCGCGCAGGTCCGCCGCCTGGGTGCCCAGCGTGCCGTTCAGGGGTGCGTTGCACACGCGCCGAACGGGCAGGGCGTCGCCCAGCGCTTCCTGTGTGCGCTCCAGCAGCTCCTGCGTCAGTGTGTGGTTCACGGCGAATTGGGGCAGAACGAGCTTGTCAAAATCCTCTTCGGTTCTGAGCGGCGGCTCATAGGCCCATGCTCCGCCCTTCACGCTGCTCTCGCTGTGGCTGACTTTTACGCCCCATATGTTCAGGGGCTGCACGTCAAAGCGCACGGGAACGGGGAAGTAGGGGAGAAACGGCGTGTCGTCGCCGATGTCCGCCTTGATCGCGAGCTGCCTCAATTGGTACTCAATGCGCCGCAGGAATGGGTCTGCACACCTAAGGCTGCTTTCAGGCAAAAGCTCATCCCACGCGCCTACGGGGCGGCACCACACTGGCGCGCGGTCGGGTTTGCGCAGGGCGTTGGTGTCGCACCAGCGCAGCAGCACGGCACGGTTCTTGTCGCAGGCGGCTAAAGCCGCCGCCTGCTCGGCCAGCGGACGCAGGATGGAGAGGTCTGCTTTTGAGAAGGCCATATTCAGCACCTCGCATGTGTTTGTGACGCAGTACGATCTATTATAGCATTTGGTTCACGGCAGCCGAACTCCTTCGCCATATATAATAGCATTGCGGTTTAAAACACAATTTGTCGGATCTTTTTAATGGTTTCCTTCGTCTTAATACCGGTAATCGGGGAAATGTTTTACTTTGCATATCACGAAATACCGTATTTGGGGGTGATATCAATGGTTTTTGGCGAATATGAGAAGATACATGTGCAATTCTTACGCGAATATCCGGTGCCGTTTATGTAAAGAATTGTCAGTGCCAACATGAAGCGGTATAATAAAACCGCATGAATGCATATTACTATATGGATGGTGTAATATTTTGAAGAAGTTTTTTTCCAGAAAGCCAATACTGATATCCACCATTGCGTTGGCCGCCGTGTTGCTTGCGGTGGGCGGCGTTGCGCTTGCGGACACGTGGAACAAGATCAACCACGATCAGATGGGCCTCTTCGACCAGACGCCCGCGGCCATCGAAACCGTGGAGCCCACGCCGCCGCCCGCTACTTCAACGCCGGTTCCTACGGCAACAGCCAGCGCCACGGCGACGCCAACCTCCACACCGACGCTCAGCCCCTACGATCTGCTGGCCAGCCAGGCGGATCAGTCCATCATGAAGGACACGCTGAACGTGTTGCTGGTCGGTGTTGACTACGCCGAAGAGCGCGTGAACAACCCCAAGCAGTATGTGAACAAAGACTTCAACTCCGATGTCATGCTCGTGCTGGCCATCAACTTTAAGGAAAACAAGACCGACATGATATCGATCCCCAGAGACAGCTATGCCAAGATCGCCAATCTGAAAGGCATATACAAGCTGAACTTCGCTCTGGAAGCCGGCGGCGGCATGAACAACGATGGGTACATGAACGTCTGCAAGAGCGTGCAGGGCGTGCTGGGCAACATCCCCGTCAACTACTACATCGCTGTGACGATGCCGGTCGTGAAGGAACTGACCGACGCCGTGGGCGGCGTGGATTTTGACCTGGACATCGACTTTTCGATCTCCGGCCGCGAGTACAAGAAGGGCATGCAGCACATGGACGGCCAGGGCGTGCTGGATTACTGCCGCGTCAGGAAGGGTGACATCGCGAGATCCGAGGCGGGCGACCTGAACCGCGTGAACCGCCAGAAGAAAATGCTGCTGACCGTGTTTAAAAAGCTGCAGCAGAACTCCACGATACTCGACGTCCCCAAGCTGTTGGTATCGATGCAGGGCAAAGTTACCACGAACATGAACTTCCAGCAGCTGGCGGCCATCGCCATATTCGGCAAGAACCTCTCGGAACAGAACATCTCGATGCGCACGATGCCCGGCTCGAACAACTTCGGTATCTTCAGGAGGAACTACTTTATCATCGATCAGGAAAAGCGCGTGGACCTGATAAAGGAAGTCTATGGCATCGACGTGCCCAAGCAGTACAAGTATTCCTCGGGCAACGCGCGGCTGCTGTGGGCCTATTTGCAGGGGGAGACCTGGGTCAAGACGACGAAGAGCATACTGTCCAAGGATCGCAAGCTGCCTACGCTTCAGAGGAAGTTGATCGATGAAGAGCTGAACAAACAACTGGACGAGGCGCTGAAGAGCGTGGAGGCTAAGCTCAAAAAGTATAAAAAGCTGGCCAACGGCACGTCCTATGTCAAATCCTCGCAGGCGCAGGACTTGGAGACCCAGGTGAACGCATTGCATGACATCGCCAGCAAGGCATTCAAGGCGGCGGGATATAAGGCCAACTGGACGGTCAATGTCACGACAAAGGGCGAACCGGTCATGAAAGAGTGATCCGGCGGCCGGGTTGTACCGAATCCGGCTCAACCGTACCGCTATAAAGGACCGAGATTATCGTTGCGAATTTTGTCGACTTACCGTAAGATTGTTTGCTGTAAACATCTTATGGAGGGTATATGGCTACAAAAGAAAGCAACGTGTCCATCGCAAATCCGGCGCCCCTGGGGCTATTGGGCTTTGGCATGACCACAGTGCTGCTCAACCTGCACAATGCGGGCATCCTTCCGCTTTCCGGTGTGATACTGGCCATGGGGCTTTGCCTGGGCGGCGCCGCGCAGATCATAGCCGGCGTCATGGAATTCAAGAAGAACAACACCTTTGGCGCCACGGCCTTCACGGCATATGGCTTCTTCTGGTGGTCTCTGGTTTTGATCTGGCTCAATCCCTGGGGCATTGCCAAGGCCGACGATGCGAGCATGGGCTTCTACCTGCTGTTGTGGGGCATTTTTACGGCGTTCATGTTCATTGGCACGCTTCGTCACAACCGCACCACGCAGTTCGTGTTCTTGACGCTCACGGCGCTATTCTTCATGCTGTCGATCGCCGACTTCACGGGCAGCGCACCGCTTAAGCTGATTGCCGGGTGGGTGGGCCTTGTGTGTGGGCTGAGCGCCATATACAACAGCCTGGCGCAGATCGTCAACGGTGAGTTTGATAAAAAGGTTTTGCCTCTATAAAACTCCAAAATGGAAGCGAACAGGCGGAGCTTGGAAACAAGCTCCGCCTGTATGTTGCCATGCTCTTTGTTAGGAGTCGGCGTAGTCGCTCAGGGATTGCGTATGGTGCCGCTTCAAATAACACGCCAGCTGGATGCGCAGCAAATCATCGGAATCGCGAAAGGACACCTTGAGGTGCTCTTCTATTTTGTTCAACCGCTGGTATAGCGTGTTTACATGGACGTACAGCCTCTCGGCAGTCTTACCGACGGAACAGTTGGTTTCCACGTAGGTCAGAAGCGTATCTTCCAGATTGCTGTTCTGCCCTTTTGACAGCATTTTCAGCGGTTCAAATACTTCCTTGACATAAGTTTCGGCCTCCTCCTGAGGGAGGTTCAAAAAGAGCCGGTTGATCCCGATGTCGCAGTAGGCGATCAGGCTTGGGTTATGGTGTGAAACCTGATAGGAGAGGGCCTTGTTCGCCTCGATAAACGACTTGCCGATATGGCCCGCGCCCTTATACATAGACCCCATCCCCGCGCTCAGTAGGATGTTCTCGCGCTTCTGCGTGGCCTTGATGATCGCTTTAAGGCGGTTTGTGAGGTCCGGTAGATGGCCTTCCTTCTTTACGGAAGCGAGCAAGGTCACCTTGTTCTCAAAACAAAAGACCGTTTGATAGATGCCGGCCAACTCTTTTTTGAGCGAAGCGATGAGGCGCAGGACGCACATCTCGAGGATTTGCAAATCGATGTTGGTTGTAAACGCAAACACACACGCAACATAGTTCGCGTTGAAATCGATGCTGAGCTCGTTGCATTTGTCGATCAGCGCAGACGGATCATTAGTATGAATCAATTCGTCAAAGATTTGGTATGCCTTTCTGTAGTACAATTCCGTGAGGGATTGGCTTTTCAACAGCTCGATGGCGGCGATGGTTGCCCCCTGTTCCACGATCATCAGGTCCAGCGGCAAAAGCGGCTGCTCTGCAGCGACGATGTAACAGCCGAGGCAAATGCCGCTGGATAATATGGGGAAGATATAGTTTGAACCCTGCTCCGGCGATGGGAGATCGATATATTTCGGCTCCTTTTGCTGCGAGAACAGCAAGGCAAGCTTACCCATATCCAGATTTGCGGGCAGCTTTTCGCCAGCCGGAAGCTGCTCTCCGGTCGCTAGATTCATAAAAACCAATGGTTTGTGCAGTAGACCGCGCAACTCCTCGACTATTTTTTCCATACCGGAATTGGCAACGGAAAGAGCGGTGAGCCGTGTGAGGACTTCATTGCGTATGGACAGCAACTGGAGCCGGTTATTCAAAGACTTGACGATTCGATCGGTATAACAAGGGTAGAGGATATGGTGGAGGGTCTCCAGCTCCTCGCTGGTAAACACTGCATATGCACGGAAATGGATGCAGACAAAATATCCGCCGGGATACTTCAACCACAAAGCTGCGCTGTTCTTCTCCCGATCCGCGCAGCTATGCCATTTTTCAAAAACAGGCGCTTGTTCTAAGGCCTGATCCGGGCCGTAGAGGTGCTCATCGACAACCTGGCATGACGGTTCATCCGGGCCTTGGATGCATGCCCGATATGGATGAAGCTGTTCCTTTTCATGCAAAAACCTTCTCAGATAAGCGGAATCGAACATGGCGCCACCTATGTGAATACCTCTATCAAAACTGCTTGTATTATATATAAATCTACATTGATAACACAAGCCAAGAATTATACCATGATGGGCAGCAAAGCAGGAGGTACGGCGCGTGATACAGGCAGAACCGTTCCGCATTAAAATGGTGGAGCCCATTCGAATGATTTCACCTGGAGCCAGGCAGAAGGCATTGGAGTCGGCGGGATACAATCCCTTCGCGTTAAAGGCGGAGGATGTGTATATCGATCTGCTGACCGACAGCGGCACCGGGGCCATGAGCGACAACCAATGGGCCGGGCTCATGCTGGGGGACGAATCATACGCGGGCAGCAGGAACTTTTTCCACCTGGAGGAAGCCGTAAGGTATATCATCGGTTACAACCACACGATACCGACGCACCAGGGCAGGGGAGCCGAGCAGGTGCTGTTTCCGCTTCTGATCCAAAAAGGCCAGTATGTGCTGGGCAACATGCACTTTGACACCACCGCCGCCCATATAGAGCTCACCGGAGGCAGGCCGGTGAACTTCGTCACCGAAAAGGCATTCGACACGACGCAGCCCTATGACTTCAAGGGCAATTTCGATGTTGAAAAGATGGAAGCCTTTATCCGGGAGAAGGGGGCTCAGAGCTGCGCCTTCATACTGATCACGATCACCTGCAACAGCGCCGGCGGGCAGCCTGTTTCCATGCGGAACATCAAGGAAGTCAGCGCTGTGGGCAGGAAATACGGCATTAAGGTGCTGATTGACGCGGCCCGCTTCGCAGAAAACGCCTACTTCATCAAAAGGCGGGAGAGCGGCTACGAGAGTCAATCCATCGTAGACATCGTTCATGAGATGTTCTCTTGTGCCCAGGCTTTCACGATGAGCGCCAAAAAGGACGCGCTTGTCAACATCGGCGGCCTGATCGGCATACGGGAGGACGCGCAGCTTGCCACGCAAACTAGATCGATGCTGGTTCCTTATGAAGGCTTCCCGACCTACGGCGGCCTGGCGGGGCGGGATATGGAAGCTCTGGCCAGGGGGCTGCGCGAAGGCGTGGACGAAGCATACCTGGAATACCGCATTGCGCAGGTAGCCTATCTGGGCCAGCGTCTCATGGATGGGGGCGTGCCGATTCAAACGCCCACCGGCGGGCATGCGGTGTTCGTGGACGCCAAAAAAGTGCTGCCCCATATCCCCGGCGCGCAGTTCCCGGCGCAGGCACTGACCAACGAGCTGTATCTTGAGGCCGGCGTTCGGGCCGTGGAGATCGGTTCGCTGCTGGCAGGCAGGAATGCGGAAACGGGGGAGCAGGTGCCGTCCCCCATGGAGCTGCTGCGGCTCACGATTCCCAGAAGGACCTACACGAACAACCATATGGATGTCGTGGCCGAGGCCTTGGTCAACATCATGAACAGGGCAGACTCCATCAAAGGTGTGGAGTTTGAATACGAACCGCCGGTGCTGCGGCATTTCATGGCCAAGTTGCGTCCAGTGCGATAAAGCCGGCCTTTATAGAAATCCCACACAAAGCACAGAGCCGGTAACGCCGCCGGCTCACAGCGTGTTGACAAAACGGCCTCCATGGCTTCCCCTCGGAGGGGAAGCTGTCACCGCAGGTGACTGATGAGGTGGTATATCCAGCTTACAACACCTCATCCGGCGCTTCGCGCCACCTTCCCCTCCAGGGGAAGGCAAGTCATTTGTTCGTAGACAATCTCAGAGCCGGCATGCGTTGCCGGCTCTGTCTGTGCCTTTCCTAATAACATAACTACTCAACTACTCTACTCAATAAACAGGGGCCGAAGGTTTCCAAAGGGCGACCGGAGACCTTTGGTCGTACCCGCAGGCATTGCCCCGGCTTGCAGCAACGTCGGCTTTGCCGATGTGAGAGCAAGCCGATAGTTGCGCAAGGCGCAACGTAGGGTGCGAAACCCTTGCTTTCTTGGTACTAGATGCCATGGTTTATATCGCGTAACGCCTCAATAACCGCGATAGCCTTTTCCAGCGGCATCTCATCCACCAGCGGCTTGGCCGGAGCCAGCACATAGCCGCCCTTGACGTGGAACAGAGCCGCCAGGCGGAAGATCTCCGCGCGGATCTCCTCGGGCGTGCCGTGGTTGAGGATGCCTTGGCTGCCCAGGCACCCCCAGAAGCTCAACCGGTCGCCATACAACGCCTGCAGGCGCTCGGGCTCCATGCCGTGGGCCTCGGGCTGCACGCTTTCGTGGGCGTCCATACCGATCTCGATCAGGTCGTCGTAGATCTCCCAGATGCTGCCGCAGGAATGCTGCACGGCGACCTTGCCCTGGCGGTGCACCTCTTCATAGATGCGTGCCCAGCAGGGTTTGAAATACTTGCGCCATGTCTTGGCGCCCATGATGACGCCGCGCTGGTCGCCCCAGTCGTCGCCGAACAGGAATGCGTCCGCCGGCACATCCTCGCAGGCGCGCAGCATGTCCACATAGAGATCGGTCAGGCGCTGCGTAGCCTCGAAGCAGAACTCCTCTTCCAGCAGCAGATCGGTCAGCGCGTTCTCAAAGCCGCGCAACCGCCACAGGGCCTCGAAGATGCCCCAGCCCATGTTGATGATGCGGTAGTGCTCGTGGTCAGCCTCATACTGGGCGATGGCCCGGGGCTTGTCGTGCAGCACTGGCTCGGTGAACAGCGCGCTGTCGGGGAAGCGGTAACCCTGCAGTGTGGGCTCAGGCAGAGGGTTGCCCTCTATATGCCAGGGGCGTTTGTCCATGCGCCACATGGCGCCCAGCGCGTCGCGGGAATATACCTCGTCTACTATCTCCAGACGAACGGTATCCACCGACAGAAAACTCACCGTGTACTGCTTGAGCAGCGAATGCAACCAATCCTGCCCGCCGTAATGGGCATTGAGCCGCGCCAGCAACTCCGGCTCGAAGGCGATCGTGTAGGGCGTTTCGGCGGTGCCCTTGTGAGCCAGCCGCCTTTGGATGATCTCTCTCGCTGTCATGTCCGAATCCTTTCCTGCCTGCCTGTAATGCCGGTATCCCTGGCTATGAGGCGCTTTCCCTTGGTAGGGACGCATACATAAGAATCAAAACGACAATACAGACGCCATCAGGATTTGTCAATATGACAATCATACGGTACCATTTGTTATCTTTACATATCTGTCAACCGCTCAGCATGCCGGGTTGTATATTATCCCCATGGCGGTCATATTTTGTCCCGCACCTATGTTAAAAATCACAGAAACAGGTGCAATTCTTCCATCTTGCAAATACTGATAAAAAGGACTAGACTGTCTCGTATGTATTTTTGGATGGAACTATGCTGAAAGCGGCTCTTGTTCTGCTGGGAATTCTTCTCGGTGGGGCACAATATTGGCTGGGAAGGCGGGTTTTCCACGGAGGCAAGCCGCACCTGGCCGCCGTGTACATTCTTCAGAGGATATTGCTGGGTTTTTTGTTTTTGGCTGGCATTATGGTGGTATATCCTGTGGGGTTGCTCTATGGAGCGGCAGGAATGGTGGTTACCGCCATTGCACTGCCGATTCTCGGCAACAGGTGGAAGTGAGAGAGTATGGAAGAACTGAACATTTTACCAGAAGAATGGGCTAGACTGCCGGAGGGCATTCCTCTCTTTGGCGGCATGCCCATCTATAATACGATGGTGACGGCGCTGATCTCATCGGTGATCCTCATCGTTTTAGCGCTTCTCGTGCGGCTGTTCGTGTTCCGGCGCTTCAAGGAAAAGCCCAAGGGCCTGCAGAACATAATTGAGCTCATCGTGGAGGCCATGCAGAACTATACGAATTCCAAGGTAGGCGACTCGACAGGCGAGGCGTTGGGGCCTTACATGTTCACACTGGCGGCGTTCATCGGCATCAACGGGATATTGGAACTGGTGGGCTTGGGCATCCTGCGCCCGGCGCCCTCGGATATCAATGAGACCGCCGCCTTCGCGCTGGTCACCTTCGTGCTCATCCGCTTTTTTGCCTATCGCAAGAAGGGCGTGTGGGGCAGGATCAAAAGCTTCGGCCAACCCACGCCGATCATCGCGCCCATCAAGCTGGTCGTGGACATCGCGATACCGGTGTCGCTGGCCTGCCGAATGTTTGGCAACCTGCTGGGCGGCCTGGTTATCATGGAGCTCATCATGAGCGTGGTGCCCATCATTGCGCCGGCTTTGGCTTCATCGTTCTTTACACTGTTCCACACGGGCATGCAAGCCTTTATCTTCATCACACTTTCTTTGGCTTTCATCGAGGAAGCCTTGGAATAATAAGCAATAACAAAAGGTTTTGGAGGTAGTATCATGGATCCCAATGGTTTGATCGCAATCGCGGCGGGCATTTCCGTTTTGACCGGTCTGGGTGCGGGCATCGGCATGGGCATCGCCACCAGCAAGGCAGCCGAAGCGGTGAGCCGCCAGCCGGAAGCCAGCGGCAAGATCAACGGCGTGCTGATCATCGGCCTGGCCATCACCGAATCCACGGCGATTTACGGTTTCGTCATCGCACTGATGCTCATCGGCAGAATCGGCGGCTGACCGACTTGGCAACCCGATACAATAAGCCGCCATGTGAGGTCGCATTATGAATCTGGATATCCAAGTGGTCGCGTATTACCTGATCAATCTCATCGTGCTATTTGTGTTCCTGCGGTGGATACTGTATAAACCCGTCCGCAAATACCTCAAGGAGCGGGAAACCAGATACGCCCGTCGTGTGGAATACATCGAGCAGCGTGATCACGAGGTGGAACAAGACAAGGCCCAATACGCCGGACTGCTGGAAGCCGCTCAGGCCGACCGCGAGACCGCGTTGCGCGACGCCCGCGCCCAGGCCAACCGCCGCGCCGAGGAGATCCTAAAGAATGCCGAGGCCCAGGCCGCCGAGCTCATCCGCAAGGCCCGCCGAGAGATCGAAGAGGAACGCCGCGTGGCCCGCACGAACATGCGCGAGGAAATCGTGACGCTGGCCGTGGACATGGCCAACCGCATCCTGGAGAGGGAAGTCTCCCGGGAAGATCACGACCGCATGGTCGAGAGATTCCTGCGCGACGAAAGGATCGGTTAAACCATGGATGGCAAGATTACAACTGCCTATCCTATGGATAACGACACGCTGCGCCAGATAGAGAGCAAGTTCTCCGAGCGCATGGGCATGCCTGTAAAGCTGACCCAGGTTGTGGATTCGACGCTTAAGGCCGGTTTCGTCGTCACCATAGGTTACCACTGCTTTGATCACAGCGCCGGCGCCATGCTTGGCGACATGAAACGGCACCTTCTGCAAAATTAATCCCATTGCCCGATCAAGGAGCGAACGCAGCGTATGGATATCTACTCCGACTCCATACAGGAGTTGAAAGACAGCGTAAATCAGTACGAGAACCACCCGGAGCTCAAACGGGTGGGTACCGTGCTGGAGTCCGGCGACGGCATTGTACAGATCAACGGCCTGCTGGACTGCAAATATGGCGAGCTGCTGGAATTTGAAAACAACGCTTTTGGCATCGCGTTCAACATGGAGGAGAGCACCGTGGGTGCGGTGCTGCTCAACAATGTGGACGCCGTGCGCGAGGGCAGCCGTGTGCAGGGCACCAACAAGGTTGTGCAGGTGCCCGTGGGCGACGCGCTGCTGGGACGCGTGGTCAACCCGCTGGGCCAGCCCATCGACAACAAGGGCCCCATCGCCACCACGGCCTGGCGCACCATAGAGCATGAGGCGCCGGGCATCATGAACCGCCAGAGCGTTTCGCAGCCGCTGCAAACCGGCTTGATGGCCATCGACACGATGATCCCCATCGGCCGCGGCCAGCGCGAGCTGATCATAGGCGACCGCCAGACCGGCAAGACCGCCATCGCCGTGGATACCGTACTCAACCAGAATGGCGCCAACTGCATTTGTATTTATGTGGCCATCGGTCAGAAGGCTTCTACGATCGCCCGTATTGTCAAAACCCTGGAAGACCACGGAGCGCTGGAATACACGATCGTCGTGGCCGCCACGGCCAGCGATTCGGCGCCCATGCAATACATCACGCCCTACGCCGGCTGCGCCATGGCCGAGCACTTCATGTATGGCGGCCGTGATGTGCTGATCATCTATGACGATCTTACCAAGCACGCTGTGGCCTACCGCTCCATGTCGCTGCTGCTCAAACGCCCCTCCGGCCGCGAGGCATACCCCGGCGACGTGTTTTATCTGCATTCCCGCCTGCTGGAGCGCGCCGCCAGGCTCTCCGACGAACTGGGAGGCGGTTCCATGACCGCGATTCCCATCGTGGAAACCATGGCTGGCGATATATCCTCTTACATTGCGACCAACGTCATTTCCATCACCGACGGACAAATCTTTCTGGAGGCCGAGTTGTTCTACGCCGGTGTGCGTCCGGCGGTCAATGTGGGCTTCTCGGTGTCCCGCGTGGGCAGCGCAGCCCAGACCAAGGCCATGCGCAAGGTCTCCGGCCAGCTGCGCCTGGAGCTGGCGCAGTACCGTGAGATGGTCGTGTTTGCCCAGTTCAGCTCCGAATTGGACAAATCCACCCAGATGCTGCTGGCCCACGGCGAGCGGCTGACCGAGATGCTCAAGCAGCCCCAGTATTCCCCGCTGCCCATGGAGCATCAGGTCGTGCTGCTGTACGTTGCTTCCCAGCGCATGCTCATGGATCTGCCGGTCAAGCGCATCGGCGAGTTCAAGGCGGGCTTCCTGGAGTTTATGCAGACCTTCTACAGCGACATCTTCCGGCGCATCGCCACTGAAAACGTGTTGGACGACGCTATGACCGAGACCATCACCCACGCCGCCGAGGAGTATAAGAAGCAGTTCACCGCTGCTGACGCGAAGAAGGCATAACCATGCAGAGCATCAGTGACATCAAGCGGCGCATCAGCTCCATCGAGCAAACCAGGCAGATCACCCGTGCCATGTATCTGATCTCCACGGTTAAGCTGCGCAAGGCGCTCAGCCGATATGAGAAGAACACGACCTACATACAGAAGCTGCGCGCCACGATGAAGGACATCGTGCTGCACAAGGGCGATGTGGAGCACGTTTATCTGCAGCCCCGCACGGGCAATCGCACAGCCTTCATCGTCATCGCCGGAGATAAGGGCTTGGCCGGCGCCTACAACCACAATGTGCTCAACATGGCGCTCAAGAACATCAAGGAAGCCGAAGAGCGCTACATTTTCACGGTAGGGCGCGTGGCGTTGCAGTTCTTCCAGCGCAAGGGCTACACGGTGGATATCGAATTCCTGCACACCGCCCAGGATCCGCAGATTGCCAACGCCCGCCAGATCGCAGAGACGCTGGTGGATCTTTACCGCCAGAACATGATCGATCGTATGGTCATCGTCTACACCCACATGGTGTCCACATTCACCCAGCAGCCCCGCGTGCTGCCGCTGCTGCCGCTGAGCCTGGAAAACCTCATGGATGTGCAGACCGAGACAACTTACAGAGCCGACATGATCTATGAACCGTCGGCCGAGGCCGTCTTCGATTATCTGGTGGAGCAATATGTCGTGGGCCTGGTGTATGCGTCGCTGGTGCAAAGCTACGCCAGCGAACAGAGCGCCCGCATGCGCGCCATGGACTCCGCCACCGAAAACGCGGAAAAGATGATCGACAACCTGCAGCAGGAGTTCCGCCGCGCCCGTCAGGCCGCCATCACCAATGAGATCATCGAAATCGTCAGCGGCACCAACGCCGTGCGCAGCAAGAAATCGTGACATCCAAGGAGAATTCGCCCATGGATACAGCTCAGAAAATCACCATAGATGATGCCGTGAATGCTGGTAAGCTCAAGCAGATCATAGGCCCTGTCATCGATGTGCACTTCCCCGACGGCCGGCTGCCGGACATCCATAACAAGCTCATCGTGCGTGACGGTGATCGTGAGGTGGCGGCTGAGGTAGCCCAGCATCTGGGCGGCAAGGTTGTGCGCTGCATCGCGTTGGAGGCCACCGAGGGCTTGAGCCGCGGCCTGCGGGTGTATGACACCGGAGGCCCCATCATGGTGCCCGTGGGCAGAGGCGTGCTGGGCCGCGCCGTGGATGTCGTTGGCCGCCCCATCGACAACAAAGGCCCCATACAGACTGCGGAAACCATGTCCATTCACCGCAGCGCGCCCAGCTTCATCGATCAGCGGCCCACCACGGAGATCTTCGAGACCGGTATCAAGGTCATCGATCTGCTGGAGCCCTACGCCAAAGGCGGGAAGATCGGCCTGTTCGGCGGCGCCGGCGTGGGCAAGACCGTGCTCATCATGGAGCTTATCCACAACATTGCCACCGAGCATGGCGGCCTTTCGGTGTTCGCCGGCGTGGGCGAGCGCAGCCGCGAGGGCAACGACATGATACACGATATGGCCAAGTCTGGCGTGCTGGACAAGACGGCGCTGAGCTTTGGCCAGATGAACGAGCCGCCGGGCTCACGTATGCGCGTGGCTCTCACGGGCCTGACCATGGCGGAATACTTCCGCGATACCGAGCAACAGGACGTGCTGCTGTTCATAGACAACATCTTCCGATTCATCCAGGCCGGCAGCGAAGTGTCGGCTCTGCTGGGCCGCGCGCCCTCGGCTGTGGGCTATCAACCCACGCTGGCCACCGAGGTGGGCGCGCTGCAGGAGCGCATCACATCCACCAAGCACGGCTCCATCACCAGCGTTCAGGCCATTTATGTGCCCGCCGACGACTTGACCGACCCCGCGCCGGCCACGACGTTCCAGCATTTGGACGCGACGACGGTGCTGAGCCGTTCCATCGTGGAGATGGGCATCTACCCGGCGGTGGATCCGCTGGATTCCACGTCACGCATCCTGGAGCCCGCCATCGTGGGCGATGAGCATTACGCCGTAGCCCGCCGCGTGCAGGAGATCCTGCAACGTTATCGTGAGCTGCAGGACATCATCGCGATACTGGGTATGGATGAGCTCACCGAGGAGGACCGCGCCATCGTGTATCGTGCCCGCAAGCTGCAGCGCTTTCTGTCGCAGCCGATGTTCGTGGCCGAGGTGTTCTCCAACATGGCAGGCAAATATGTGCCGCTTAAGAAGACCATCGAGGGTTTCAAGGCCATTACTGTGGGCGATGCCGACGCGCTGCCCGAAGGCGCTTTCTTGATGGTCGGTACGCTGGAAGAGGCCTTCGAAAAGGCCGAGGGGATGAAATAAGGGTTCCAAAAACACGGTTGCTGGAACCGACCCGTCGGCTGGAAAGGAATGATGCAAATGGCGCAGTTCCGTCTGGAAATCATCACGCCCGAGCGCGAGTTCTTCAATGATATGGTGGACTCTCTGATTGTCGAGACGCCCGACGGCAAGCGCGGCATATTGGCCGGCCATACGCCCATGGTCGCGGCGATAGCCGTGGGCATGGTCAACATCAAGCAAGGCGGCGAATGGCTGCCCTGTTTCGCCTCGGAAGGCTTCGTGGAGGTGCGCCCGGACAAGGTGTTCATCAACGCCCAGACCATGGAGTGGCCCAATGAGATCGATGAACACCGCGCCGAGGAGGCGCAGCACAAAGCCGAAGAGCGCCTGCGCCAGGAGCAGAGCCTGCGGGAGCACAATGCTTCCAGGGCTTCGCTGATCCGCGCCATGGCCCGCCTGCGCGTCAAGCGCAACATCAACAACAACTGATGCTGGTCGTGACGGCTGCCATCCTGCTGCGTGAGGACCGGGTGCTGCTGACCCGACGCTGCAAGCATGACTCCATGGCTGGCTACTGGGAGTTCCCCGGCGGCGGTGTGGAACCCGACGAGACTCCCGACCAGGGCATGGCGCGGGAGCTGCGCGAGGAGCTAGCCATCGAGGCTACGCCTCAGCGGCTGTATGACGCCGCTGCCAGCGCCGACGGCCGACTCGCTGTGTTGTTCTATCTGTGCGCCTTCACCGGCGAACCGCAGCCGTTGGTGTGTGATGAGATGCGATGGGTGAAGCTTTGCGACCTGCCCGGCTATCAACTGCTGCCGCTGGACGGCCCCGTGGCCACGCGGCTGGCGGCAGGGGATGGGTTATAAAGAAAAGTGAATTACGAAAAGGCTCCCCGCCTGGGGAGCCTTTGGTGTCTGCTTAGATGCTGTTTGCTTTATTTTCCGGCGGCGCGCCTGACCTGATACTGATGGGCGGAGTCGCGCATGTTGCGGATGTGAGTGCGGCTGTTGAGGAAGTGGATGCACACCTGCTGCAGCTTGCCGCTGGCCAGGTTCATGCCATTGCCGGGCACGCCGGTGGAGCCGTGGGGCTCGCCGTTGACGGAGGCGGCGATGGCCTCTCCGCCCACATACACGATGACTGCGCGACGGTCCCAGCTCCAGGAGCCGCCGAAGGTGGACTTAAAAATCTGTGTGTCCTTCTTGGTCTTGGGCGCTACGTCGGCGTGCTTCTGGCCGCCCACGCGGGTCATGTTATAGGACTTGCCCGTGTTAAAATCCACAACCTTGTAGGTGCGGCCTCTGGGCCAGCGGTTGTTGACGTAGGAGAACCAGTCTCTCAACGCGCCGTACTTCACCTTGCTGCCGCCAACGGCTGGCCTGGCCGTGGGTTTGGCACGGGGGGCGATGGGCATGCGCTTGGCGTCATTGCTGTAGAGCAGGTTCAGCGTTTGCGAACCCGCCACGCCGTCGGCGGTGATCTTGTTGGTCTGTTGAAATTGAGAAAGGGCTTCCTTCGTGAAATCTCCGAAGAAGCCCGTGATCTTGTAATTGTAATAGCCCAGATCGCGCAGGCGCAGCTGCAGCAGGATCACGTTGTCGCCCTCATCGCCCACCTTGATAAGCAAGGGGTCTTCGGTGGGAGCGGCTGATGCAGTGTCGCCGGGAGAGGCGGTTGGAGAGGAAGGCGATGCTGTTGCGGTTTCAGGGTCGGCCAGAGCCATGCCTGAAAACGCGGAGAGCACCAGCGTTGTTATCAAAAACGCGACGATTGTCTTGCGCAGCATCATGTTGAGGATCTTCCTTCGTGTTTGGCATACAGTATAGCACATACCCCATAAAAGGTAAAATCGCTCACAGGTACACGTGCCGTTCAGTCGCCGGGATAGACCAGCCCCGAACGTGCGCCGGGTTTCATGTTCGCCGCTCGTTTGATCTGGTATTGGTGGGCGGAGTCGATCAGGCCGCGGCCGTTGGTCCAGCTGTTCTTGAAGTGGATGCACTCCTGCAGCAGGGTGCCGTCCGCCTTGTTCAGGCCATTGCCGGGAACGCCGGTGGAGCCATGGGGTTCGGCATAGATGGACGCCGCAATCCACTTGCCGCCCAGGTTTACCAGCAATGCGCGGCGGTACGCGTTCAACGAACCGTCAAAGGTCTTCTTCAGCGCTCTTGTATCTGCCTTGGTGGCCGGCGCCACGTCGGCGTGGCCTACGGTGTAAGAGCGGTTTACCCGTACCATGTAGTAGGTAATCCCGGTGTTAAAGTCGACGACCTTGCACTTCATGCCGATCTTCCACTTGCGGTTGGCGTCCGCCCATTCCATGATCTGGCCGTACTTCGTGGGCTTCTTCACGTTGGCAGGCTTGGGCTTTACGACCATGGGCTGCACGGGCATGCGCTTTGCGTCGTTGCTGTAGAGCAAATCCAGTGTTTTCTGCCCGGCGATGCCGTCGGCGTCGATGTTGTTTGTTTGCTGGAACTGCGACAGGGCTTCCTTTGTGAAGTCTCCGAAGAAGCCCGTGATCTTATAATTGTAATAGCCCAGATCGCGCAGGCGCAGCTGCAGCAGAATCACGTTGTCGCCCTCATCGCCCAGCTTGATCAGGATGTCGTCGATGGGGGAGGGCGTTTCTGTGCCGCCGGCGGACACCGAAGCCGTAGCGCTGGGTGTGGAAGGCGACGCCGAAGCGGTTTGGGGATTGGCCAAGGCAGTGGCATCGATGGCGGCGGACAGCGTTACGGCAACCAGAAACACCACAACCAACCGGTTCCTCATTTGAGCAAATCTTTCACGAATATCAACGTTTGACATGTCCTATACAGTATGACACTTGTACAAACAATGCAACCCCGCTTCGTAACAAAGCTGTAAAAAATCTGTAAAAACCAGCGGTTTTGCGGGTTCAGACCCTGTTTTTGGCCGCGATGAAGGAGGTGAAAAGCCATTGGCGTGTATCGCTTTTTCACGTCGTGTGCGTTATAATACAAAGCGATTCTACCAACATATAACAGGAGGGACATCGATGAAACTTGGTGTGTTTGCCGTATTGCTGGGCAACAAGCCTCTGGATGAGGCATTGGCCTATTTCAAGGATGCCGGTGTACAGGCGGTGGAGATCGGCTGCGGCGGATTTCCTGGCAAGGCCCATTGCGACCCGGTGAAGCTGCTGGCGGACGAGGCTGCTCTGGAGCAGTTCAAGGCCACCATCGCCAAATACGGTATGGAGATCAGCGCCCTTTCGGTTCACGGCAACCCCGTGCACCCGGACAAGGAGATCGCAGCCAGCTTCCACGCGGATTTTGAAAACGCCGTGCTGCTGGCCGAGAAGCTGGGCATCAACCGCATCGTGACGTTCTCCGGTTGCCCCGGCGGCTCCGCCCGCGACAAGACGCCCAACTGGATCACGTGCCCTTGGCCGGAGGATTTCTCCAAGGCTTTGGACTATCAGTGGAACAAGGTGCTCATTCCTTATTGGAAGAAGACCGCTGCCTTTGCCAAGAGCCACGGCGTCACCCGCATCGCGCTGGAAATGCACCCGGGCTTCAGCGTTTACAACCCCGAGACGCTGCTGCGCCTGCGTAAGGCTGTGGGCCCGGTCATCGGCGCCAACTTCGACCCCAGCCATCTGTTCTGGCAGGGCATCGACCCGGCGGCGGCCATCCGCTATCTGGGCGACGCGATCCATTATTTCCACGCCAAGGACACCTTCGTGGACCCGCAGAACACCGCCAGGATCGGCGTGCTGGACACCAAGCACTACGGCGATGTCATCAACCGTGCTTGGACGTTCCGCTCCGTGGGTTATGGCCACGATGCCAGCGTGTGGAAGGACATCGTGACCAACCTGCAGTTGGTGGGCTATGACGACGTGATGTCCATCGAACACGAGGACAGCCTCATGAGCCAGAACGAGGGCTTCAAGAAGGCCGTTGCCATGCTCAAGGAAGTCATGGTGTTCGAGGGCAAGGCGGAGATGTGGTGGGCCTAACCGATATTCGGAGGGGGTGATCCCCCTCCGAGGCCTCCCCCCAGATGCGTTTCTTTCCTGGTATTGTTTGCCTGCCGCCGATAGCCGTCGGCGGCAGGCATCTTAGAACATAGAGTCTTTCTGATTTTCTGGGTACGAAGGACCGCTGCGGCGGGGTTCTTGTGTTCGTTCCTGACTTGTTATTTGTTTCCTTGGCCGGGTGAACCGGCCGGCAGCATGATGTGTTCGTTTCTCGCGACACACAACCCCCAACCGGTCTATCTTGTTAATACAATAATCACCTAAAGATTGGGACCGAAGGTTTCCAAAGGGCGACCGGAAAGCCCTTTGGTCGCGCCTAGGGGCGCGAAATCCTGCCCATACCTTTCCACTAT
>JAEZSC010000043.1 GCA_023422005.1 Bacillota bacterium | reverse complement strand
CGCAACGCGCGGGGCCCCGGGGGAGCGCTACTTTAACGTGCTATACCAGGCGTTCACATCGTCGGTAACCTGCTGGCCACCCTGCTTATACCATTCGGACACAAACTCGTCATACTTGTCCACGGGGTATTCGCCGCTGATGATCTTCAAGGCATAGTCGGTGAACAGCTTGTCCAGCAAGGCATTGTTGTCCACCATCGACTGCGGTGGGTTGCCATAAAACTCGTTGGATTGGTACAGGTTGTTGTTCTGGTAGTATTCCATCTTGGCGCAGGCACTGTCGGGCCCATAGGAGAGCCAGATGCCCCAGCGGGCCATGTCGCCTTTGTCACGGTAGTCCACCATCCAGTTGTAGATCAGCGTGTCCTCGCCGTTCAGACCGCTTGTGTCACCGGTATCCAACGCCTTCACGGTCTTCTGGTACAGCGACAAGTTCTTGCCGGGGTACTCAAAGTACACGGGCATCAGGTTCCACGGGTTATTGCCCGCCGCGTCATAGCCATATTTGGCAAAAACCTCCGGCGTGCTCTTCCACATCTTCTCGTTGCAGAGGTTTGCCATCTTGATCATGGCCTCGGGGTGCTCGAACCCCGCGCGGACCACGTTCATGCGCATCATCATAACGGTGTGGGTCTGGCCTTTGGCAGGCGTGCTGTCCGCCGACAGCACAGGGTAGCTGCGCCACTCGCAGTTTGGGTCTGCCACTTTCATGTCGCCCAGGGGCCACCAGCCATCCCACAGGCCGCCGAAGATGACGCCCACCTTGTTGTCCATGATCATCGGCAAAATGTTCTCGTCCTGCTTAAGGGATGCGTAGTTTTGATCGATGATCTTCTTACTGTAAAGCTCGTTAAGTTTGGCAAGCCCGGCCTTCATCGGCGCGGCCTGTGACTGGCCGGCCACCAGCTTGTCGCCATCCTTGACCCAGATGCCGGGATAGGCGTGGAAGCAGTTCAAAAACGTGGCGAGGCCCGCGCCGGAACCGTCCAGCGAGCCGGAATTCATCGGGAAGCCGATCGTATCGGCCTGGCCATTGCCGTCGGGGTCGTTCTTGACAAACGCCTCGGCGATGTTGAGGATGTCCTGCAGCGTCTTGGGCTCGGGCAGGTTCAGCTTCTGCAGCCAGTCATAGCGGATCCAGATGTTTTTGGTGTCGTCGGTGCCGTTCAGGAAGTAGGGCAACGCGTACATCTTGCCGTTGCTGGAGCTGATTTTCAGTGCCGCGTCGGAGCCTGGGCGGGTCAGCACCTCCTTCATGAAGTCGCCGGCATATTTTTCGTAGGTCTGCGTGATGTCAGCGAGTTTGCCGGCCTTGACCAGTGATTCAAACTGGAGCTGATCGACATAGAAGATATCCGGCAGCGTGTTGGAGGAGATTGCGAGATTCATCTTTTCTTTGCCCTGGTCGGCGTTGGCGACCCACATGAACTCAAGCTCGATGCCCAGTTCGTCCTTGTAGGCCCGCGTCCATATGTTGCTTTCGCCAGAGTCGTCGCCTTCAAACTTAATGGTGGGGTCGATGGAGCTCAGCATCGTCACGATCTTGATCGGGGGATCATACTTTGTCAGAGGCCCATCTCCGGGTTGAGCGGCGCTGTCGGTCGGCTGGGCGCTGGCGGGCGCCTGTGTAGCCGGCGCCGCGGAGTTGCATCCAGCCAGACCCGCTGTCAGGAGAAGCAGTAGTGCGATCAGAGTGAATAGACCCTTCCTCATTTCGTTGCCTCCTTTTTTATTGCATGCCGTGCGAACGGCATCACACTCTTTACCCCTTCTTGTTCTCATTTAAGCCCGATAGCTTGGGTTGACCTAAAAAACCGCCAGGTTTTGTTACGCTGCGGCCCGCGCAGAACACGCCCGCCTGCAGGCATTCGTCCAAGCTCCTGCCATTCAGAAAGCCATATAGAAACCCTCCGTCGAAGGTATCGCCAGCACCGACGGTGTCCACGGTGTCCAGCGTGGATGCGGGACAGAATGCGCTTTCGCCATTGTACCGGAAGGCCATCGCCCCCTTTGCGCCAAGCTTGACAGCCACCAGGGGAACCTTTTGGGCGAGCACACGGGCCGCTTCCTCCAGCTCCGCAACGCCAGTGAAGGCCTGAAGCTCGGCTTCGTTGGGGAACAGGATGTCAAGATGCGGATACAGATCGTCCACGCCATCCCACCGCTCGGCGGGATCCCAGTTGGTGTCCAGGCTGGTCGTCAACCCGAGCGCCTTGGCCTGCCTGAGCAGCTGCGGCCAATGCGGCCTCATCCGCGTCATCAGGTAGTAGCTGGCGATGTGCAGGTGCCTGGCCTGCGGCAGCAGAGCTTCCATCACAGTGGGATCAGCCCAGTCAATCGTGCCCAAAACGGTGAGTATCGCGCGATCCCCGCCGGGTTTGCACAGCGCCAGGCCCAGACCTGTCTGTATGCCGCCGCCCCGCGATACCGCCGAGACGTCCACGCCTGCCTGGCCCAGCCGCTCGAGCGCAAGGTCGCCGAAGGCATCAGCCCCCACAGCCCCAACCCCCGCGGTTTTCAGCCCTAGCTTGGCGCACTGGCATGCAAAGATGCATGCCGAGCCGCCCATCTCCAGAAAATAGCTGTCAACCACTTGTTCTGCCTGCCCGAAGCGCGGGACGACATCCCCCTGCATCATCAGGTCCACGCAGGTGTCCAAAACCGTGATTACATCAAAACGCTTTGACATCATTACAGCCTGATATAGGGTACAAGGTCGCCGGGCTTGTCTGGGTTCTGGCCCAGGCGCACGGCCTGCCAATATGCGAACGCCTGCATCACAAAGATGAAGTGCAGCGCCACAGCTTCCGCCGGATAATCACCGCCCAGCTCGAAAACCCAGTCCGCATTGTTGAATCCGCCGCTGCCCACCACAGCCAGCACCTTTGCGCCTTGCCGGCGGGCGTCGGCTGCCATATCCTCTTCCAGTTCCTTCGCCGTGCCGTTTGACAACACGGCAACCAGCGTGTCGGCGCCCACAGTGACGATGGGCCCGTGCCGCAGCTCCAACACGGAATAATAATTCGCCCTGATCTGAGCCATCTCGATGCCGATATAGGCGCCCTCGATGGCCACGCCGTATTGCCTGCCGCTGCCCAGCGCAATGAGGTATTTGAAGTCTTGAAACGAATCGACAATCCCGGCTACGGACCGGTCCCATTCCTGCTGCAGACGTTCCGCAACGGATATGTAGCTTTCCATCCCGTCAGCCAGCTCCTTGTTGCCCGCTGCGATTGCGCCGATCAGCACAGCGGCGAGGTAGAGGCAGGAGAAAGACCGGGTTTGACAGACCGACACCTCGTTGGCCCAGGGAAGCCGGATGGTAAGCCCTGCCAACTTTTCCAGGTCTGTGTCTTCGTACTCGACAACGGCCACCACAGGCACATCGCCATAGAAGTCATTCAGAATCCGTACTGCCTGCAGTTGCTCCGTGGTCCTGCCGGACCGCGACGGGCAGATCAGGATTGGCTTGTCGTAGGCGGACGCGTATTCGGAAGGATTCATCACGACCTCGCCGGCCTTTACTGCGAAGGCCCTGCGGCCCGTGTGCAGGCCAAAAGAACGCGCCGCGGACATCGACAACCAGTAGCTGGAACCGCAGCCTAGGAAAATGACATCCCCAGGTTTATCCAACAATTCCTTTACCGCATCAGCCTGCTCCGCAACTGCCGAAAACGTCTTCTTCAGTTCGTTCGATTGCAGAGATATTTCCTTCCAGGATTCGTGTACCATACTGCCCCTCCCGTCACATCTTAACGGCGATGGTTGAAACGCCTTTCTTTGCCAGCATCTCTGCCGACTCTGCGGACAACCTTTCGTCCGTGATAATCACATCCAATTCGTTGAGACCCGCTACGACGGTAACACCGCCCGTCTTGAATTTCGTACTGTCGACAAGAAGTATTTTCTGATCAGACGCGGCCATGCAGCCTCGATAAGTGGCGACTGCCTCAGGGTCATCGGTCATCATGCCATGCAAAGGGTGAATGTTGGTCGCGCCGAGAAACAGGATGTCCGCTCTCAGCCGAGACAGTCCTTCGGCGGTCATGGATCCCCTTACCTCCAATTCGGTAGGGTTAACAACGCCGCCCAGCAAGATAAGCTTCATGTTTTCTTCAAGAAGGAGGTCGTTCACAACTGGTATTGACGTTGTAATGACAGTAATGCTTTTCCCTTTCAGATAGGGGCACATGGCCATCACGGTGGTTCCACCGAGCATCAGCAATGTCATCCCATCCTTTACCAGCGACGCGGCTTCTTTCCCGATTGCGGCTTTCTCTTGGATTTTTTGAACCTCGCGCATGGCGATCATTCGGCCATCTTGCTGGTCTCCCGCAATCACGGCTCCGCCATGGAAACGATGGACCAGACCGTTTTGCTCCATTTCAGCCAGCAGCCGTCGAACAGTACTCTCACTCAAAAAATGGACAGACGCGATCTCCACCACGGTCGCTGATTTCTTGCGGCTGATATATTCCAGCACGGCTCTGTATTTGGATGTCAACCCGGTTTGCATCGCTTTTTCCTCTGGCTGATTGATTTGTATACATTATACTTCTACAACATTTCTAAATACAAGTATGTTCGGTCTTTTTCTTTCACGTTGACTGATTTTGACCGATTTGCAACATGAATATACAGTGTGAAAAAGAAATGGCATCATGATGGCCATATAAAGAACCAAGAAATGCGGCTATACGAAGCCGCATTTCTTGGTACTATGCAATAACTCTCTGAAAAAAACACCGTATGGAAGCAGCTAGGACGGTATCTTGATGTCGTGCCGCATTAGCATTAGTGGGATAAACATGTCTCTTGCCCTACTATAGCCCCTCCCTTTCGTAGCGCGGTTCGACAAAGCTCTTGTTATAATCGTTGCCGCCGGGGAAGTTGGCGCTCTTGAGCACGCCGGGCATCTTGCCGCGTTTGAGCAGCTCCTCCACGACCATCGTCGTGATGCTCCACATGATATACGCCGCAGAAAGACCTGACGCGGCGCATAGGTTGGCCTCAAGCCCCTCCACCTCCATCATTGCCTCGGCAGGCGGTGCGCAGTTGTCTATGACAATGTCGGCGAATTCGTGCAGCCGCTTGCCGCTGGAATGAGGGCTCTCCACCTGTGTTGCGTAAGACATCGACGTGATAGCGATGATCTTCATGCCCATTTTACGGGCTTCTGAGGCCAGGTCCACAACGCTGAAGGTGCGCCCGGACACCGAGCCCATGATGAACACGTCGCCGGGCCGGGCACCGGATGCCCGCAGCGCATAGGCTGCCAGCCCCTCCAGCGAGGTGTTCAGGTCCGAACGGTCGCGCTTGCGAACCGGGTTATCGACTGTCAGGTGATACTTGAACGGCTTGTAGAGGATGAGCCCGCCGCCCCGGTAAATAAGCTCCGCATCGATGATGTGTCCCGAATCGTGGATATGGACACAGGCTCCCTCATCCACAGCCTGGGCAATCAGCGTTGCGGCCGTAAGGATATTCTCTTTTTGCGTCGTGCGCACCTTCGCGTACAGCTCGTCGAGGGTTGCCCAATAGCGATCGATCAACATGGCAATGCTCTCCTTGTGTTCTAATCCGTTTAGCGGCCCATATAGAAGATGTGATCCCGGTATTCCTCAAGCATCCTTTGGTTGTGCGCGTCGCCGCCGTCGATGTTGGCCGAAACGAACACCGGTGGCACGGCGCCGGTACGGGCGATCAGCGCCACTGCCTGGGCTACCATGGCGTTGAGCATCGCGGCACCCACGGCGGTGGATGTCGGGCCGACCTTCTCCGGCACTCCGTCGATGGCAAGCGTCGAATCCCCAAGGCAGCCGCAGTTGTCCAGCACGAGGTCAGCCACTTGATAGAGGTTTTGCCCGCTGGGATGGCGTGAGGCCTGCCGGGTCGTCGTCTGTATGTTGGTCAGCGCAATGACGTAAGCACCCTTCTCGCGGCAGCGTAGTGCCACGTCCACTGTTACGGTGTTGCGACCGGAGACGGAGTGGACGATGACAACGTCATCTTGGCCGATGGGCTGGTTATCCACGATGACGCGGCCATAGCCGTTCAGGCGCTCCATCTGGCTGGTCATCGTCGCGGGGTCCACATCCAGGCAAAGGCCGGGAGCGCGGATGGGGTTGATCGTAGCCATCCCGCCGGTGCGATAATAGAGTTCCAGCGCGACCAAGCCCGCGTGACTGCAGCCGAAGGCAAAGATGTTCCGGCCGGCAAGCGACGCCTCGCACAGCTTCTGCGCACCGCGCATCAGCGCGTCGGATTGCGTGGACAGCACGCTGTCCAGCGTCTTTTGCAGGTTCCCTATGTATTGACGGATGATGTCGTCCATGGTTCCCCCCGCGCCTAAGGGCGCGCAATCATCATTTCCGGGTATTGCCGGGCCAGCAGGGCGCATGCCTCGTCCGCGGTAGCCCCGCTCTCCAGCGCCACCATGGCCGGGCCCGCCAGAATGGGTTCGAAGATCGGCCAGCGAATGTCTAGGTCCGGCTGTTGTGCCAGCAACCGCTCCCGGAAGGTCTCAAACATCGCCGGATGGGCCTTCCATGTGCCGCCGGCGCAAACCAGCCTTTTGTATTCTATCGGGATGTCGCAGCGCCGCAAGAGGCACAGCGTCTGCGCTGCCATCAGCTCCCCGGCTTCCCTGAGAATGCCCAGCGCCACCGCGTCGCCCCGGTTGGCCGCCTCGGCGACGAGCCGGGTCAGAGAGGCCATCTGGCGGAATGGCGCGCTGGAACGGTGCACGACGTTGACCATCTCAAAATCGTGCTTAAGCTTCCAGTCGCGGCGGATCAAGTCCAGCAGAATCGTGGGCTGTGTCCAGCCCTCCAGGCCGGATACTGCCGCGCGGATGGCCTGCTGGCCCATCCACACGCCGCTGCCCTGATCTCCCAGCAGAGGCCCCCATCCACCCACGACAGTCCTGATGCTCTGCTGAAGCGCCCGGGGCCGATGTTCGCCCGTACAAAGGAAAACATCGGAGCCTGTGCCGGATAACGCCAAAATCCCCTCGCGCCAGAAGGCACCGGCCATAAGACCTGCGGCGGGCTCGCTTAACGATACATATTCACGGACCGGCGCGACATGCGCCAGTTCCGTGCGCAGCACCTCCTCAGGCCCCACGAACACGACGAATGCCTGGTCGATGGCGGCGGGCCGGCACGTCGAAAACACCTGCTCAAGACAGCTCTTCACGTTGGACAAGGAGTTTTCCGGCGTTGTGGAATTGATGTTGACACCGCCCGCCAGACCCGTGCCCAAGGGTGTCAGGCGCTGGTCATAAAGCAGCATCTGCAGCTTGGTTCCGCCGCCGTCGATGGAAAGATAAACGCGATCCTCCATTTTTCACGCTCAGCTCATTCGGAAATCCAGATGGGCCGGCGGCGTGCATTCCCGCTTGACCTCATCGAGCAGCGCGTCGGTTACGCCGGCTGCACCGGCACGCCGCATCGCCATCATTCGGAACCAGAGGTCGGTAAGCTTGACCTCGCCCTCGCGCACGTCGGCCAGCTCGATGCTGCCACCCAGCAGCTCGTCCGCCCGCTCCATTTCCCCAAGATCCAGCAGCGCCTCTATCAGCAGCACCTTCAGGCGGCCGACAGCCTGCACCTGCGGCGGCAGCGCGCTGTACACCCGCACGGCGTCGGCGCTGCGGCCAGCCTGTACCAGGGCGCTTAAGGCCTCCTTGGCAAGGTTAGGCTCCGGCAGCATATCAACGGCCTCCAGCAGCAGGCTCGCCGCCTTTTGCCCGTCGCCGGCCATCTGGCTGAGCACGGCCTGGCAGCGCAGCGCCCACGGGTTTCTGGCCAGTGCAAAAGACTGCTTGAAAGCGCTTTCGGCTTCCTCCGACTTGCCGGCATGGGCCAGCGCCACACCGTATTGGTATTGCCCATACCAATGGCCGCTGCCGCCCTCGGCGATCGTATCGGCCAGCAGCCGCTCCCATTCAGGGCCGATCTGGTAGCTGTCTGGCTCAGCCAGCGGAGCTGGGCACGCAAGCCTTCGGTGCCGGATCAGCTCCAGCCAGGTGCGCTCCGCCTGGCCCAAGGCAGACTGCGGGAAGGAAAGGCCGCCGTCGCGGAACCGTTCTCCCAGCAGCTCCCGCTGTACATGGGCCCAGTTGGCGCCGGTCTGGGCAATTTCGCCCGGCACGCCATCGAGCTGTTCCTCAACAGCCTTAAGCAATGCCTCAAGCTTTTGGCGGGGGCAGGCTTCCTCCAGCGAACGCTCGACGGCAGCGCAGGCCGAACCCCAATCGTGACCGTGAACCGCTTCGCGATCGGCGTGGATGGGACCATAGGCCTCCATCCAGCTGATCGTGCGCCCACCGGCCATCGGCAGGTGCTCCAGCTGTGTGTGGGCCAGCCCCGCCTGTATCTCCAGATAGGCGCAGCCGGGCCGTGCCAGGAAGCTCTGCCAGTTTCGGCCGCCGGTACCCGTTCCCCAGACAAAGAGCTTTCGGCCTTGCAGCACATCGGTGGAGGTCTGGATGAAGCCATACCCGTCGGAACCTATGGCGGATATCCAGCGTCGCTGCCCTTGGGGCAAATCAAAGAAGAAATCCATCGCCTGCGGTATTTGCGTGGTGCGGCTGATATCCAGATCCAGCGTGCCCTTCTTGCCGCTGGCGGCGTTGAGCTTCTGCCAGTCCAGCGCCATATAGGGGATGGGCTGCTTGGATACCATGCCGCCATAGCCCCAGCGATAAGCCCGCAGCGCCGGTACGACGACACGGACATCCTCGCGCTCGTCCACGGCGATGTTGCTCCACCAGTAGACGGCGGTATCCTCCATTGAAGCGTTGTCAATACGCACACGCACGAAGAGGTGGTGTGAATCGTCGGGCAACAGCATCTCCACTCGATAAATCAGGCGGCGCACGCGCTCATATTGGTACATGCGCAGCACCGGCGTGCCGTCAGCAAGCGCCATGCGCTCGGCGAACATTGCATCCACGGTGAATGGCGTATGCCCGATGATGCCGACGTTCCACTCGACGCCGCCGGAAATCCACGCATTGCGCAGCGCAAGGTTGCAGGGCTGGAAAACGGGATTGCGATGCAGCAGCTCCTGCCCGGTGGCTTTATCCACGAGCGACCAAAGCCGACCGCCCAGCTCTGGCAGCACGACCGCGCGGACATGGTCGTTCTCCAGGACCGCGGCGTTCCAGGCGCGCTCCCGCTTGTCGCGGTTATAGCCGTCCTGTATCAGGTAGGGCAGTATGCCGTTGATCTGCCCCCAGCCCATGTAGCGGGACTCCTCCGGCGTAATCGTCTCTTCATCCACCGGGATCAAGGTATGCAAGTCCGCGGCCTTGCGGATATCCGGCAGCGGGTTGAGCTTTCCCAGCGACGCCGACGGCATGGAGTAAGTCTCAAAGGTCAGTCTTGTCATCGGGTTCCTCCATAGGTACGGCCCACCCGGCGCAAACCGGGCGGGCCGCTTGAGTAAACTCAGGGTGGCGGCTTACTTGGCACCCTTCCACGCGTCAAGCTGTTTTTGGACCTCGGAGATGATCTTCTCCGAGCCGTTGTCTTTGAGCTTCTTGTTAAACTCGTCAAGAGCTTTGTTCACCTCGTCGGCGGAACCCAGTTGACCGAAGCGCAGCGAATCGCGGTACTCAAGCACTACGTTTGTACAAGCTGCCAGTTCGTTCGCGACAGGGGTTGTGTCGAACACGAAGCCCAGGTGAGCGGGTATTTTGGCTTCGCTGTTGTACTTGTTGATCAGGTTCATCATCTCGTTGTTGGGACCGACCATGTTTGTCGGGGCTTCCACGATGGTCAGGTTGCCAATGGGGGCGCCGTACCAGTAGTAATAAGCCCTGTTGGCGGTGTCCGCGTTGTTGGAGCCTTCGAACGTCATCTTGCCGTCGGCGCCGCGCTTATAGTTGACGCCTTCCACGCCGAAACGCATCATGGTGGCAAATTTGGTGTCCGTATTCACAAAGTTGAGAACCTTCATGGCTGCTTCAGGATTCTTGCAGTTGGCAGAGATGGCCGTGCCAGCGGAGAAATAGTTGTTGGTATCCGTCCAGACGCGGGCGGGCGGCACAACGGTCGCATCAAAGTTCGGGCTCTGGAAACTCGGGGACACATAAGTCAGGCCCCAGTTCGGGAACGCGAGCACCATTTTGCTCTGGCCATACTCGCCCATTTTGGCTGCGTCCTGATAGTCGTAGGGGATGATATTGGCTGCCGCCATACGCTGCATGGCAAGGCAGCCATCCCGGAATTCCTTGGTGTCGTAAAGGTTGAACACGGTGTTGGAATCGTAGCCCGCGATATCCATTATGCCGTCAATGTTGCAAACGGCCAGGTTGTTGTCATTGAGGAACGTTTCGACCGCGAACCAGCACGGAACTTCCATCGTCCAGTTCATCAGGTAGATCGGCTCGTCAACCTTGCCGTATTTGGTCGTGCGTTTTTCCATCGCGTCCGTGAAGAAAGCCTCGGCACCGGCAATTCCCTTGAGCGATTCGGCCGCTTTGAGGTCTATCCCGAGCTCGTCCGCCAATGTTTTGTTGTAGTAAAAGCCCATAATATAGCAGTTGTCTTTCAGCGACGGGATGCCATAAATATGGTCGTTGATCTTCATGCCGTTCCAGACTTCGTCTTTGAAAAGCTTCTTTGTATCCGGATATTTATCCAGCAATGCTTCGATGGGATAGAAGGAACCGGCTTTGCTCTGGACCACATAGTCAAGTTTTGACTGCGAGCCGAAGCCGATGATACCAAGATCCTGACCCGATGACACCATAACCGTCATTTTGGATTCCCAGTCGGCGGAAGTCCAGTAGATCAGGTTGACATTGGCGTTTATCTTCTCTTTCAGGTATTCATTGATGGCGGTGTTTACCGCCTTGTGGTCGGGCAGCGGCTCACCCAGCCCGATATACCAGTCCAGAGTTGCCAACTCGCCGGTATCAGCCGGCGGTGGCGGCGCGTCTGAGGCCTTGGCGGAGTCGGTCGTCGGTTTCGCCGAGGCTGCTGGCGTGCCGGAGGGTGTGGTCACATTGCCAGTACAGGCAACGAGGCCGACTGCGAGAACCGCGATGACAAACAGGAATAGAATCCTTTGAGGTTTTGCGCGGGTTTTCATGCGTGAACTCCTCCTAACAAGATTGATGACAAACCGGTTTCCACAGGTAAAGATTTATGGGAACCATGCCAAGGCCTTTGAGCCTAAACACCGATATGAAGAAATTACCTCGTTCACTCTTTAATGCTGCCCATGGTCAGTCCGCTGATGAAATACCTCTGGAAGAACGGATACGCGAGCAGGATGGGCAGGATTACGGCAATTGTGCAGCTCATGCGCAGGCTTTGGTTCGGCAAGTTCCTCAGCATCTCCATGCCGTCCGGCGTGGCGGCCGCCTGTGCGTTGCTTCTTAAGAAATCCAGCTGGTTCTGCAGGCGAATGAGCATGGTCTGCAACGGAACCAGATTGGGGTTGTTGGTTACATACAACATGCCGGTAAACCAGTCATTCCAGCGTGCCACAACGTTGAAGAGCGCGATAGTGGCAATCCCCGCCATCGAGAGCGGCAATACCATCTGCAGAAATATCCGGAAGTGCCCGGCTCCTTCAATCCGTGCGGACTCAAATATCGACTCGGGAATGGTCGTGCGCATGAATGTGCGCAATATGATAATGTTGTATGCGCTTACCGTGCCGGAGAGCAGGAACACCCACACGGTATCACCCATACCCAGATAATTCACCTGCAGGATATAAGAGGGCACAAGGCCGCCGGAAAACAGCATGGTGATGAACATATACCATGTAAGGCCTTTTCTGGCTTTGAAGTTTTTTTGGCAGATGACATACGCAAACATAGTGGAGACTGCCAAACTCAGCGCGGTTCCCCCCACAGTGTAGAAAAATGTCATCACATAGGAGATTCCCAGCTGGCGCCCGATCTTAAAAATATAATCGTAGGCTTTGAGCGAAAATTCAGCCGGAAGCAACGAATATCCAACTTTTGCGATGGACGCCTCTGAAGAGAAAGAGATCATCACGATCAGCACGACGGGTAAAACAACCAACAACGCGACGCACCATAGAACCGCGTTAAAAGCGGCGTCCCAACCCCTGGGAAGCAGTGCCAGTTTATTGAGAGCGGATTTTTCTTCAGATCGCAATGCTTTTTTTGCCGCGGATGCTGTCACCATCTAAAATCTCCTCCTTTCATCAGAACATCGCGCTGTCCGGGTCAATCTTCGTAACAATCCAGTTAACCACCAGCACCAGCAGCAAGCCAACTACAGACTGGTACATGCCGGCAGCGGCTGTCATGCCAACATTGCTCATTTTGGTAAGGCCATTGTATATGTAAGAGTCTATCACCTGCGTCACGGGGTAAAGCGTACCTGTGTTCCGCGTGACAACGTAGAACAAGCCAAAATCTGCCCGGAAGATATTGGCCATCGCCATGATGATGGAAATGCTCGCTACAAATCGAAGGTGGGGCAGCGTAACATACTGTGCCTGCTGGAACTTCGTAGCGCCATCCAGCATGGCCGCTTCATAGAAGTCTTTGTTTATCCCTGAAATGACGGCAAGAAAAAGAACGGTCTGAAACCCGACGCCTCGCCAGGCGTTCAGCCCAATAAGCAGTCCCGGCCACAGAGCAACCTTTTGGTACCAGTTTGTGTTGCCTGCCAGGCCGAGCACTTCCATCACGGAGTTTGTCATGCCGTTAGACCTGTCCAGAAAGGCGAATACGACAATGTTTATAACGGCATACGAGAGGAAGTATGGCATCATAAAAACCGTCTGAAGGATTTTTGCCCCGCGCTGACTCCTAAGCATGGAGAGCATCATAGCAATACATAGGGCGAGCAGCATGTTCACGACAATAAAAACCAGGTTGTAAAGCACAGTATTGCGTGTTATCAGCCACGCATCCGACGTTGTAAAAAGAAATTTAAAATTATCGAATCCAACGAAAGCGCTGCCAAATATGCCCAGGGTGTTATTAAACTTCTGAAAGGCTATGATAAGGCCGACCATCGGTATATAACAGAAGATAAAAAGCCATACGACCGCTGGCAAAGACATCACATACAGCGCAAGATCCTCCTTTCGGAAGAATTTGCTTTTACGTCTGGTAGACGTACGTGATTGGACCATCATTCCCTCCGGATCGCCGTGATAAAGCGATAACAGGCGGGTTGTCTGTTATCTATAAGCAATATAATAATCCTCATCATAGTATATGTCTATGTTGTATTATGTTGGTTTATAATGGCTTGTGTCGAATAAGAGATGTGTGATCTGATTTGCCTCAAACAGGCAAACGGCTTGGCTTATGCTTTGAGCCATCCTCTCAGGTGTTGATCACAGTTTGCCTTGGCATTGATTGCATTCCTCTTTGAGCAATGAGCACCTTTCCGACAATTGAACCTTATAGAAGTACCTCTGCCTCTGCCTCTGTTATTTCTAAAAAGCTATCTTAACCTCCCCGCTCGGCGTCGGTATCTGCCCACAGGCCCTGCTCAAAATATTTCGAATGGGCGCTTCCGTATACTTCATGAACCCGGGTTCCAGCGGCTTGACCCCCAGAATGTAGGCATAGAAGAAGTACACCGGGATGGCCGACCAGCCGTGACACAGGCTCCCGGCTTTGTCAAAGTCATCCGCACCTTTGATCGTCTCCCAGAAGCTGGTGGCCCCATTGTATAGCATATACCCCCAGTCAGTCGCAATGTCCTCGAATACAATGGATGCATACCTGTCTGGCTCCTGCAGCAGAGCTTCATACTTATAAATCGCATAGCTGAGCGTTGTCCTCACAAGCCCATTGTCCTTGTGCGCCAGCCGTTCACGCACCGTTTCTGCCTGCGCCGCAGGCACCGCACCGGCACACAGAGCAAGCGCCTGCGTCAACTCCGCAAAATGGCCATCACAACTCTTGCCTGCGTAGGTCTGATACACCTTGTTTGTTTCATCCCAAAACTGCTGATGGAACGCACGTTTTAGTTCTGTATGGCATTTGTTGTATCTAGCTTCATTGTCGTGGTCCCCCGCCCATTCGGCGATCTTGGCTCCTGCCTGCAGCGCCATGCAAAAAAATAAATTGAGCGGCGCATCCAGCCTGTCGGGGCTCCGTGCCGAGGGGTCTGTGAATACCAAAGAATCATCGAGCCCATCAGCCCATTCGTAGAAATTCCAATACCGGGCACCGGTAGGCGACTTCATCAAGCCCTTCTCCATCATGCCGATATAGGTATCCAGCATCCTGGTCACGGTAGGCAGCAGCCTTTGGGCTGTCTCTATCCTCCCGCTGTAAAGTACAAGGTCATGGATTGCCAGTATCCATGCCATGCTGAAGGACGGGATCGTGATGCGATCCCGGGCAGGGGCACAGATCTCCATCATACCGTCTTCACCAAGATTCTCCGCGAATAAGGAAAAAGTACTTTCAGCAAAGTCATATTCTCCAAAGCAATAGTACCCGCACAGTGCCTGGTTCCTGGAGTCCATGGCATACAGCGCCTGCTCGCGCCAGGGTGTGTCCTCATAATGCTCATGCATGCATAGTTCAAGCGTCCTTACGGACACATCATAAATCTTGTTGAACAACCGGTCGCCGCAGGTGAAGCTGCCTCTGCGCTCCAGCGGGTACGAAACCGGCCTGATCCCGGCATGATATAGCGTGATGCCCCGCTTTATGCCATGAATGTGGAGCTGGACATACCGCCCGGCGATCCGCTTGAAATAATGGGTGAACACCTGCCGGCCCTCACGGCAGATATAAGTAAAGGCAAAGTTCCTGCCGCCGACACTGGCCCGCACCCTAAGGTCATCGAGCTGTTCACCGTAGGCGACATCGATCATCAAGCCTTCTTCGCTGTCAACATCCAGAGTGAACAACCCGGCCTCTTCCCTTTGCATGTCAACAAGCAGATAGATGCCATCGTTGCCCATTGGCACGGCGTTGATCTGCAATCCACCATGGGGCAGAACAGGGTTTTGCCCGCAGCCCTTGCCGAAAACCTCTTCAGCAAGCCGAGCAGACAGGTAGTCACTTTGCATTTTTTCTGCCGTGGTGGGCTTCGGGCCGCTGAGGCTGCCACCTGCCGGCTCCTTCCTGCAAAAAAAGCCCTGTGCGGTAATCGCTCCATGCGCGACATCACCCAGCAACAGTTTTTTGATCGGCCGCTCATATAGCGCAACAGCATCGGCCATGCTTTCATGAACACAAGCTACAGCCCAAGCGTCCGTCATGGCAAAATCGCTGCCAAGCCAGCCGTCCTGATTGGTTCCATCGTAGCGGAACGCAAACGACAGCTGCGGAGAGATCTTTTCAACAGCGCCGCTGGTGTACACCAGGGACTGCCTGCACATGGTGCCGCTTCCGCTGGCGATACCTGCCTTTCCGACTTTCAGGGCAAAAATCAACCCTGCCCTGCCCTTCATGTACTGGTAGCTGCCCTGCCCCTGATGATACCCCAGGATGCACAGTGCATTATTCCCGCACACCAGTAGCTTACGAACATCCAGCACATCATAAGACTTGTGGTTGGGGTAATCATCATACTGGTTGAAGCCAACAAATACTCCGTTTAGCCACACAGCGTACTCCGTGTCGACGGAGATGTGCAGCATGCCATCGGTTTCTTTCAAATCCTCCAGGGTATCCAGCACAAACTCATGGCGAAAATCCACATATTGATTAAGAGGCTCAGTTTCCTGCCCCAGCCAAACCCACTGCGCTCCCACCGTTTTGAACATATCCATACTCAGGCACCCTCCCGGCTCCATATCTTGCAATCAATCGAACAGCATCAGGTCAAACAGCGCAGCCGCAAACAGCTTGTGTAGCTGCCTGGAGGGGTGGTTGATGTGGTTGCTGAGCAACGCTGTCGTATCCACACCCGCCGCCTGAAGACGTTTCCACTTCCTATAACAATCACACAAGGGAACGCCGCAGGCCCGTGCGGCCACCCGCGCCCGTTCCATATAGGCGTCCATACTGCCGTCGTTTTGCATCCGTGCTGTAACTGCGGCATAGTCCACCACCGACGGTGGCACGGTGCGGGGAGAAACATAGGTATTGAGCATGTTCGGCGTCATGAAGATGGTCTCAATGCCCCGCTCCATCAGCCTTTTGAAGATGGTCTCCAATGCCTGGCCGTATTCCTCCACCTTCTCCAGCCCACCGTTGACATCATTGAGCCCAAAGCAGACCACCGCAAGGTCCGGGTTGTAGCGCAGCACGTCCTTATCCAGCCTGATGAGCCCGTCCGCCGCGCTGGAACCGCTGATCCCCGCATTGATGATGTGAATGGGCGCGTTTGGATAGACGCCGTTCAGCAACCTTCTCCACTGGGCATGATACACAGCATCATAATCCATCACAATACCAATACCGTCACCTGCCGCCGCATAAATCTCAAAAACACCGTGGGTCACGCTGTCTCCCAGGAACGCCGCACACAGCGGTTCAGCAGCCGTATAGTTATGGTTTTTTTGAGACAATTTTCGAATGAACTCCATATGCCAATTCTCCCGCACTCAAATCTTAGCACTCAGCCGAAGATGTACTTCCGCAGCATCCTGCTGGACTCCACAGCGTTTCCGCCCCTGATGACTGCTTCCACCTCTGCCTCATCCATGCGCTCCACGACCCTGCCCATGGCTATGAGCCACTGAACAGATTCATCCACAGCATCACGGCCGTCTTCGCGGTAAGGGTATTGATCCATCGAAATCCAGCCCTGGTAATCGGTGCGTTTCAGCCAATAGAGCAGTTCAATGATAGCAATGGTATTGACAGATCCGGCAATCATGTCGTCATCCCAAAACCCATAGTTATCATTCATGTGCATATGCATCAGCTTGTCGCCGTATTTTTTAAGCACAGCCACAGATTCTGCGACGTTTTCATAGGCCACCAGCGCATGACCGTAGTCTATCGTCACACCGCAGTTCGGCTCATTGATTGCATTCACCAGCAGTAATGTGCTCGATACATTGGACGGGTAGCTCCGTATCCGAGGCTCCTTGGCCTTATATTCGATGGCGACCTTCACGTCTCGCCTGTGCCTGCAGCACTCCTTCACGCCCTGCTCAAACAAACTGCGTTCCAGCATATAGTCCGCCTGGAAGTGATAATCATAACCATCCTGCCCGGGCCACAGGCTAACCACGCCGCATCCGAGCTCGCTTGCGATATCCATAATTTCCTTCGTGTGGCTCACAGCCTCCCGCCGTATAGCAGCGTCTTTGCTGGTGAAGGCACCCCGGCCCCACTTCATCTGACCAAAATGGTCCGGGATAATGGAAACAAGCTGCAGGTTGGTACGATTCAGGTTTTCCTTAATCTGCGCGACGTTGTCTGGGCGGATGTGCCAGGTCGCAACGAGCTCCACACCTGACACATGCTCGATGGACGCGACCCTGTCAAACATCTGCTCAATGGTATA
>JAEZSC010000042.1 GCA_023422005.1 Bacillota bacterium | reverse complement strand
GTCGATCAAACCGGCCGTATAAAGCATGGCTTCCACAAGCGTGGTCTTGCCTTCTCCGCCATGGCCCAATACGGCGACATTGCGGATATCCTTTGCGATATACTCCTTCATCCTGTGCGCTCCTTCTCGGTTGATTCCCTGCTATCTTTGTGATTTTTTAGCAGCGGATTTCATTATAACAAACCTTGTGCAAAATGAAAAGGCAAAATGCCCAAGGAGCATTGCCTTAAGGGCCGGGAAATGCCCTCCTACCATGAGAAAGGCCTTCCAAAAGAAGCGGTACGATTCGTACTTTTATTCACATTTATCCGGCGGTCTGGCCGCCAGCCGCCGCGCCTTCGCCCACCCGGCACTGCCGGCGGTGCCACAGGTAGACAAAAACCCCACCGCAAACAGCGCGGCGATGCAGGCCACGCCATAGCGGCTGTGGCCGAAAATCTGCGTAGCCACGCTCATGATCATAGTACCGAAGAAGGCCGCGCCTTTGCCGAAGATATCGAACAGGCCGAAATACTCGTTGGCCTTATCCTTTGGTATGATGCGGGCATAGTAGGAACGCGACAACGCCTGTATGGCCCCTTGGAAAACGGCCACGCACACGGCCAGGAACCAGAACTCCCACGTCTGATCCAACTGCAGGGCGAACAGCGTGACGCCAAAATACCCAGCAATGCACACCAGGATCAGCATGGGCGTGGAGAAACGCTTGGACAGCCGCCCGAACAGGATTGCAAACGGGAACGCCACGACCTGCGTAAGCAGCAGCGCCAGCAGCAGGTCATTGTCAGATATGCCTACATCCTTGCCATAAGACGTGGCCATTTCGATGATCGTGGACACCCCGTCGATGTAGAGGAAGAACGCCAGCAGAAAGCTGAACACCTGCACATTGCCGCGGATGTCGCGCAGCGTGCTCCACAGACGGCTTAAGGATTCGCGCACCGGGTGAGCGGTATCCTGCACGAAGTAGCGCTGCTGATAGCTGCGCAGCAGCGGCGCAGAGCACAGCAGCCACCACGCTGCCGTCACGAGAAAGGCGATCAGCGTGGCTGTCTGTGTGCCGATGCCCGTGGTATTGGCCGTGAGGATGAGCCCCAGACACGCCACAAAGGGAATGCAGCTGCCCAGATAACCAAAGGCATAGCCGTAGGAGGACACCTGATCCAGGCGCTCGTCGCTGGTGACGTCGGGCAGCATGGCGTCATAAAAGATGAAACTGCCCGAAAGGCCGGTCTTGGCCACGATGAACACGATCAGGAACGCAGCCCAGGACCACGGAATGGCCAGAGCGGCATAGGCGGCCACGCCCAGCAAAAGAAAGGCAACGAACAGCTTCTTCTTGAACCCCCGATGGTCGCCCAGGGAGCCAAGGGTGGGGCCGAGTACGGCAACGATGACCGTCACGATGCTGGCCGCATAGCCCCATCGCGCCGTGGATTCCGCGTCGGGCATGCCGGCTGCCGAGGCCAGGTTCTTAAAATAAATCGGTATCACCGTGGAGATCATCAGCACGAAGGCCGAGTTGCCCACGTCGTAGAGCACCCAGTTCTTCTCCAGTTTTGTCAGCTTCATAAGTCCCTCTTATTCAAAATTGGGCTCAAACAGGCCGGACAGTTCCCCGCCATCCCTTACACACGCGAACACCTCGCCCACCGCCCGCACGCCATTGGGCACCACGCCCTCCAGCCGGGCATGGAACTGCCCCGCGGCGGCCTCATAGCGCGGGTTGGGCTGCCGGGGAACCATCATGGCGCGAAACAATCCCGGCTTGCCGGCGATGCGCTCCACGATGGCCGAGGCCACCAGCCGCAGCGGCGACTGGGCATTGAGCAGGAACATATAGCGCACCACGCTGCTGGCACACTCACCCGCCTGCCGGGCGGTCAGCTCCGGATAGACGACCCGCAGCCAGCCGCAATCCGGCGTATCCACGCGCACCAGCTCCCAGCGCCGGAATGCCACAGGGTCCTGCGCATAATGGGCTGCGATGACCTGGCGGTCCAGTTCCGCCTCCAGCTGGAAGTGCTCCGTTCCCGAAGACGCCAGACGGGCGATGTCGCCGTGGAAAGCGCTGTCCAGCGCATGGTGGCACGCGTAACCCAGCAGATAGCATAGCGCCGCGTCATCGGGCCGCTCCCGCAGCCGGGCCGCGGCTGCGGCCATGCGCCCCCTGGCGCTGTGCCAGTGTATCTGCACGCCCAGCTCACGGATTTGGTTGTTCAGGAAGGGCTTGTAATAGAAGAGCAGATCGGGCCCTTGAAGGCCCAGATCAAAGACACTCTTGTGGGCGCTCAGCAGCGCCTGCACATCGGCGGGCAGCGCTTTTATCACCTGTTGGCCGAAATAGTGGTGCGCTGTGGTGTCGGGCATTTGCACCTCACAGATCGGATATGCTCTTATTATAATGCACATTTTTGCCCATGTATAAAGAAAATGCAAATTCTAGCAATCTTTATAATATGTTCGCGTTGACATGCCCACAATCTCGTGTTATAAGCATATAGGAACATTTGTTCGGAGGTGTAGCGATGAAAACACTGGACCGCGCGGCACTCAAACAGATCGACAGGTGGATGGCGCGCAATGCCCGGCCGCTGGAGTGGGCGCTGTGGCGCTTGCACTTCCATGGGGGCAGCCGGGAGGATGTGCTGGCGGCGCTGGGAGCCTACCAGAACGCTGACGGAGGCTTCGGCCACGCGTTGGAGCCGGACAACTGGAACCCCAACTCCGCGCCTTATTTCACGCTGTTCGCCGTGAACCTGCTGCGGGGCACCGGCTTTGAGGATGATTCCCACCCGCTGCTGGCCGGCGCGCTGCGCTACTTGGAGCACACGGAGCACCGCAGTGACTTCGGCTGGCACTTTAACATCGCATCCAGCAACGACCATGCCCACGCGCCGTGGTGGGGTTATAACGACGGCCCCAGCGCCGTGGAGAGCCTGGGCTTGACCGCCGGAATCGCAGGATTCGCGCTCACGCATGCCGCCAAGGGCAGCGCGCTGTATGATATGGCGCTGGGTTATGCCGAGTATGCCATCCAAGCCTTCCAGACGCCGGGGAGATATGGAGACATGGGTGTGGGCGGCGGTGTGGCGCTGCTGCGCGACATCGATGCCGCGGGCCTGGGTGAGCGGCTGGGGGCCGAGTCTTTGCGCCGCCGGCTGAACGAGCTTGTGAATGCTACCATAGAGCGAAATGTAGAGAAATGGCAGTATTATGGCATACGCCCGTCCAACTACATCACCGGCCCAGACAGCCCGTGGCTCACAGGCAACGAGAACATCATGCAAGCCGAGTTGGATTACCTGGTGGACACGCGCCCCGAGGGCGGCGTGTGGGGCGTAACATGGTCGTGGTTTGAGAACAACGAGCGCTATGCCCGCGAATGGGCCATCAGCGAGAACTGGTGGCGGGCCATCGCGGGCATCGACAAGGTGCGCCTGCTGAAGGCATTTGGCCGGGTCGAGGAATGAGGCACGGTTGATCTTGGCCCCCTTAACAAGGGGGCTGGTGCGCAGCGACTGGGGGTTCAAACCCTCCGTCAGGCCGCAAGCGGCCTGACACCACCCTTTTCAAGGGAGGCAAGAGGTTTATAAGGCTCCCCCACCGTTGGCAAAAAAACACCGGCGAAAATGGCGTCGCCGGTGTTTCCTTTTTATTTTACGTTCTCAGTCAGCCACTCGCAGCACCGCTCAATCAGCGCAACACATGTTTTCCCGCGTACGGTGTCGTGGAACACCTTGTGCTGTTCGGCATCGGAGAAATCCATACCGGTGATGGCGCGGCAATCCAGCGGGCCGCCATCGGTGGCATAGCGCAGCAGCGCCTTGCCCGTGTCCACGCAGGCCTGGGCGTTCTGGTCGGCGGTGTCGCGGCCCAGCCGCAGGCCGATGGCCATCAGCGCGCCGCTCACCGCGCCGCAGATCCCCTGGGTGCCGCACAGCCCGCCGCGAAAGGGCGTGGCGATGCGAGGAATCAGCGGGTCGTCGATGCCCCAATACGCCGCCATGGCGCACAGCACCGATTCGCTGCAGCTGAAGTTCTCCACCGTGAACAGGCGTACCGCCATCTGCCCGGCGGTCTCGTTGGGAGCAATCGAATACTTCATTTTTTTGCTTCTCCGTTCTACAAAAAGTCGATCAGCATCAAATCTCGAACCACGCGAAACCCCAGCACCTCATACAGGCGGCGGGCGTTGTGGTTGTCATCATCCACAACCAGGCAGGCCCGCCGGGGAGCCATCTGCCCGGCTATCAGCGCCAGCATACGGCTCACGATGATGTAGCCATAGCCCCGGTTGCGTTCCTCGGGCAGCGTGCATACGCCGCCGATCTGGGCATAGCCCGGCGTAACAGCCTGTATGTGGGCCTGCGCCACGTATTTACGGTCTACCTTGAGCACCAGATAGTGCTCATCCGGCGTGCGCTCCTGCAACAGTCGTTTGACTGTAGAGCGCCGCATGGAAAAGCCGAAGCCATCCTTCATGCAGCGCAGAATGAAATCCTGCATGGCGCGGCTGCTCCGAAGAGGCCGGGCCTGCTCAAATTCCAGCCCCTCAAAGGCCTTGGCATTGATCTCGGTGGAGCGGAACTCCATGAAAAACTGCCGCCGCGCGGCAATACGCCCGGCCAGCATCCGCAACGGCTCCACCATGGGGCGCACGCAAGCCTCGCAACCCAGCACCAGCCGCACCGGGTTGTCGGCGATCTGCTCGCACAAAGGCTCAAGGACAGCGGCATCGGTGTAATACACCATGCATTGGGAGTTGTTGAAAAACGCTACAACACCGACCAACGCTCCGTCGCGGTAATAGCCCCAATAGTCACCGCAGCGGAACATGCGCCGGTTGTCCTGTATGCCGAAATACAGCAGGTTGCCCAACAGAAATGTGTTGGCGGCCTCATCCTGCATCAGGAACGCCGTCAAGGCATCGGTGTCGCGGTGTCGCAGCAGTCGTCGCACGCGCGGCCCCCTACAGGCGCATGAAGCGCTCAAAGAGCGGCAGCTGGTCTTCGCTGCCCGGCGTGGCAAACAGGCGGGTTTCACCCGCTTTTTCATTGGGCCGCAAAAGGCCGGTTTCCTCCAGCCGTCGGTGCAGGTGGCGCACAGTACCCTCCACACCGTTGAAGATGGCAGCGCCGGTGAGGGCACGGATGCGCTCCTCGATGAAGATGTAGTGGGTGCAGCCAACGACCACGCCGTCCAGCTTGCCGGCTCCCAGCGTCTTAAAGAGCTCGCAGACGTAATCCTCCACGGCGCGGCTCTGGGGGCCGGCTTCCTCGATGAGCCGGGAAAGGCCCGGGCAAGGTGCGCTCAGGATGTCCGCAGCACCGCGCAACTGCTCCAACTGCTCATGAAAACGCTTCATGCGCAGCGCCGCCGGCGTGGCCATCACGGCGATGCGGCCGCCGGGCAGCGCCTGCACAGCGGGCTTGATGGCGGGCTCCATGCCCAGCACGGGGATTGTGCCCTCATAAAGCGCGCGGATTTCCTCTATGGCGGCACTTGTGGCCGTGTTGCACGCCACGACGATGGCCTTGACGCCCTGCTCCACGAGGAAGCGGGCAGCGGCCAGCGCCAGCGTGCGGATGTCGGCGTCGCTGCGGCTGCCGTAGGGCGCGTTGCCGATGTCGCCGTAGAAGAGGAAGTCCTCCGAAGGCAGGCTGGCAACCGCGGCTTTGAGCACGGCGATGCCGCCCACGCCGGAATCCAGAAAGCCAATGGGCTGCCGGACAAGGCTGCTGTTGTCTGACATAAGGAACCTCCAGACAAAGGGGTTTCCCGCGGCGCATAATGCCGTGGCATACGCCGTTATTATAGTCATGTCTGCGCTTTTGTACAAGATTTAACAGGGCAAGCAATTACATAACATATAGGTGAAACAAAAACGCCCGCTGATGGCGTGGGTAGCGGGCGAATGATTTCTCCGTATCACTTTACTTATATCGTTTCATGTACCTTAGTTTGGCATGAAGTGCTGCTTCCCTTTGACGGATCGCCGCTATCAGCCCGGTTATTGACCGTGACATGAGCTCCTGAGGGTACCCAGGATGAACGGCTACGATGGGTTGGGCGCGGGCGGCCGCTCCTTCCGAGAGCACAGCGATGGTCTCCTGGCCGGATTGCACGACATGGTAGCCACCCAGACCAGTGGCAATGGCTTCCATACTCAACCCATAGCCTTCTGCCGCCAGTAGATCGTATATGCTCTGCGTATCATCTTTGTTGGCATGGCGCAGCACGATGTTCTCCATTTGATACCCCCCTGTCAGGACTTTCTTTCTATGCATCAAAATGGTATCATGAGGGCATCGATTTGTGAAATAGATGGTCCGAATTGAAACGATCGGTATTTCTGATAGGAGTGGACGACTTGGAGATCAAACATCTCAAAACCTTCCTAACCGTTGCCAAGACCGGTAATTTCACCCACGCCGCGGACGAACTGAGCTATGCCCAGTCCTCAATAACTGCGCAGATTCAGGCACTGGAGAGCGACTTGGGTGTCAAGCTGTTTGAACGGCTGGGAAAGACCGTCTCACTGACCAGGGAAGGTGACAGACTCCGCACTTATGCCGAGAAGATATTGCAGTTATGTGAAGAAGCAAAAAACGCGGTTGTCCCCAGCGATTCCTTAAAGGGTTCGCTGAACATCGGTGTGCCAGAATCCCTGTGCGCATCACGCCTGCTGCCATTGCTGACGGAGTTTCACCGGCGGTTTCCCGACGTGGATTTATCATTGAAATTCGGCTGTTTCGAGGTCTTCCAAAGAATGCTAAAAGAAAACCAGCTTGACATGGCGTTCTTAATCGAACAGCCCATGGACACGCCCGAGTTTGTATGCTGGATGCAATGGCCAGAATCCATCGCTTTGCTGGCGTCTCCAGAGCATCCTCTATCCAAGGCGGAGGCTATCGTCCCAGCGGACTTGGCAAACCATACTCTGATCTTGACGGAGAACGGCTGCAGCTATCGCTTGCGTCTGCAAAACACCTTGGCCGAATGCGGTATAACGGTCAAATCAGTGCTGGAATCTGACAATCTGGATGTTATGAAGCAGCTCGCCATAAATGGCATGGGCATCGCTCACCTGCCCCGGGTGGCCGCCGGCAAGGAGCTCAAAGCGGGGCGTTTGGTGGAACTGGCGTGGGCCGGGCCGACCTTCGAACTGCAGACCCAGGCCGTCCATCACAAGGACAAGTGGATTTCCTCCACGATGGCAGCTTTCATATCACTGGCTATGGAAATGCGCAGCACGATTGTATCCTCGTCAGGAAACCCAGATGACTGATACAAATGCAGCGGCCACTGGTATGGCCGCTGCGTTGGGATCATATATCTCAGTCCGGGAAAGGAACCCACGATGCACTGGGCGTGGCCGTGGCCGAGACAATCGGCGTGGGGCTGGGCGTGACATCGGGGATGGGCTCTATGATAATGGTTTGCGGCGGGAGCGTTGCGCCAGCGGAAGCCGGAACCGGGGCCGTGGCTGTGGGCACAGGCGTAGTGCTGGCAGATGGCGATGCGGAAGGCGTGGACTGAGCGCTGGCCGATGTGTTGACAGGCATGCGTTCCAGCGTTTTGGCGATGGCCTGCGCCAGGAAGGGCACGGTGGCCAGCACCTCGTCCAGCGTGTTTTCGTTGTTGCCAACCTCTACGAGCACACAACCCTTGGACAGATGCTGGTTGTAGCGACCGGTCTTGATGGAGATGTCCCGGGATAGCACCGGGTCGATGGCCTTCAGGTTGTCGTTGATGCTCTGAGCCAGGGCCAGGTTGCTCTTCCAATCCGGCCGCAGCGTGAAGCCCACGCCGGTCTTGCCCTCGCCGGTACCGATGACAAACATCACGCGGGCGGCTTTGACTCCGTTCACCGTGGCCACATTGGGCTTGATGCCGGTGTTATAGGCGTCCCGGTGCAGGTCGATGATGATCTGCGCCTCGGGGTACTCTTCAATATTCTTCTTCGCCACCTGCAGCGAACGCTCGTAGGACGTGGCCAGCACGGGAATCTCGGTGTCGGTCTTATCCTGCACGACGCCGATGCCGTATTTGCTGCTCAGCTCCGCTGCCAGCGCCTCGCCCACCTTAACGATGTTGTAGTCATTGTTGGCGGTGCGCCATTTGGCGGTCTCCTCATAGCTCATGCCGGCTGTCTTGGTGAAAGCCTCATGGGTGTGGGTGGAATAGATGATCACCTGTGCCGCGCCGCCCATGGGCACCAAAGCCACCGGCTCCACCGGCGATACGACCTCTACCTGCACACCGCCGCTGGAGGGTGTGTCCTCCTCATCATCGGCGCTTGTGTCGTCTCCGCTGCCCTGCTGGTCAGCCGCCTCATCCTGGTCGGTCAGCAGCTGCCATAGCCGCTTCAGGCTGGCTGCGCCTTGCTGCACGCCCTTACTCACGCTCTCGGAGAAGGTCGGCGTGTCGGCGCTGTCGGTGGACTGCGTCGCGGTGTCTGTCGGCTTGGTCAGCTGATAGATGCCTATGATGCATAGCACAAATGCGGCGATAATCAGCAGGACACCCATCCCGCCTATG
>JAEZSC010000204.1 GCA_023422005.1 Bacillota bacterium | reverse complement strand
AAAATCCCCATAATCATACACATTTGATTTTGTAAACTCTACAACATTCTCAGATGTTATATAGTGGAACAAATGTTCATAATTAAAAGCGGTATTGTTTGGATGGCCTTTAAGAACTAAAATGTTTAGCGGTTTCTCATTTATGCCATTATAAAACTCATTAAAAGATATCCCAGATGATTCAATATAACTTTCATTTTCGAAGATTCTAATGAAAGCAAACCATTTATTTTTCATTATTTAGCTCCTGCCCAGAATACAATAATCGGCAGTCCAAAACTGTGTGTTATAGGCATTATAAATCATCTTCTCGAGTTTGTTAATAACCTGCCATTCAAACGCCTGTCATGACGAACAGCGAGCCATGATAATACGAAATTGAGCTCCCCCGATCTGCCTGCAAAAACTACACGCTTGGCTCACCGACTTGTTTGGGGCCATCTGGTTATAAACCGAAGTTAAGTCTTCACCAGAAATATCTTCAGTTCATCAATGCTCATAACACTGTAATCGAACAATGCGCCTTCTTTTGCATTCCATGTAGACCATCCTGCAAAGATGGACGGCATACAAGCGGCCCGGGCGGCATCGGCGTCCTTGAACCGATCACCAATGAATACCCAAGATGATTGTGGGCTGGTGTTTTTTATATTGATGGCCATCGACTCTTTCTGTGGAAGCCCGCAGCCAATCGAATCAAACAGGCTGATAATGCCCGAGCAGGTCAGCGCATAATGCACATATTCGCAGTGACCCGTGCTTGCGATGTGGAGAAGCACCCCTTCTGCCCTGAGCCAGCGCAGAAGCTCGGATACTCCGGGAAACAGTATCTGTGTCGCCAGATCAGCAATTCTTTCCTTCTCCAACTCATGTACCCTAATCCCATAGCTTTCAAGCACCGCTTCCGGTTGATCCGGCAGCAAAAGCCTATAAAACTCCGGAGAAGAGTATCCGATTGCAGATTGGATGGCTTCATCTGTTGGAATGGGAAGTTCCATTTCACGGGAAGCTTGCCTGCATGCCGGGATGGTGTATGATGCCGTGTTAACGAGGGTTCCATCCATATCGAAAACAATATGGTTATAACGCATGTACAGTCCTCATTCATATTTATTAGCAGCAACCATCATACCATCAGCCACCGCACTAAGGGTAAGCGTTATTCCGACGTTTCTTCCTGAGCAATCTCGACTGCTCGACGCACGTTCTCAAGGTCCTTTACCTTATAAACGTCCCGGATGATGATCTCGAGCTGGCACCCTTTTGCTGCGATGGCCGTTTCCCGGATGTGTGCCCTCCATGCTTCTTCATCCAAGCTGTCATCCACACCAAGGTAAACGGCGGAAGGCTTCCGCGAATACACGACGCCGGTATCCCGCAGGTACTCTCCCATACGCCGTTGATCGCACCAGGGCGACACGGAGACTTTTCGGATATTGGGGATCGCCGTGTGAATGTCAGGCCAGAACGCGTGCAACGGCTCGCAACATCCGTAATAGACCAAACCGAGAATCGACGATACTTCCGCGACATACGGCAACACAAATTCCCGGAACATATTGGGCGATGCCCCTGCCATCTCCTCGGCCTCCACCCAAAGCCAAATATCCTTTGTGCGCACATGACGCCCGTCGAAACCCTCCGCCGGCAGCTCGTCAGTGAAGCCATAGCTGCTCATGCATGTCTGGTGATTGCCGTTGTTGAGTGTAAGCAGCCCTTCCCGCTCATAAAACCGCATGATCCCGATCTGGCTCTCCGCCAGATGCCGCATCAAACGGTGCACAGAATCGGGCTGGTCCATCATCGCCATATAGAACCGCTCCATCCCCATAAGCTTGATCACCTTTTCGGTCAGACCTACATAGGGTGGGATGCCATCAAATACGACGGGAAGGATGTCCCCAAGAATTTCATTGACAAAATCAAGCTTCTGCTGAGAAGCCTCACGGTCTATGACAACGGACGCAGGATTCAGCTTGCCAAAATCTCTTTCCAAGTCCTCGATTGGATGGTCGTATTGATAGCCTACAGCAAGCCCGCTGCCGTCGGTGGCATGCCGCGTCTCGATATCGAATCCGAATTCATTGATGGAGACGGCATGGTCCACCGGGAAGAAATCCGGCATGACCTTATCGTCATCAATCAGCTCATGTTCGCGGATGTTTCTGAGCAGCACAGACTCGACTCGACGAGCTGCCGGGCTCTGACATCTGTAGACATCTTTAGGCATAAAGTCGTTATCGAAGGTCCATGTCTCCACAATGACAGGGGGGATGGAGCGTTTGCCCGTGTTCAGGTTCATCCACTGCTGTTTCCGCTCAGCCATGACAGGCAGAGATGCGTATTCCAGCTGCTTTTTTGCCAGACCGCGGAGATATAGCCTCTCGGCATTGGTAATTTCAAATGACATGGCGCAGGGCCTCCATATTCTACCCAACCCCTTCCCCGATGCTCTGAGGGAAGGGGTTGGAGATGAGGGTTGACCGGAGCAGAGGGAAGGGTTAGTTGAACTGCGGCAGATTTGCCTTATGCGCCAGCAACAATTCGTCCACCATCTTCCGCACGGCAGCCTTATCTGAGATATAACCCCCGGCCAGGATGGCTTCCTCCATGAGGTGCCTGTCACCCTTCAGCGCCGCGTCAACGGCGATCTCGATGCCGGACAGGAACCGCATCGTAAAGCCGGCCAACACGTCAGGGAAGTTGGGGAGCCGAATTGGCAGGGTGCCGGACGCCGCAGCCACGGCGGGCATCTCCACGACCGTCCACGGCGGCAGGTTCGGGATGGCGCCGTTGTTTTGCACGTTCATGTAATAGATGCCCCGGCGGTCGCGCTCGGTGGAGTCGATGATATCCATCAACTGCTCATGCTCACCGTGGAAGTGCTCGAAGAATTCATCGCCCAGCGGCTCCGGCGAGCGGGCGGCACGCACGGTGTCCTCATGAATCTTGTCGCCCCAATAGATTGTGTTTTCAAAAGAATAGGCGTCGTGCCCCAGTTTCTTGCCGTAATAGGCCCCGCCGGGGAAATATTCGGTGAAGAACTCGGTGATGTGACGATCACCGGGGGCTGGGAAGGCTCCATACTTGAGGAAGAAGCTCCAAGCGAAAGGCTCGCCCATGTGGAAGTCGGACTGCTCGCCGTGGAAGCGGTCACCCTGGTCGCCGTCATGGGTCTCCTTGAAGAGCGGCAGTACCTTTTCCCGCACCATGGGCCAGGCGTCCTTGCCGTCCAGGCGGCACTCATAGATGAACGTGCAGTGGTTGATACCGGCGGCTAGCGTGGTCACTCGGCTCCTCTCCCACCCCATCAGGTCCGCGATGTACCACTCCATGCCCACTGTGCCGATGCACAGGCCGGTCACGTCGGCGTTCAGTTGCTTGCGTAGCGCCCGGCAAATGATGGCCATCGGGTTGGAGTAATTGAAGAAGCGGGCATTGGGGCACAGGCGCTGGATGTCACGGGTGATGTCCAGCATCGCGGGTACCATGCGCATGGCGCGAGAAATTCCGCCGGGCATTGCCGTGTCGCCTACAGGCTGGTTGATACCATACTTCCTGGGGATATAAACGTCCTGCTCCCAGGCGCGGCGGCCGCCCACGCCGATCGTGGTGACCACATAGTCGGCGCCGGGAAGCACATCGCATCGGTCGGTGGACATATCCACCTCGATGTCGGCTTGCTTGCCCGCAACCATCTTCATGACAAGCTTATAGACATCCTCCAGCACCTCGCCGTCGATGTCTACCAGCGCCAACTTCCACTTGTGGCCGCCGGGGTTCTTCTTGATGAGATCCATCACGAGCCCCTGCGTGAACATTGCGCTGCCTGCACCGATGATAACCATTTTCTTCCTCATGGTGTTCCTCCTTCAGTTATTCCTTAATGATATTCCAAAGCTTTGATTCAAATTCCGGAGTGATTTGCGGCTCAAGCTCCGGGGCTGAAGCCATCACGGCGCGCACCCGGTCCCGAGCAGCCTCCCTTTCGCCGCTTCCTTTGCGGTTGCGCCAACGGGCATAGGACTCGGTGGAGAACGCTCGCGGGAACCACAGGCTCTCTCGGAAGTGTTCCGCCGTGTGCTCCTGCGATAGGTATTGCCCGCCCCAACCGGCATCATGGATGGCATCCAATGCCAGAGTGTCTTTGTTTACCTCAAACCCGGCGGACAGCCGCTTCAGCCAGCCCAGCGCCTCGTCGTCCAGCACGAGCTGCTCGGGGCTGAACACCTCGTCCACCGCCAGCAAACCGCAGGCGATGTGGCCGTGGCCGCTGGATTGGGCGTTGCAGATGGCAGAGGAAGCCTTTTGCATTGCCGCCTCGTATCCAGGTTCTTTGGCGTCGGTCAGGCCGCCGTGCCCCGAGTAGTGTGCGCCCACCCTGCGGGCCACGGCGGCACCCGCAATGTTCAATAGAGTCTGTTCGGGGCGCCCGTATTGAAAGCAGCCCGTCTGCATATCGATGACCGAAAGGGAATTGCCCAGGTGAAGGTCCCTGTGGCCGAAGTACGCCCGGCGGAGGAAGTTCAGGAAAAACCCCTCGGCTGTCTGCAGCGCCAGCGCTCCTGCCGCCGTGACCGGCGACGTGCCGCCCAGTGAGCCCAGCGAGCCCACCGAGACCTCCAGCCCCCGCTCGGCAAACCACACATATTGCTCCGCTTCCACCTTGGCGAATTTGAGGGGACTGATCATGTACACCGTTCCGTTGAACAGCTTCTTGATGTCCTCGCGCGTATATTCGGCCCACTCGCTCCACATCCTGAGCACCTTCGGGCACAGTGCCGTTTCCCAGATGGCGTTGCCGCCGTGGATGCCCCATTTCCAGCAGAACAGCTTTTCCGTGAGCGGCTGCTGCGCCCTGGGCCAGCTGCCCAGGGGTAAGCCCAGCATGCTGGCACCAGCCGTGTTTGGCAGCGCCTTGGCCAGGCGGACATAGTTCAGCAGCGTTTGCTCGGTCCAAGGCTTGTATTGGCCGTCATTGTGATCCAGGTACCATCCCTGATAAATCTCGGCATGGCCGTGGAACGCTACGGGCTCATCGGGCCAGCTGTACCGGTCCGACGATAACAGGAAATCCGATATCAGCGCAGCAGAGAAACGGCAAACCTTTTTATCCTGGTCGACCGTGGCACCCGATTCCACCAATTTGCCGAGGATCGCCGGATTCTCCACCATTACACCGGTCCGCTCCAAGATCATAAGGGCGTTGTCCACAATGGCAGCGGCTTCGGCCTCATTGATAACGCCGCTGTCGCGCATCAGTTTCATCGGCTTACTCCTTCACGCTGCCCAGGATGATGCCCATCATGAAGTACCGTTGCAGGAACGGATACAGCGCCAGCATCGGTACTGCGCCAATGAAAATCTGCGCAGACTTCACCGTGCGGTCGGAGATCTGCTTTAGGAGTTCTGTCTTGGCACGGGTCATAAGCTGCAGGCTCGTGGAGGAAATGAGCGTCTGCATATAGCTTTGCAACGGATAATTCTTCGGCCTTGTCATCAGGATCAGGCCGTCGAACCAAGCATTCCAGTTGCCCACCACGGTGAACAGCGTGAGCGTTGCAATGGCCGGCAGGGAAAGCGGCACATAGATTTGCCACAGGATGCGCCAGTGGTTGGCCCCGTCCAGGAAGGCCGATTCCTCCAACGACTTGGGCAGGCCTCGATAGAAGTTTAAAAGCAGCAGGAAGTTGAAGGCCGGCGCCATGCCGGGAATCACGAGCGCCCAGATGCTGTCCAGCATGCCTAAACCCTGTATGATCATGTACCACGGGATGAGCCCGCCGCCCACCAGCATTGTGAGGGCGATGAACCACACATAGGCCGTGCGCCCTCTAAACTCATGATTGGGCTTGGAGAGCGGGTAAGCCGTGATGATCGTGACAAACATTGTCAGGGCGCCGGCCAGCACGACGCGCTCCACGCTGATCAGAAACGACCGCAGGAACTCCGGCTTTTCAAACACGAACCGATAGGACTCCAGATTGAAACCGAATACGCTCTGCCTGGTCTGCTCGTTGAAATCCAGCGGCCACAATATGACCTGCCCCTGCGTTGCGGGGATCTTGTGGCTGAAGCTCAAAGCCAGCACATGCAGGAAGGGGATGATGCACGATAGGCACAGCACCACGAAAAAAATCACAAGAAGCACCAGAAAAATCCTGCGGGAAACCGAGTAGTATTCGCGCATGTCCGCACCCCCTTTCAGAAAATCCGGTAGTCGCTGTATTTATAGGCCAGATAATACGATAGTGAAACAAGCACCAGGGAAACGATGGACTTGAATAGACCCACAGCCGCGCCCAGCGAATACTGCTGATTCTGCAGGCCCATGCGGTAGACGAAGGTGTCTATGACATCGCCGGTTTCCAGCACCGCTGAGGTCTGCAGCATATAGATCTGATCAAATCCGGCATTGAAGACGCTGCCCAGGCTCAGTGTCACCGAGAGAATGATGATGGGCTTCATCGCCGGGAACGTAACATGGCGCACCAGGTGCAGGCGGTTGGCGCCATCCATCGTGGCGGCCTCGTAAAGCTCCGGGTTGGCGTTGGTAATAGCCGCCAGAAAGATGATCGTGCCGAAGCCGGCATTTTGCCATAGGTCGGTGACCACCAGCGTATATGGAAACAAGTCCTTGCTGCCGAGAAACAAGACTGGCTCGATCCCCAAGGGCTTGAGCAGGATCAGGTTTACAAAGCCATCCGGCGAAAGGAAATATCTCAGCACCGCGCCGAGGATTACCCACGACAGAAAATAGGGGATATACAGTATAGTCTGCACCGTGCGGCGAAAGCCGCGGCTGGTAAGCTCGTGCAGCAGGATGGCCAGAATGATCGGTACCACCTGATTGGCAACCGTCTTCATGATGGAGATGTAAAATGTGTTCCAGAGTAACTGCAGACCGCCTGTCATCGTGAACAGCTTGTTGAAATTATCCAAACCGACGAACTGGCTGTGCAGAAAACCCTGCGCCGGTACGAACCTCTGGAATGCCATCACGAGGCCTATCAAAGGTCCGTAGGAGAAAATCAATGTGACCGCAACCGCAGGAATCATCATGAAGTGGAGCGGCATCTGCCTGCGCGCCTGCACGGGGTTCATCCTTAGGCGTACCCGCGGTACCTCTTGCAATTTCATTCGATTACCTCCTGACAGGGATCCCGGGGCCCCCGCGCAACGCGCGGGGC
>JAEZSC010000138.1 GCA_023422005.1 Bacillota bacterium | reverse complement strand
CCTGGGCGCGGCCCACGCATTCGTTGCAGTCGCAGGCGCGCTTGTCGGCGCGCTGGCAGCCGTTCACCAGCGCCTGCTCCACAAGCTCGCCCAGCAGCAGCGCCGCCTCGCGGATGTGGTTGCCGATCACGATGCCGGTCTGCTCCTCGTCGATGGGGTGCTTTTCATACAGACCGGGGAACAGCGCGCTGCGCAGGTGCGTCAGTGCCCGCAGAATGTTCTCCCGGCTGGCAAAACCCAGCGTACGGTCTTTGAAATAGGTCTCTCTGTTTTGCTCCTCCAGCCTGCGTGCCACCACGGACGCTTCGCAGTCCAGCCATTGGTTGAGCTTCATTTATGGTCCCACCTTTTTCGGCATTGATTCAGTTTATCATCGAACCAGCATGATTGTCCATCACAGAAGGCGGATAAAAGCCGCAAGCCGAAGACGAAAAACCGCATTGATTTTTTCAGCCTAAGGAATATACTTAAAATGGTTAAATGGACTTATTTGCATAAACAACCGATATGAAATCTGAATTTTCAAGGAGGACTGCCTATGATCATCGGTTTACCCAAGGAGATCAAGAACAACGAGTACCGCGTGGGCCTGACACCCGGCGGCGTACACTCGTTAACCGCCGAGGGCCACCAGGTGCTGGTGCAAACCGCCGCCGGTGTGGGCAGCGGCTTTGAGGATGCAGATTACGAAAAGGCCGGCGCGCTGGTGCTCAGCGATAAGGAAGAGATCTTCTGCCGCAGCGACCTCATCGTCAAGGTCAAGGAGCCTCTGGAGCAGGAATACGCGCTGTTCCGGCCCGGCCAGGCACTGTACACCTATCTGCACCTGGCACCCAATCCGGAGCTGACCCACGCGCTGCTGGAGCGCGGCGTCACCGGCATCGCCTATGAAACGGTGCAGCTGCCGGGTGGCCAGCTGCCGCTGCTGGTGCCCATGAGCGAGGTGGCCGGCCGCATGAGCGTGCAGATTGGCGCGGGGCTGCTGCAGCAGAACAACGGCGGTCTGGGCGTGCTGCTGGGCGGCGTGCCCGGTGTGGCCCCGGCGGACGTCGTCATCGTGGGCGGCGGCACCGTGGGCACCAACGCCGCCAAGATGGCCGTAGGCATGGGCGCACGGGTCACCGTGCTGGACATCAGCTCCGCCCGCCTGGCCTATCTGGACGACATTTTCTCCGGGCGCATCAGCACGCTGTTCTGCAACGAATACAACGTGGCTCAGGCCGTGGCGGGCGCCGATCTGCTGGTGGGCGCGGTGCTGGTGGCAGGCGCCAGCGCGCCCAAGATCGTCAAGGAATACATGGTCAAGTCCATGCGCCGCGGCTCGGTCATCGTGGACGTGGCCATCGACCAGGGCGGCTCGGTGGATACCATCGACCGCGTGACGACCCACGACAACCCCAGCTACACGCGCTATGGCGTGCTGCATTATTCGGTGGCCAACATGCCCGGCGCCGTGCCGCGCACCAGCACGCTGGCGCTGGAGGCCGCCACGCTGCCCTATCTGCACAAGCTGGTGCAGCAGGGCGTAAAGGGTGCGCTGCAGAGCAGCCCTGCGCTGCTGGCCGGCCTGAACACCTGCAGTGGCCGCCTGACCTGCAAGCCCGTGGCAGAAAGCCTGGGCCTGCCCTATGCCGACGCGGCGGCCTGCGCGGCAGCTCTATAAAGCCATGGATCACCCTTGTGAGCGCTGCTGCTCCCGATGCTTGCAAAAGTTGTGCACCCGCGGCATTCCGATCTTCGCGTCTCTGGCCCACGCCGACCTGGAGAAGATCGCTTCGCTGACCGTGCACAGAGAATATGGCAAGGGCGACGTCATCCTGGAGGAAGGCAACCGACAGGATGGCGTTGCCATTCTCAACGAGGGCAGTGTAAAGGCCAGCAAATACACCGCCGACGGCCGCGAGCAAATCCTGTATGTGTTTTCCGAGGGGGATTTCTTCGGTGAGCAGAACCTGCTCTTCGACCGGCCGGCCTTTTACAGCGTCACGGCGCTGGAGCCGGTCAAGCTGTGCCTGATTCGCAAGCAGGATTTCCAGACGCTGCTTCACGCCAACCCGCAGATCGCCGTTACGATCATCGGCGAGCTGGGCTGGCGGCTTTCACACCTGGAAAACGCCGTGCAGAACATGGGCGTGCGCAGCTTGGAGGCGCGCATCCACACGGTGCTGCTGGAACTGGCCGACAAATATGGTTCCCGGCACAAGGGCGGCGTGTTGCTGCGCCTGCCCTTAAGCCGCGAGGGCCTGGCCAACTACATCGGCGTGGCCCGCGAGACTCTGAGCCGCAAGCCGGGCCAGATGGAGGAGGACGGCGTCATACAGACCGTTAACAACAAGACCATATGGATCAAAGATCTCTCTTTACTGAACGTGGCCGACGCCCCGCAAAAATAAACCCCATTTTTTGATTCGAATCACATCTTCGTTTCCCTCCAAACCTTACAATGAAGCCACAAAAACAACCGCATGGAGGGAAATATGAATACGATGATGAATGCAAAAACCAATTGGCAGACCCAGACCATCGGCGACATCGTGGCGCGCCTGCCCCGCTCGGCGGCGCTGTTCCAGGCCCATCGCATCGACTTTTGCTGCGGCGGCCAGCGCCCGCTGGGCGAAGCGATTCAGGAGCAGAACTTGGACGCGCCGATGATCACCACTGCGCTGGACCGGCTGGCCGCGGCGCAGACCAACGCCGGAGACTTCCTGGCCATGGCCGCGGCGGAACTGACCGACTACATCGAGAGCCGCCACCACACCTACCTGCGGGACGCGCTGCCCCGCATCACAGAGCTCTTCAACGTCGTGCTCAAAGCCCACGGCGCCAACCACCCCGAACTGTTCCGCGCCCACGCCGCCTTTGGCCGGCTGCGCACGGATCTGGAGCAGCACCTGGTCAAGGAAGAAGTACAGCTGTTCCCGTCACTGGGTGCAGCCAGCTCCGGCCAGACCGCAGCGCTGGCCGCCCAGATCATGGCCGAGCACGAGGCCGCCGGCGCGCTGCTCAAGCAAATGCGGGCGCTGCTGGACGATTACACTGCCCCGGAAGACGCCTGCCGCACCTACCGCCTGCTGTTGGAAGAGTTGGCGAACCTGGAAGCGGACCTGTTCCAGCACATCCACCTGGAGAACAACATCCTGCTCAAGGACATCGGCGGCAAGGGAGAGAACCACCATGCATGAAGCAAGAACGCTGGACTTGAGGAAATCCGTGCATGACCTGTGCGCCCAGCACCCGGAGCTGGCGCAGGCCATGGCGGAGCTGGGCTTCACCGACATTATTAAGCCCGGTATGCTCAATACGGCGGGGCGGTTCATGACCATCCCCAAGGGCGCGATGATGAAACGGCTGGATATGGGAACCATAGTGGCTAGGCTCAAGCAAATGGGATATGGGATCGAAGGAGGGCCGGACAGTGAGTAATCTGATCAACAACCGGGAGCACCGCCAGCAGGTGCTCAAGCAGCTCATCGGCGAGCTGCACGCGGGCAAGAGCGTAGATGAGGTCAAGGCGCGCTTTGAGCAGACCTTCGGCGATGTTTCCGCCACGGAGATTTCCGAGGTGGAGCAGGCGTTGATCGCCGATGGCATGCCGGTGGCCGAGGTGCAACGGCTGTGCGACGTGCACGCGGCGGTGTTCAAGGGGTCCATCGAGGAGATTCACAGCCAGGACGACCCCATGGACGAGCCCGGCCACCCGGTGAACACCTTCCTGCTGGAGAACCACGCCATAGAGGGCGTGCTGGCCGCGCTGCGCCCGCGCCTGAGCGCCTACGCCAAGGGCGACGACAGCGTGACGCCGGCCATCCGAGCCGATCTGGACAAGCTCTCTGAGTTGGACGCCCACTACAAGCGCAAGGAGAACCTGCTGTTTCCTTATCTGGAGAGGTACAGCATCACCGCTCCGCCCAAGGTCATGTGGGGTGTGGACGATGAGATTCGCGCGCTGCTGAAGCAGACGCGGGCAGCGCTGGAGGTCGGCGACCGCAAGGCCTTCGCCGCGCTGGCCGAAGACACGGTGAACCGCGTGGCGGAAATGATCTTCAAGGAGGAGAACATCTTCCTGCCCATGACGCTGGAGAAGCTGACCCGGGACGAATGGAAGAGCATCTACGAGCAGAGCGGCGAGATCGGCTATTGCCTGCTGCCGCAGGCGCCCGCGTGGAACCCCGCCGCGGCCTATCAATCGGCAGATGAGCCCGCACAAGCCGCCGCCACAGGCTCGTTGGTGTTCCCCTCCGGGGCCATGACATTGCAGGAGATCACGCGCCTATTTAACACGCTGCCCTTCGATGTGACCTTTGTGGACAAGGACGATACGGTAAAATACTTCTCTCAGGGGCCGGACCGCATCTTCACGCGCACCAAGGCCGCCATCGGCCGCAAGGTGAGCAACTGCCACCCGCCGGCCAGCGCCCACATCGTGGAAAAGCTGCTGGAGGACTTCAAGAGCGGCACGAAGGACCACGAAGATTTTTGGATCAAGATGGGGCCGCGATTCGTGTTGATCCGCTACTTCGCCGTGCGCAGCGAGGATGGGGAGTATCTGGGGACACTGGAAGTCACCCAGGACATCGCGCCGATACAGGCGATACAGGGGGAAAAGAGATTGATGTCCTGAAGGCAGGCAAGCAAGGCCCACCGCGGCAAAGGCGGTGGGCCTGCTGTTATATGTTCACCCGTTTCCAAAACGCCGGTGCGAAGAGCAGCAGGATCGGGTAAATTTCCAACCGGCCTATGATCATGCACAGCGTCAGCACCGCCTTGCTCAGCCCGGAAAAGTCCGCATAGTTGCCCATGGGGCCAACCATCTTGAGACCCGGGCCGATGTTGCCGATGGTTGCGGTCACCGCCGTCGTGGCGGACAGGATATCCTTGTTGTCCAGCAGCACCAGCAGCACTGAGCCTGCGAATATGGCCACGTAGACGAAGAAGAACGCCATAACGCCGGAAAGAATTTCTTCGTTGACCGCTTTCCCGTTGATCATGACCGAATACACCGACCGGGGATGAAGGATGCGCAGAATCTCGCGCTTAACGAGTTTGAACAGCAGCAGTATCCGGATACACTTCATGCCGCCGCCGGTGGAGCCGGCGCTGGCGCCGATGAACATCAGTAAGACCAGAATGATTTGGCTGAACGCCGGCCACAGGTTGAAGTCGTTTGTGGCAAAGCCGGTGGTCGTGATGATGGAGCTCACCTGAAAGGTCGAGTACCGTACGGCTTCGCCGATGCTGGAGAAGGCCGTGCCGTACAGGTCGATGGTGATCAGCAAAACCGCCGTGGCCACGGTACCCAGGTAGAAGCGCAGCTCCTCATCTCGCAGCACCGAGCGGAAGTTGCCCTTGAGGGCCGAGTAGTACAAGGAGAAGTTTACGCCGAACAGCAGCATGAACACGGCGATGACGCCCTCCAGATAGGCGCTGCCAAAAGCGGCCACGCTGGCGTTCTTGTTGGAAAAGCCACCGGTGCCCGCAGTGCCGAAGGCGTGGATAAAAGCGTCGAAGAGCGGCATGCCGCCGGCCAGCAGGAACGCGACCTCCAGCACCGTCATGGCCACATAGATGACATAGAGTATCTTGGCTAACTGCCCCATTTGGGGAACGAACTTCTCCGGCGACGGGCCGGGGGACTCGGCCTTCATGATGTGCAGCGTGTTGGCCTTCACCGAGGGCAGCACCGCCAGCATCAGAATCAGCACACCCATGCCGCCCATCCAATTGGTGAAGCTTCTCCAGAACTGAATGCCTTTGGGCAGGCTTTCCACATCCCGCAGAATGCTCGCACCGGTCGTCGTGAAACCCGACACGGATTCAAACAGCGCGTCCAGCCCATCAGGAATGGTGCCGCTGAACACAAAGGGCAGCGCGCCGAACACGGAGATCAGCAGCCATCCCAGGGCCACGATGGCAAAGCCATCCCGCGCGTAGATGTTGGCCGTCGTCTGGCGCGCACAGCGCAGGCCTATCCCGGCAGCCACCAATATCAGCATGGAAAACAGGAAGGCCGGCGCGTCGCCCTGCCGATAAATCGCACAAACCACCAGAGGCGGAATCATGCACCCGGCCTCGATCCACAGCAGCATTCCCAGGCTCTTGGCTATCGCTCCATAATTCATCTGTCAGAGCACCGGTTCTATGATATCGTTCAAGTCCTGAAGGCGTTTGTCCTTGGCAATCAGGATCACGATGTCCTTCATCCGGATCACATCATTGCCGTGGGGAATGATGATCTCGTTTTTGCGGACGATGGCCGCAAGCAGAACGCCCCGCGCCAGCTTAATCTTTTTGAGCGGTTGGTTCAAAAAGCTCATGGGCTTGTCCACGGTGAACTCGACGGCTTCGGCTTTATCCTCAAGTATCCGGTGCAGCGTATTCACGGCATTCCCCGTGGCGTTTTGCAGGCCGCGCACATAGCGCAGAATATGATTGGCCGTGATGAGCTTGGGGCTTACGATGCTGTCGATCCCCATGTTCTTGATCACATCAGCATAGCTCATGCGGTTGATCTTGGCGATGACCTTCTTGACACGGCATTGCTTTGCCAGCAACGCCGAGATCAGGTTTTCCTCATCCCTGCCGGTGACGGAAACAAAGCCTTCCATGTCGGCGATGTTTTCCGAATGCAGCACCATGTCGTCGGAGCCATCACCGCAGATGATCAGCGTATGGGGCAGCAGCTCATTGAGTTCCACGCATCGTTGGCGGTTGATCTCGATGATCTTGACCTTGATGCCGATTTCGTCCAGATACTTTGCCAGATAGTAGGCCACCCTGCCCCCGCCCATGATCATGACGTTTTTGATCTTCTGGACTTCAAGTCCGATTCCGGAGCAGAACTGATAAACCCTGGTGGGCCGGCCGACGATGTGGATCGTATCGTTTTCCCGAATCTCGAATTCGCCGTTGGGAATTACGACATCCTCTCCGCGCTGAACAGCCCCGATCAGTATGCCGGCAATGTTCTTAAGATCCCGCAGGCGCACGCCGCAGATGGGCATCGCCGATGTGACCTTGATTTCCACCATCTCCACTCGCCCACCGGCAAAAGTCTCCACGTTGATCGCGGGAGGGAACTCCAGCAGCCGGGCGATTTCTCCGGCCACCGCCTGTTCAGGATTGATGACCATTGCCAGGCCTAGATCCTCCATGAGCTGGGAAAGCTCATCGGCGTATTCCGGATCGCGGATTCTCGCGATGGTATGCCCGGCGCCCAGCTTTTTACCCGTGAGGCAGCACACCATGTTCATCTCGTCGCTGGTGGTGGCAGCGATGAGCAGATCTGCCTCCCGCACGCCGGCCTCCAGCAGAATCTTTGTGCTTACCCCGTTCCCCTTGATGCACATGACGTCCAGGTTCTCAGCCGCTTTCTTCAGTGCGTCCGAGTTCTTGTCTATGATTGTGACATCGTTAATCCTGTCCTTGGACAGGTTTTCCGCCAGACTGTAGCCGACCTTGCCGTCTCCGATGATGACGATCTTCATCCTGTCACCCTTACATAAACAGATTGCCACCGAGCACCCATGGCCCCGCCTCGGCACTGCGCGAGCTTCCCCAAAAAAAGTGGAGACGCTTCGTAAGAAGCTCTCCACCCAAAAAGCCAAAATCTTGGGCAGTTGCCTACCCAACCGGAATCTCAGTGCCCGATATACCATTATGATGATTGATTTTATTCTGTTCCCACATACATGTCAAGCGGGAAATTCTCCACCTGGTGACCGCTCACAGGCCCTGCGCATACATCGCGTCGATGCGCTTCTGCACGTCCTCATTCTCCAAGAACTCATTGAATTCCATCCGGTTGTCATAAATACCGTTGGGTGTGAGCTCGATGACTCGGTTGGCCAGCGTCTCGATGAACTTGTGATCGTGGGACGCGAAAATCAAGTTCCCCTTGAAAGCAGCCAACCCGTCGTTGACCGCGGTGATGGACTCCAGGTCCAGGTGGTTCGTGGGCTCATCCAGCAGCAGCACGTTGGCGCTGGACAGCATCATGCGCGCAAGCATGCAGCGCATCTTCTCTCCGCCGGAAAGCACCCGCACCAGCTTGTAGGGGTCGTCGCCGCGGAACAGCATGCGCCCCAGGTAGCCCCGCAAAAAGCTTTCGGTCTGATCCACGGAATACTGGCGCAGCCAGTCCAGCAGGTTCAGCTCCGAACCGTCAAAATAGGCCGAATTGTCCCGGGGCAGATAGGCCTGGCTGGTCGTAACGCCCCAGCGGAAACTGCCGCTGTCGGGCTCCATCTCCCCCATGAGGATCTGAAACAGCGCCGTGCGGGCCTGCTCGTTGCGGCTCAGCACAACCACGCGGTCCTCGCGGCTCATGGAGAAGGTCACGTTATGGAGCAGGCGCACACCGCCGATGGTCTTGCTCAGGCCCTCCACAAAAAGGATGTCCTTGCCGGCCTCGCGCTCCGGCGAAAAGCCCACGAAGGGGTACTTACGGTTGGAGGGGCGGATGTCCTCAATGGTGATCTTATCCAGCAGCTTCTTGCGGCTGGTGGCCTGGCGGGCCTTGGACGCGTTGGAGCTGAAGCGCTCGATGAAGGCCTGCAGATCCTTGATCTTTTCTTCCTTCTTGCGGTTCTGGTCGGCGATCAGGCGGTTGGCCAACTGGCTGGACTCATACCAGAAATCGTAGTTGCCCATGGTCATCGCGATGCGGCCATAGTCGATGTCCACCATGTGGGTGCACACGCGGTTGAGGAAGTGCCGGTCGTGGCTCACGACGATGACGGTGTTGGGGTATTCGATCAGGAACTCCTCCAGCCAGCGCACGGCGTGGAAATCCAGATGGTTCGTAGGCTCGTCCAGCAGCAGGATGTCCGGGTTTCCAAAGAGCGCCTGGGCCAGCAGCGCCTTCACCTTGTCGCCGCCGTCCAGCGCGGCCATGGGTTGGTCATAGAGCGCGGCGTCCACGCCCAGGCCCTGCAGCAGCTTCTCGGCGTCGCTTTCGGCGTCCCAACCGCCCAACTCCGCGAACTCGTGCTCCAGCGCGCCGGCCAGTACGCCGTCCTCCTCGGTGAAATCCTCCTTGGCGTACAGCGCGTCCTTGTCGGCGATGATTTGGTGCAGGCGCTTATGCCCCATGATGACGGTTTCGCGCACCGAGTGCTCGTCGTATTTGAAGTGGTCCTGCTCCAATATGGCCAGGCGTTCGCCGGCTCCGATGCTCACTTCGCCGCTGGTGGGCTCCAGCTCGCCGGATAGAATGCGGGTAAATGTGGTCTTGCCCGCGCCATTGGCGCCGATGACGCCGTAGCAGTTGCCGCTCGTGAACTTGAGGTTGACATCGTCGAACAGCTTCCTGCCGCCAAATACCAGGCTGACGCCGGTGATCGTGATCATGGGTTTCTCCTTTGATTTCCTTGAAACGCCGTTCAATCGGCGGGAACGTCATTGTAACAGAAAAGTTGTCCCAACGAAAGGCAAGCGACCAAAAATGGCACATTCACACATCGCTCTGTTTAAATACGCTACTTTTATGGTATTTATCGTTATAAAGTGGTATGATATTGATATTAGCGTAGCAGAGCGTATCTCGCGCGCATCCGCCCGGGTTCGCGCGTCCAGCGTACAGTTATCCACACCATACCAGTGTTTCTACGTTCTATGGGCTGGCCGGCCATGGCCGGCTCGCGTTGTCGGCAATGGGGCGGCGCGTTGCGCCCCCTTGCGTCTTTCGCCATACGATCAAGGGGATGGATGCTTTGCATACGGATATGGGTCACCCTTCCGGGTTAAACAGCTTTTGGACAAAGGCCCGCGCCGCACTGAGTGATTTCTTGAGCGGTTCCCTGTGGATTGCCTTGCTTTATCTGGTCGCGGGCATACTTTGGATCGTGTTCTCCGATCAGTTGATGAGCCTGCTCATCCGCGACCACGCGGTCATCGAGCGCGTCAGCATGGCCAAGGGCATCACCTATGTATGTGTGACGGCTGCCCTGCTTTTTCTGATGATCCACAACGCGCTGGCGCGCCAGAAACGCGCCGCTGCTGAGCTCAAGGAAAGCCTGCGCCTGCAGAGCGAAAGCCTGGCCCAGCTCAAAGAAAACCAGTTCATGCTGATCCAGAGCGAACAGCGCTACCGCCAGCTTTATCACGCGCTGCAAAGCGGCTATACGCAGCAGGATATTCTATACGACAGCCAGGGCCGGCCCTGCGACCTGAGCATACAGAATATCAACCCTGCTTTCGCCCAGCTCACGGGCTTAAGCGACGGGCAGGTCATAGGCCGATCTCTTTTTGAGACCGCGCTGGCCGGTGAAGACCGCGAACCGTGGCTTTCAGCCTGCGTGCAGGCACTGCGGACCGGCGAGACGGTCACCCGAATTTGGCATCATCGCGCCAGCGACAAGTATATGCAAATTCTGTCCTTCGCCACCGGGCCGGACCAGGTTTCCTCGCTGATCAACGACGTTACGGAAAAAGTCCGCATGGAGGAGGCGCTGTTCGCCGAAAAGGAGCGTCTGACCGTCACGCTGGAATCCATCGGCGACGGCGTCATCGCCACCGGCATCGAAGGCCGCGTAACCGTGCTCAACGGCGTGGCAGCGCAGATCACCGGTTTTTCCGAGCAGCAGGCACTGGGCCGCCCCGTGGAAGAGGTGCTGCACCAAAGCGACGCCGGCGTGGCACTGCGCACCGGCGAGCCGACAAACCGTCTGGATTACTCGGTGACCAGCGCTGCCGACGGCGTGGCCCGCATCGTGGCCGAGAGCGCCGCGCCCATCCGCAACCGAGAAGGGCACGTGCTGGGCGCCGTACTGGTGCTGCGCGATGTGACCGAGCGGCGCCATCGCGAGGAGCAGATCCTTTACCTGAGCTACCACGACATGCTGACCGGGCTTTATAACCGCACGTTCTTCGAGGAGGAGCTGCGCCGCCTGGACACCGCGCGCCAACTGCCGCTGGTCGTGCTCATGGGCGACGTCAACAACCTGAAACTGGTCAACGACGTGTTCGGCCACACGCTGGGAGACGAGCTACTTAAGAACATCGCCCAGATCCTGCGGGAATCCTGCCGCACCGAGGACATCATCTCCCGCTGGGGCGGCGACGAATTCACGATTCTGCTGCCCAAGACCGACAGCAGCGAGGCACAGGCCATCTGCGAGCGCATTCAGCGCCGCTGCGCCTCCTTCCGAGCCGACGAGGAGAGCTTTTTGCGTCCCAGCATCTCGCTGGGCTATTCAGTCAAGACTGCCATGGATACCGATATCGAATCGGTCATCAAGACGGCGGAGAGCTACATGTACAGCCGCAAGCTCTCCGACTCCCGCGAGGTGTATCTGGCTTTTGTGGATTCGCTCACAACCTCTCTGTACCGCGACGGCTCAGAGAGCGCCGAGCGCGTGCGCCGGATGGCGTGGATGTGCGCGGCGCTGGGCCGGGAACTGGGGCTGGACGAGCACAGCATGGAGAGCCTGCGCACCGCCGCCACACTGCGTGACATCGGCAATGTCGTGCTGGACCGCCGCCTGCTGCAAAAGCCCGAGACGCTGAGCGAAGCCGAGTGGGAGCAGATGCGCCGCCACCCCGGCATCGGTTATCGCATAGCCCGGGCGTCGGCGGAGCTCGTGGGCGTCAGCGCCATCATACTGCACCACCACGAGCACTGGGATGGCTCCGGTTACCCCACCGGCATCGCCGGCAGCCAGATACCGCTGGAGTCCCGCATCCTGGCAGTGGTGGACGCCTACGACGCCATGACCCAGGGCCGGCCCTACAAAAATGCAGTCCGTCCCGAGGACGCCATCCGCGAGATCGTCAGCTGCTCGGGTGCGCAGTTTGATCCCGACGTCGTCAACGCCTTCGTATGCATCATCGGCACCGCCGACGATCCGCTCCGCGGCATCGCAGCCGCCACAGAATCTACCCAGGAGTCCGCATGAAGCATGACACCGCCATCCGCGTGCGCTACGCGGAAACCGACCAAATGGGCGTGGTCTACCACGCCAACTACTTCCCATGGTTCGAGGAGGGCCGCACCCAATTTCTGGAGAACATCGGCCTGAGCTATGCCGCGCTGGAAGCCGAAGGCTTCTTCTTCCCGCTGCTGGAATGCTCCTGCCGCTACCGCTCCCCCGCTCGCTACCCTGACCGGCTGCTGATCCGCACGCGGCTGCTGGCGCTCAAGGGCATACAGGTGCACGTGGGCTATGAGGTGCGCCGTGAGAGCGATGGCGCGCTGCTGGCCGAGGGCCGCACGAGCCACGCCTTTGTGGACCGCAACCTGCGCCCGGTGAACATGCCCCGCCTGCGCCCGGACGTGTGGGAGGCGCTGCGGGCGCAGATAGAAGAGGAGTAGGCAGTCTCAAGAAGCTCATAAAACGGTATCGCCTGCGGCACCAGTGTGCCGCGGGCGATACTCTTTTATGTAACATTCGGTACTTCTTCAACCGTTTCCCGGCTGCGCCGCGTCACGAACAGGCCGATGTCCGAGCTGATCGTGGAAAGAAAGCTGGCCAGCAGCAGCGCGTCCTCATCGCCCATGGGCTCGGCCAGGGCCAACGCAAACACCATCGCCAGTGCCAGCAGCTCTTCGGCGGTAAAGGAGTTCAAGGTTTGCGCCACAGGCAGCCCTCCCAGCGTTCAGACTGGACAGATCAGCTCGGTTCAAAAAAGGATCGTTGCGCGCCGATGAGCGCAACCATGTCTCCCACCGCGGCAATGAAGGCTCCCAGCGCCCCCGCTTCGTCAGCGTCCAGCCCCTCGGCCAACGCGATGGCAAACACGGGCACCAGCAGCGCCGCCTGCTCCGGCGAAAGGCTTTCCATCTTAATCGGAGCCACGACCCCACCTCCCGCTGAAGCCCGGACCAACGCCGGAACCCTTCTCTACACATCATATGAACGTGCGCCGACGCCTGCGCTCCGGCGGATACCCGCCGGGCCTTGACAGTCCGCCCATTCGGGCTTACGATTTATTCTGGCAGTCAATGGACATTTTCATATAGCCCATTTCCCTAACGTATGCTGTGGCACAGAAATTGGGAGCAAAACCGCGTGGTTCCCATCTTCACCGCACGGAGTTCGAAGGAGGATAACCCAATGTTGAAGCTTCGGGAAGGCTGCAAGTATTCCATCATCGTTCCCACCAGCATGGGCGTACGCATCACCCCGGCAGACCGCCTGGGCGTGCACACGAGCTACAATTACACGATGCAGGCCACCAGCGCCGAATCCAACGTTGTCACCGTTTCCGCGGCCCTGGGCCTGCCAACCAAGGTGCTCACGACCTTTGTGGCGGGCAGCCCCATCGCCCAATTCATCAAGAACGATCTCAAGCGCCGCCACATCGACTATGAGGGCAAGGATGTGAAGCAGGGCGGCCCCTGGGGCTACCGGCATCAGTTCAACATCGCCGACAGCGGCTTCGGCCTGCGCGGCCCCCGGGTGCACAATGACAGGGCCGGTGAAGTCGGCTTAACCCTCAACGTAAAGGATTTCGACCTGGACCGCATTTTCGGCGACGACGGCGTACAGATTCTGCACTTGAGCGGCCTTGTGTGCGCGCTTTCCCATGATACGGCGATCTTCTGTCTGGAGCTGGCCCGCGCCGCGCAGAAGTACGGCACCACGATCTCCTTCGACCTGAATTACCGCGCCTCCTTCTGGAAGGAACGCGAAGCGGAGCTTCGCGCGATCTTCAGCGAGATTGCCGGCATCTCCGACATCCTCATTGGCAACGAGGAGGATTTCCAGCTGGCTCTGGGCATTCAAGGCCCCGAGGCCGGTGGCAAGGGCCTGGCCGGCAAGATCGAGGGCTTCAAGGGCATGATACAGGAAGTCAAAAAGAGCTATCCCGGCGCTTCGGTTTTCGCGACCACACTGCGCGAGGTCGTGAACGCCAACGAACACCTGTGGGGTGCTCTGATGCTGGCCAACGGCACCTGGCAGGTGGCTGAGCCCCGCCCCATCCAGATACTAGACCGCATTGGCGGCGGCGACGGCTTCGTCGGCGGCTTCCTGTACGGCATACTAAGAGGCTGGGCCTATGAAAAATGCCTGCAGTTCGGCTGGGCCACCGGCGCGCTGGCCGTGTCCGTGTATACAGACTTTGCCGAGCCCGCCGACGAGGAGCAGGTCTGGAGCATCTGGGAGGGCAACGCCCGCGTCAAGCGCTGACAAGAAATTCATGACTGTACGGAGGATTTGATATGAAAAAGGCAGACATCGGCCTCATCGGCCTGGCCGTCATGGGCGAAAACCTGGTCATGAACATGGAGAGCAAGGGTTTCACCGTGGCCGTATACAACCGCACGGCGGACAAGGTGCAGGCCTTCGCAGAAGGCCGCGCCCAGGGAAAGAACATCATCCCCACCTACTCGCTGGAAGAGCTGGTGGCCAATTTGGAGAAGCCCCGCAAGGTTATGCTCATGGTCAAGGCCGGCAAACCGGTGGACGACTTCATCGACAAAGTCCTCCCCCTGCTGGAGCAGGGCGACATCCTCATCGACGGCGGCAACTCCCACTTCCCCGACACCATCCGCCGCTGCCAATACGTGGAATCCAAGGGTCTGATGTACATCGGCACCGGTGTATCCGGCGGCGAGGAGGGCGCTCTCAAGGGCCCCAGCATGATGCCCGGCGGTTCTCCCGCGGCCTGGCCCTATGTCAAGCCGATCTTCCAGGCCATCTGCGCCCACGTGGAAGATGGCTCCCCGTGCTGCGACTGGGTGGGCGAGGGCGGCGCCGGCCATTTTGTGAAGATGGTGCACAACGGCATCGAATACGGCGATATGCAGCTGATCTGCGAGGCCTATCAGCTGATGAGGGACTATCTGGGCATGAGCGCCGACGAGATGCACGAGGTCTTCGCCCAGTGGAACGCGGCGGAGCTGGACAGCTACCTCATCGAGATCACCCGCGACATACTGGCCTTCAAGGATGAAGACGGCGCCCCCATCGTGGACAAGATATTGGATACCGCCGGCCAGAAGGGCACCGGCAAGTGGACCGGCATCGCCGCGCTGGACGAGGGCGTGCCGCTGACGCTGATCGGCGAGGCCGTATTCGCCCGGTGCCTGTCGGCCATGAAGGACGAGCGCGTGCATGCCTCCACCGTGCTCACCGGCCCCAAGCCCCGGTTTACCGGCGACCGCGCCGCCTTCCTCAATGACATCCGGCGCGCCTTGTTCGCCTCCAAGATCATCTCCTACGCCCAGGGCTACACGCTGATGCGCGCCGCGGCCAACACCTACGGCTGGAATCTGAACTTCGGCGGCATCGCTCTGATGTGGCGGGGCGGCTGCATCATCCGCAGCGTATTCCTTGGCAAGATCAAGGAAGCCTTCGACAACAATCCGGCGCTGACCAATTTGCTGCTGGACCCCTACTTCTGCGATACCATACAGGCCGCCGACGCCAGCTGGCGGCGCGTGTGCGCCGCTGCGCTGCAAAACGGCATCCCCGCGCCGGCCTTCACGACGGCGCTGACCTATTACGACGGCTACCGCTGCGCCAACCTGCCGGCCAACCTGCTGCAGGCCCAGCGCGATTACTTCGGCGCCCACACCTACGAACGCCTGGACCGCCCCCGGGGCGAGTTTTTCCACACCAACTGGACCGGCGAGGGCGGCAGCACATCGGCGTCGACGTATGTAGTCTGATTTCCGCATGCGGCGCTGTTGGGGGACTCCGGCAACTGCCTTTTATGATTTGATAAAACGAAAAGCGGCGGGTACACCCCGCCGCTTTCGGATTTTATCCAAGCTATTCGATTTTCTTCTTGGCGATCTCCCGCAGGGTCTTGCCGTCGGCCTCGGATATGCTGAACACCTGACGCTGTGTCTTGCCTCCGGCGATGATGTAGATATCCAACTGCGTCTCGCTGGACGCCTTAATCGTCATGCTGTTTCCGTTGAGCTTGCCAAACTGGCTGGTAAAAGCCTGCACGTTCCATATGCTGGTGGCGGCTTCCTGGGTATTCAGGCTCATGGATGTCATGGGCACTTTGGCCAGAGCATCCAGCATTTCCGCCGCCTTGTCCGCGGTTATGGACTTGTTGGGGAAGCCGTTGTCGGAGCTGACCACCTGGTAGGTATCAAAATCCGCCCGCAGCGCTTCCACGTTGATGTAAGTCTTGCCGCCGTCCTCTTTGAGATATTTGGCGATGGCTTGCTCTATGGTGATGGTAGGCGTGGCCGCCGGGGAAGACGTGGCCTGCGGCGCCGCGCTTGTGGCCGCAGCCGAGGGCGTCGCGGTGGAGCCGGCGGCGGGCGAGCAGCCGGCGGTGGCCAATATCAGCATAGAAAGAGCGAGAATAAAGAATTTGCGCATAGATTATTCACCCTCCTTTCTGGTTTTGCATGGATAGCATACCTCGATCTTTTGAAAAATCGATGGCAAAATTATGAACAAATTTTCAACAAATTCGGCTTTTACAGCGCTTCTCTGATGGCCTTGGGCAGCTTGCGCACAACCACTGCATAGGCATGGTCGATCAAGGCGTGCAGGTCCTCCTCGGGGAAGCCCTCCAGCGGGATCGTGTTGAAATAAGGCTGCTGCACCGGCGGGCAATGGTAGCCGCGCACAACGACGCCGGGATATTTGGCACGAAAGATCTCCCCAGTCATGCGGTCGCAATTGAGCGTGACCATGGGCCGCCCGCCCAGCTCAAAGACCTGAGCGAACAGCCGCGACCCCACCTTGGCGCACGCGCAGTGCGGCCCAAAGGGGAAATCCAGCCACGCGCCGGGCTTGCCCAGGCAGGTCTGCAGCACGTCCTCACCCGTCATCGCTCCTCCTTTTGCCGGACATCCGCACATAGGCAGCGGACATGGCGTCCTTGTAGGGACTTCCGGCAAGCAGTAGTATATAGATACCATTCCATCTTGTACAGGAGGAAACCACATGGCGTTCAAGGCGACGTTCATCGGCGCGGGCAGCATCGGCTTCACCAGAGGCCTGGTGCGCGACCTGCTAAGCGTGCCGG
>JAEZSC010000085.1 GCA_023422005.1 Bacillota bacterium | reverse complement strand
CCCGGGAGATGCCGTTGCGGCCCATGACCAGCGCGCCGGTGGGGAAGTCGGGACCGGGGATGAACTCCATCAGTTTTTCCACGGCGATTTCCGGGTCGTCGATCATCGCGACGGCGCCATCGATGACCTCGCGCAGGTTGTGGGGCGGGATGTTGGTGGCCATGCCCACGGCGATGCCGCCGGTGCCGTTGACCAGCAGATTGGGGAAACGGGCGGGCAATACGCTGGGCTGCATCAGAGACTCGTCGAAGTTGGGCACGAAGTCCACGGTCTGCTTTTCGATATCCCGCAGCAGCTCCATGGCAATTTTGGCCAAGCGGGCCTCGGTGTATCGCATGGCCGCGGCGCCGTCGCCGTCCATGGAGCCGTAGTTGCCGTGGCCCTCAACGAGCATATAACGGGTGGAGAAATCCTGCGCCATGCGCACCATGGCGTCGTACACAGCGGTGTCGCCGTGGGGGTGGTATTTGCCCAGCACGTCGCCGACGATACGCACGGACTTGCGGAAGGGCTTGTCCGGCGTGACGCCCAGCTCGATCATCGCGTACAGGATGCGCCGATGCACGGGCTTTAGGCCGTCGCGCACATCGGGCAGCGCGCGGTTGATGATGGTGGCCATGGCGTAGGAGATGAAGGACTTCTTCATCTCGTCTTCCAGCTTGATGGGCATTACCTTTTGCAGTCTGAGATCGAATTCCATGCTTTACTCCAGAAATCAATACACTGTGGATTATTCCACGTGTTTTTAACCGTGTGGTCCAGCCATGGCTTCCCCTGGAGGGGAAGCTGTCACCGAAGGTGACTGATGAGGTGTTCCAGTTCGCGTCCACGAGACCCCTCATCCGGCGCTACGCGCCACCTTCCCCCGAGGGGGAAGGCTTTGCCACAACAATGGTTTATCGGCAAATCTATCTTTCCAAGGGCAAGAAAACTGCTAAACGTCCAAGTTCGCAACCAGCTTGCTGTTCTCCTCGATGAACTCCCTGCGGGGCTCCACCTGGTCGCCCATGAGCAGGCTGAAGATCTCGTCGGCGGCGATGGCGTCGTCCACGGAGACCCGCAGCATCGTGCGGGTGGCCGGGTTCATCGTCGTGTCCCACAGCTGCTCGGCGTTCATCTCACCCAGGCCTTTGTAGCGCTGGATGTTGATGCCGTCGCGGCCGATCTCACCCAGGTACACATCCAACTCGGCGTCGGAGTAGCAGTAGTGCTCCTTTTTGTTCTTGGTGACCTTGTACAGCGGCGGCTGAGCGATGTAGACGTGGCCCTGCTCGATCAGCGGCCTCATGTAGCGGTAGAAGAACGTCAGCAGCAGGATGCGGATGTGTGCGCCGTCCACATCGGCGTCGGTCATGCACACGATGTGGTTGTAGCGCAGCTTGCTCAGATCGCAGTTTTCGTTGGCGCCGCAGCCGAAGGCCGTGATCATCGCGCGGATCTCCTCGTTGAGCATGGCGCGGTCGATGCGGGTCTTCTCGACGTTCAAAATCTTGCCGCGCAAGGGCAGTATGGCCTGGAAGCGCCGGTCGCGGCCCATCTTGGCGCTTCCGCCGGCGCTGTCGCCCTCCACGAGGTAGATCTCGCACTGGGCGGGGTCGCGCTCGGTGCAGTCGGCCAGCTTTCCGGGCAGGCTGGTGGATTCCAGCACGCCCTTGCGGCGGGTCTGCTCGCGGGCGCGCCGGGCGGCCTCGCGGGCGGCGCTGGCCTGTATGCATTTGCCCAGCATCACGCGGGCGTCGGCGGGGTGCTCCTCCAAAAAGGTGTTGAGCGTGTCATACACGACGCTGTCCACAAAGGTGCGGATATAGGAGTTGCCCAGCTTTGCCTTGGTCTGGCCTTCGAACTGGGGCTCGGGCATGCGCACGGAGATGATGGCGGTCAAGCCTTCACGTACGTCTTCTCCAGTTAAATTCTCGTCCTTTTCCTTGAGGAACCCGAAGCGCCGGGCGTAGGCGTTGATGGCGCGGGTAAGCGCCGAGCGGAAGCCCATCAGGTGGGTGCCGCCCTCGGGGTTGGGGATGTTGTTGGTGAAGCAGAACACCGCCTCGGCATAGCCGTCGGTGTATTGCATGGCCACTTCCACCGACACGTCCTCCCGGGCGCAGGCGATGAAGATGGGATGTTCGGTCAGGCTGGTCTTGCTGCGGTTCAGGTGTTCCACGAAATGGCGCACGCCGCCCTCGTAATAATACTCGCGCTCCTGCTCCTGGCCGGCGCGCTCGTCCTTGAGCACGATGCGCACGCCGGAATTCAGGAACGCGATCTCCCGCAGGCGGGCCTTGAGCGTATCGAACACGAACTCGGTGGTTTCGAAGATCGTCGGAGATGGCTGGAATGTGACCGTCGTGCCGGTTGCCTCGGTCTCGCCGGTGACTTCCAGCGGCGTCACGGGGTCGCCGTGCTCATAGCGCTGGAAATGGCGCTTGCCGTTCTGGCACACCTCCACGGTGAGCCACGAGGCCAGAGCGTTCACAACCGACAGGCCCACGCCGTGCAGGCCGCCGGACACCTTGTAGCCGGAGCCGCCGAACTTGCCGCCGGCGTGCAGCACCGTAAGGCACACCTCCACCGCCGGGCGCCCGTGCTTGGGGTTTACGCCGGTGGGGATGCCGCGGCCGTTGTCCCGAACAGAGAGCGAGCCGTCGGCGTTTATCGTGATGCCCACGGTGTCGCAAAAGCCGGCCATGGCTTCGTCCATGGCGTTGTCCACGAGCTCATACACCAGATGGTGCAGGCCGCGGGTGTCCGTGGAGCCGATATACATGCCGGGGCGCTTGCGCACGGCCTCCAGGCCCTCCAGCACCTCGATCTGTGTTTCGTCGTAGGTATTGGACTTTGGCGGTTGTTCCATGCTATTTCCCTTTCCTGGAGGAAGGCCGGCGGCGAAGCGCCGCGGGGAAGTCCATATAGATGGCTTTGCTCTGCAAACGGCCCTTGAGGGCGGCCGCGGAGATCGGCGAAAGCACCACGCGGATACCTTCGCGGGTTGTCAGCAGGATCATGGATCGTGCCTCGTCCTCATCGATGCGTTCCAGCATGCCGCGGGCCTGAGCGTCGGCCAGCATGCGCTTGCACGAGCGGACGCCGCTCACGGTGGAGTAATCGAGTATCGCGATGACCCTACTGGAATTGGCCGCCCAATCGCCGCCGAGATGCAAAAGCATAAGGGGACCTTCCTGATAAAATGAGTTTTCCCTGTCCTATATATTATATAACAAGATAGCTAAGAAAGAAAGAAAAATAGCAGCAGGAATGAAAAAACAGAGCGCAATCGGCATTGGAAACATTCTCCTCAGCGCCTGCCCTGCTTCGGCTGACATCAGTGCAAAAAAACACTTCTGGTGATTGAACCGGAAGTGTTTTTGTCACATGAAAGTGTTACGCGGCACTCGTTTGTGATTCTGAGGGCGCATCGCGCCCTCAGAATCCCCTGAGAGAATGCCGTTATTTATGTCTGGGAGATTCTTCGCTGCGCTTAGAATGACAGCTTGAGAGCTCTACGGCACCCGTTTGTCATTCTGAGGGCGCATCGCGCCCGAAGAATCCCCTGAGAGAATGCCGTTATTTATGTCTGGGAGATTCTTCGCTGCGCTCAGAATGACAGCTTGAGGGCTCTACGGCACCCGTTTGTCATTCTGAGGGCACATCGCGCCCGAAGAATCCCCTGAGCAAAGGCCGTTGTTTTGTGTGGGAGATTCTTCGCTGCGCTCAGAATGACAAAACGAGGTGCTTACTCCCCCTCTTGCTGCTCTCCTTCTTTCTTCTCAAACCCCAGCCTCTTCTCCTCCACGACCAGCGGCCGGCGCATGACGCGGGTGTTAATGCTCATGATGTACTCTCCCAGAAAACCCGTGAAGATCAGCTGCACCGCGCCCATGAAGAAGATGCCGATCAGCAGCGGCGTCATGCCGGCGGTGAAGCGCTCCCAGAACACGAGCTTGAGCACCAGATACACCAGGCCCACCAGCAGGCTTAAGGCCGCGATGCCGAAGCCCAGCAGCGTGGCCAGCCGCAGGCCGATCTTGGTGTAGCTCGTGAAGCTGAGCATCGCGGCGTCATACAGGCGGTACCAGTTGTTGCTGGTCTTGCCGGCGCGGCGGGCAGGCTGGGTGTAGGGGATGTCCTTGTGGGGGAAGCCCAGCTCCGCCACGACACCCCGCAGGAAGGGCGACGGGTCATTAAGCCCCCGCAGCACCTCCACAAAAGCGCGGTCATACAGGCCGAAGCCCGTAAAGTGCTCTATCTGCTCGGTGGCGCTCAGGCGCTTGATGATGCGGTAGTACAGAGAGCGCAGGCCGTACATCAGCGGGTTTTCATGGCTGGCGGTTTTGATGCCGATGACGATGCGCCAGCCCTTCTCCCATTCCTGCACGAACTGCGGGATCAGCTCTACCGGGTCCTGGAAATCCGCGGCCAGCAGCACCGTGGCGTCGCCGCCGCTCTGCAGCAGGCCGTAGTAGGGCGAGTTGAACTGGCCGAAGTTCTTGGCGTTGAGGATGGCCTTGACGTGGGCGTCCTCGGTGCACAGCGCGGCCAACTCCTCCCGGGTGCCGTCGGCGGAGCAGTTGTCGATGAAGATCATCTCGTACTCGTACTGCGGCAGACGCTGGGCGAACACCGCCGCCACGGCGTCGCGCAGCGCGCGCACGTTCTCGATTTCGTTGTAGGTGGGCACGACGACGCTGATCTTCTTCATGTGCGCTCCTCCAGTATGAGCCGGATGCCCTGCTCGAAGGACACCTGCGGCCGCCAGCCGGTGGCCAGCAGCTTGTCCGCTAGGGGCTGTATGCCGTAGGCCGGCGAGCCGGCGCGGGCGGCGTACAGCGGCTTCCCCCGGCCGCCGCACAGGCGGTGGATGTCCTGCACGAACTGCCGTAGCGGACGCGTATCCGGCCCCGCGATGTTATACACGCCCTGACGCGCGCACAGAGCCCGCAGGGCCGCCGCGGCGTCGCGGACATACAAATAGTTCCATGGTTGCGTGGCGGCGCTCAGGGCCACGTTTTGGCCCTTGAGGAAGCCCTCCACGCATTGGGTTACCAACGTCCAGGGGTGGTCGCCGGGGCCGTACACCGAGAACACGCGGCCATGGGCGAAGGCGAGACCCGCTCCGGCGCACAACGCGGCGGCCCGCGCCGCGGCCGCGGTCTTGGCGCGGCCATAGGCCGTGGTGGGCATAAGCGCCGCGCCCTCGGCCAGCGGGCCATCCTGCGGGCCGTATTCGGCCTGGGAGCCGGCGAACACCAAGGCCCGGCAGCCCATGGCAATGGCGGCTTGGGCGGCTTGCTCCGTAAAGAGCACATTGCGCTGCTGGACATCCTCTTGATCTCGGATGTCCGGTGCGCCGCCGTCCCACCCCAGGTGGTAGAAGGCGTCCGCCGCGGGCACATGGGCCGGCAGGCGGTCCAGTTGGCGCAGGTCCAGCTCCACAAGGCGCAGATTCGCCGCAGCGGTCAGCACGGCGGCGTTGGGGCTATTGGGCCGCACCACGGCCACCACCGTGTCCCCCTGCGCCAGCAATTGCCGCGTGAGCTCGGCCCCCAAAAAGCTCGTGGCCCCGGTGACGACGGCCACGCTCATGGGCGGCTCACCGGCGGTATGATCAGGTTGGCCAGCAGCTCCTCTTCGCTCAGGAAGGGGGCCAGGTCTTCCAGCGGTGCGCTGACCAGCGTGCCGTCGGGCAGGCGCTTGGTGGCGCTCTTGGGCTCAAAATTCTGATCACAGCCCACGAACACCTCGCAGATCACCGGTCCCTCTGTGGCCAGCGCCGCGGCCAGCACCTGGGGCAGCTCCTCGTTGGCGCGCGCCGACGAATAGGGGATGCCATAGGCCCAGGCCAGCTTGCCCATGTCCGGGAAGCTCAGGTCGCCGCTTTCGCCGCCCACACCCACCAGCGGCTCGCCGAAGAAGTTCTTCTGCGTCTGGCGGATGCTGTGGTAGCCGTTGTTGTTGATCAGGAAGATCTTGATGGGCAGCCGGTGGTGCACGATGGTCTGCAGCTCCTGCAGGTTCATCTGTATGGAGCCGTCGCCGGTCACACACACGGTCTCCCCGCGGCCAATGGCGATGCAGGCGCCGATGGCGGCGGGCAGGTCATAGCCCATTGACGCGGCGCCGGAATTGATCAAAAAGCGTTGATCCCGCTTGATGACATAGGCATGGCTGCCCACGACGCACGCCGAGCCGTTGCCCACCACGGTCAGCCGCCCCTCAGGCAGCCGGGAGCTCAGTTCATGGATCATCGCGTACATGTTGGCCCCTTCGCAGCCGCAGGTGTGCTTGTCCTGCACCACGGGGTAGCGGGCCTTCCAATCCCGGCAGCGCGCGAGCCAATCATCGCCGCGGAACAGCGGCCCATCGGGCAGGCGCTCATCCATGGCCCGCAGCACCAGCACGGCGTCGGCCCACACCGGCGTCTCCACGTGCAGCGTGGGTTTCTTCAACTCCGCTTCGTCGATGTCCACCATGACCACGTGGGCTGCCCGGGCCCAGGAGGCGTGGTTGTAACCCACCTGGCGGATGCTCAGGCGGTTTCCCATGGCCAGCACCAGGTCGCTGTTCTGCACGGCAAAGTTTCCCGCCCGGTCGCCCATGATGCCGCCGCGGCCCACGTACAGCGGGTCGTCGCTGGGCATCAGGTCGATGCTGTCCCAGCATGTGGCCACGGGCACGCCAAGCTTGAGCGCCACCCGGCGGAAGACATCGAACGCCCCGGACAGGCGGATGCCATTGCCGGCGTAGAACACCGGCCGCTGCGCCGCGGCCACCCTGGCAAGGATGTCGGATATCACGGCGTCGCTGGGCGGGGGCGGCGCGGCCTGGGGGCACTCGGCAGGGTCGAAGCCCATGAGGTCGCCAGTCTCCACAGTGGCCCCCTGCACGTTGAGGGGGATGTCCAGCCAGCACGGGCCCGGCCGGCCGGCGCGGGCCAGATACAGCGCCTTTTCCAGCGCGTGGCGGATGCGCTGCGGGTCGGTGACCATCTCGGCGTATTTGCACATGCAGCCCACGGCGGCGGTGATGTCGAATTCCTGATCTCCCATGGCCCGCAGAGGCAGGCCGGTGCTGCGGGCTGTGGTGTCATAGCGCACCTGGCCGGAGAGCACCAGCATGGGTATGCTGTCCAGCCAGCCGCCCAGCACGCCGGTGATGGCGTTGGTGCCGCCGGGGCCGGTGGTCACGCACACGGCGGCGATGCGGTTGTCCACCCGGGCGTAGGCCTCGGCGGCCATGGCGCAGGCCTGCTCGTGGTGGTTGTAGGTCACCGTGAGGCCGGCCTGGTGGCCCAGGGCGTCATTGAGGTGCATGGCCCCGCCGCCGGTCACGCTGAACACGTCGGTGACGCCGTGATCCACCAGCCACTGGGAGATGTAGTTGGACACTTTGACTTTCACGGTGACGCGTTCTCCTTTTCGCAGAGCCTTAGCGGAACGCCCAAAAACGGTTGAGCAGATAGTTGGCCGGCACTGTGATGATCAAGTTTATCAGCGGCGCGATGCCCTCGTCCACGCCCAACACCTCCACCCACAGCGCCAGCAGCGCCACGCCCACCAGATATGTGGCCCCGTAGGAGAGGAAGGCCTTGCCGTAGGCCCGCGCATGGGCGCGGAAATCCCGCCGCCCCTCCTTGGCGAAGACGAACCGCTGATTCCAGTAGTACGCGTTGGTGACGCTGATGACGAAGGCCACGAGGTTGCTCAGCTGATAATGCCAGTGCAGCGCGTAGAAGCACAGCCAGTACACCGCCAGCGAGATCAGCGTGTTGCTGACGCCCACGGCGGAAAACTTAATGAACTGCCACAGCGTGGCCCACAGGCCCCCTTGGCGCAGGCGCTCCCGCAGCGCATCCAAAGCCTTCACTGGTTCAGGGCTTCCCGTATGACCCGGGCCATGCGGCGGATGCGCGCGTCGTCCATGCCCGGATACACGCCCACCCAGAAGGCGTCATTCATGAGCCGGTCGGTGTTGGCAAGATCCCCCACGACGCGGTAAGCGCCCTGGCCCCGGATGCCGATGGCGCACGGGTGGCGCAGCAGGTTGCCTGCAAACAGCGAACGCGTCTGCACGCCGGCGGCCTCGATGGCCCGCACGGCGGCGAAGC
>JAEZSC010000057.1 GCA_023422005.1 Bacillota bacterium | reverse complement strand
CCCCCATGCGGTCGATGCTCAGCAGAACATGCTTGCCATCGCCCGCCCAATTCCAAACCGGTATGCCTGCCACTCCCTCGGGGTAGGGCAGCTGCTTCTGTTCGCCGGTGGCCAGGTCCACAACCATTCCCATATCATAGCTGTGATCCGGCGCGATGGCGCGCACCAGTAAAAAGTTGCCGTCGGGAGAAAGCGACGGGCCCACGAACTGAGGCGGCGAAAACAGAGTGGAAAGCGGAATCAGAGCCGGCATCTGCGCGTCGGCGGCGGCCTGCCACGCGCCCCAACGGTTGTCGGCAGTGGCCGCCGGCGTGGCTGTCGCGGTTGTGGATGGCTGCGGCGAGGGTGAGACGATGGACGTGGCCACAGCGGTCGTCGCGGCGGCGGTGAGCTCGGGCGCAACGGATGGCTGCGGGAACTGCAGGCATCCGGCCAGCAGCGCGGCGACCATGGCCAGCATAAGGGCGGCAGTAAACGTACGGCGCAAAGGGGTTCGCATGGACGGAGCCTCCAAAAAGGGTTAAACCATCATATCATTTGCATGTGCACAAGGCAAACATCAGCAGCCTAGAGCCGAGCCGGCCGGCTGCGCAGCAGGGTGTTGACAAGGCCGAGGCGCGGCGCTATCGTATAGCCACGGCAAATGCCATCAAGACGGGATCAGGAGGTTACCATGATGCGCAACGAAGTGCTAGATTGCATCCTCGCGCGCAGAAGCACGCGGCAGTTCCAACCGGGGCAGATCCAGCCGGAACAGCTGGACGCGCTGCTGGAAGCCGCCGTTTGGGCGCCCAGCGGCAGCAACAGCCAAAGCTGGCTGTTCACCGCCGTACAGAATCGGGAAGCCTTGAACAAGATCAACGATCTGGTGCGGGAAGGCTTCCAACGCTGGACGCCGGACGACGACTACCCCGCCAAACAAGGAGCGAAGGCCGCCGCGCAGCGGGAGGATTATCACTTCTTCTACCACACACCCACGTTGATCATCGCTTCCAACCGGCCCAACTACGAAAACGCCATGGCTGACTGCGCGCTGGCGCTGGAGAACCTCTTCCTGGCGGCGCAGTCGCTGGGCCTGGGCAGCTGCTACATCAACCAGTTGCATTGGCTGCGCGACGACCAGCCTCTGCGCCGATACTTGCTGGAGTTGGGAATCCCCTTGGAGCACACGATCTGCTCGGCGGCTGCGGTGGGTTTCATTGCCAAGGAATCCGCCGCGCCCAAACGCAAGGACGGGACAATCCGCATCATCCGGTGAGCGCTCCTGCGCTGTAGCGTCACGATCTGATGTAGGGCAAGGGCTCTGCCCTCGCCGAATGACGCGGCAAGGGCAGAGCCCTTGCCCTACTGGGGAAAGTTTTGCGCACCCAGAACGACAATAAACAAGGGGCGGCCTGCGGGCCGCCCCTTGTTTATATCTCTTCCTATTTTAATACCGTCTTCAAATACTGACCGGTGTAGCTGTGCTCCATCTTCGCGACTTCTTCCGGCGTGCCGACGGCGACGATCTGTCCGCCGCGGTCGCCGCCCTCGGGCCCCAGGTCGATCACGTAGTCGCTGGTCTTGATAACATCTAGGTTATGTTCGATTACAACGACGGTGTTACCGCCGTCGGTCAGTTGCTGCAGGATGGCGATAAGCTTCTCCACATCGGCCATATGCAGGCCGGTGGTGGGCTCATCCAGAATGTACAGTGTGCGCCCGGTGCTCTTGCGACTGAGTTCAGTCGCAAGCTTGATGCGCTGGGCTTCGCCGCCGGAAAGCTGCGTGGAGGGCTGACCCAGCTTGATGTATCCCAGGCCAACGTCGTTGAGCGTCTGCAGCTTGGGCAGTATGCGCGGCTGGTTCTCAAAGTAGACCAGCGCGTCCTCCACGGTCATCTCCAGCACGTCAAAGATGCTCTTGCCCTTGTAATGCACCTCCAGCGTCTCGCGGTTGTAGCGCTTGCCGCCGCAAACCTCGCAGGGCACATACACATCGGGCAGAAAGTGCATCTCGATCTTGATCAGGCCGTCGCCGCCGCAGGCTTCGCAGCGGCCGCCCTTCACGTTGAAGCTGAAACGGTTCTCCTTGTAGCCGCGCTGGCGGGCGTCCGGTGTCTGGGCGAACACGCCGCGGATCAGGTCAAACACGCCGGTATAGGTGGCGGGGTTGCTGCGGGGCGTGCGGCCGATGGGCGATTGGTCGATATCGATGACCTTGTCCAGGTGCTCCAGGCCGGTCATCTCATCGTGGGCGCCGGGCTTGGTGCGGGCTCGGTTCAGGTCGCGGGCCAGCGTCTTGTAGAGAATCTCGTTGATCAAGCTGGACTTGCCCGATCCGGACACGCCGGTGATGCACGTGAACGTGCCCAGAGGGATGGACGCGGTGACGTTCTTCAGGTTGTTCTCCCGGGCGCCGCGGATCGTAAGCCAACGGTCTTCGACCGCCTTTCTGCGGGCCGGAGGCACTTCGATTTTCCGCCGGCCTGAGAGATAAGCTCCGGTCACGCTGTTGGGGTCGGCGCAGATCTCCTGGGCGGTGCCCTGGGCGATGATGGTGCCGCCGTGGATGCCCGGCCCTGGGCCGATATCCACGATATAATCGGCCTCATGCATGGTCTCCTCGTCGTGCTCCACGACGATCAGCGTATTGCCCAGATCCCGCAGGCGTTTGAGCGTGGTGAGCAGGCGGCGGTTGTCCCGCTGGTGCAGGCCGATGCTGGGCTCATCCAGGATGTACAGCACGCCCATCAGCGAGGAGCCGATCTGCGTAGCCAGGCGGATGCGTTGAGCCTCGCCGCCGGACAGCGTTGCGGCCGCGCGGCTGAGCGTCAGGTAGTCCAGGCCCACATCGGCCAGAAAGCCCAGACGCTCGTCGATCTCTTTGAAGATCTGCGCGGCGATGATCTTGTTCTTATCGCTCAAAGTCAGGCCGTGCAGGAATTCCCGGGCTTCCACAATGGAAAGCTCGGCAAACTTGGCGATGGACAGATCGCCCACGGTGACGGCGCGCACCTCGGGCTTGAGGCGCTCGCCCTGGCAATCGGTGCAGCGCACCTTGCTCATCAGCGACTCGTAGTACTCCTTCATGCCGGGGGACTTGGTCTCCTTGTAGCGCCGCTCCAGGCCGTTGATGACGCCCTCGAAGGGTACGCTATAGGTGCCGGAGCCGTATTCACGGCTGTATTCCACGGTGACACGGCGATCCCCGGTGCCGTAGAGCACGATGTCCCGGGCACTCTGGGGCAGCTCGCCCCAGGGCACGCGGATATCAAAGCCATATTCCTTGCCCAGGGAGCGCAGGAACATGCCGGCCATACCGTCACTGGAGCTGGTCTGCCAGCCGCCGGCCTGTATGGCTCCGTCGAACAGGCTGACCTTGGGGTCGGGCACCACCATGTCGGGGTCGATCTTCATCAGTGTGCCCAGACCGGCGCAGGTGGGGCACGCGCCGAAGGGGCTGTTGAAGGAGAAGCTGCGCGGGGCCAGCTCGGCGATGCTGATGCCACAGTCGCTGCACGAGTAGTTGGCTGAGAACATCAGCTCCTCGCCGCCCTCCACGGCCACCAGCACCAGGCCCTCGCCCAGCTTGAGCGCCGTCTCCAGCGAGTCGTTCAGGCGGCTGCGGATGCCGTCCTTGACGATCAGACGATCCACGACGACTTCGATCGTGTGCTTCTTCTGCTTGTCCAGCTTGATGTCCTCGGACAGGTCTCGCACCTCGCCGTTGACGCGCACGCGGGCGTATCCCTCCTTGCTCAGCGAGGAGAACAGCTTGGTGTACTCGCCCTTGCGCCCGCGCACCACGGGCGCCATGATGGAGAACCGTGCACCCTCGCCCAGCGCCTGTACGCGGTCATTCATCTCGTCCACGGTCTGCTGGCGGATCTCTTTGCCGCACTTGGGGCAATGAGGCACGCCGATGCGAGCGTACAGCAGGCGCAGGTAGTCATAGATCTCGGTGACGGTGCCCACGGTGGAGCGCGGGTTGCGGCTGGTGGTCTTCTGGTCGATGGAGATGGCCGGCGACAGGCCGTCGATGTAGTCCACATCGGGCTTTTCCATCTGGCCCAGGAACTGCCGGGCATAGGCCGACAGGCTCTCCACATAGCGGCGCTGCCCCTCGGCGTAGATCGTGTCGAAGGCCAGAGAGCTCTTGCCGCTGCCGCTCAGGCCCGTGAACACCACGAGCTTGTTGCGGGGGATCGTCAGGTCAATGTTCTTCAGGTTGTGTTCGCGAGCGCCTTTGATGTGGATGAAATCTCTCACGGGGTGGGCTCCTTATCTTGTGTGCCGGATCACGGCAAAAATAATCTTCTGCAGCGGCGTTAACGCAGCGGGAATCTTTCTATTATAGCATCTTTTTGCGGGTGGAAGGTAGCGTTTGGCTGGGAATCCTGCGGGGATACGGCAGCGGCTTATTCAGGGGGATTCTACGGGCCTTCGGCCCTCTGAATGACAGAATGGGTGGCGCCGTCAAACACTTGCTGTCATTCCGAGTGCAGCGAGGAATCTCCCTGTCAAGCAACGTCGGCGTTCCCATTGGGAGATTCTTCGGGCGCTGTGCGCCCTCTGAATGACAGCACGGCATCGGCCGAGTTCCTTCCCCTACTCCTCTTTCTCCTGCCTGAGCTTGAAGATCCTATCCCTGAGCCGCGCGGCGCGCTCGAAATCCAGCTCCTCGGCAGCGGCCTTCATCTCCTTCTCCAGCTTGCGCATCAAGGTCTTGCTGTCCATGCAGGCCTCGCGGATGATCGTCAGGTTGTCCTGCAGGCTGCCCTCATCCGCCGGCACCGCGGAGGTGATCTCCAGAATCTCGTGGATGGTTTTCTGTATGCTCTGGGGCGTTATGCCGTGTTCCTCGTTGTAGCGCTGCTGTATGGCGCGGCGGCGGTTGGTTTCCGTAATGGCCTTGTCCAGCGAGTCGGTCATGACGTCGGCATACATGATGACGCGGCCCTCCACATTGCGGGCGGCGCGGCCGATGGTCTGCACCAGGCTGGTCTCCGAACGCAGGAAGCCTTCCTTGTCGGCGTCCAGCACGGCCACCAGACCCACCTCGGGCAGGTCCAGGCCTTCGCGCAGCAGGTTGATGCCCACCAGCACGTCGAACTCGCCCAGGCGCAATTCGCGCAGAATCTTCATGCGCTCCATCGTGTCGATGTCGCTGTGCAGATAGCGCACGCGGATGTTAAGCTCCCTTAAGTAGTCGGTGAGGTTCTCAGCCATCTTCTTGGTCAGCGTGGTCACCAGCACCCGGAGGCCCTTATCCACGGTGAGTTTGATCTCGCCGATGAGGTCGTCCACCTGGTTCTTAACCGGCCGCACGACGATCTCCGGGTCGATGAGGCCCGTGGGGCGGATCAGCTGCTCGGCCAGGCGCTGGCTGCGCTCCAGCTCGTAAGGAGCCGGCGTGGCGCTTACGTAGATGACCTGGTTCACGCGCTCCTCGAACTCGTCAAACTTCAGAGGCCGGTTGTCATAGGCGCTGTGCAGGCGGAAGCCGTATTGCACGAGCATGTCCTTGCGGGAGCGGTCACCGGCGTACATGCCTCGCACCTGCGACACCGTGCGGTGGCTCTCGTCTATGAAGAGCAGATAGTCTTTGGGGAAGAAGTCCAGCAGCGTGTAGGGCGGCTGGCCGGGCGTGCGGCCGTCAAAATAGCGGCTGTAGTTCTCGATGCCCGAACAATAGCCGATCTCACGCATCATCTCCATGTCATAACGGGTGCGCTGCATCAGCCGCTGGGCCTCCAGCAGCTTCTCCTCATCGCGGAACTGCTGATGTTCCAGCTGTAGGTCTCTCTCGATCTGCACGAGGCCGCGCTCGATGGCTTCCTTGCTGTTGGCGTAATGGGTGGCCGGAAACAACACCGTGTGCTCCAGCTTTGCCGTGATCTTGCCGGTCAGCGGCTGGATCTCCAGAATGCGCTCGATCTCGTCGCCAAAAAACTCCACGCGAATGGCGGTGTCGGTGGAAGAGCTGGGGAAAACCTCCAGCACATCGCCGCGCACGCGGAAGGTACCGCGCTCGAAGGCCAGATCGTTACGCTCGAACTGGATGTCCACCAGGCGGCGCATGAGGTTGTCGCGGCCAAGCTCCATGCCCGGGCGCAGGCTGATGGACATGTTCTTGTATTCATCGGGGCTACCCAGTGCATAGATGCAGCTGACCGAGGCCACGATGATGACATCCCGGCGCTCCAGAAGGCTGGCTGTGGCGCTGTGGCGCAGCTTGTCGATCTCGTCGTTGATGCTGGAATCCTTTTCGATGTATGTATCCGTGGCGGGCAGATAGGCCTCGGGCTGGTAGTAGTCATAATAGCTTACGAAGTAGCCCACCTGGTTCTCGGGGAAGAACTCCCGGAACTCGCTGCACAGCTGGGCGGCCAGCGTCTTGTTGTGGGCGATCACCAGCGCCGGGCGGTTCATCCGGGCGATGATGTTTGCCATGGTGAAGGTCTTGCCGCTGCCGGTGACGCCCAGCAGCACCTGGTCGCGGTAGCCCTTCTGCAGGCCGTCCACCAGCGCTTCAATGGCCGCGGGCTGGTCGCCCGTGGGCGCGAACGATGATTTCAACTGAAAGTCTGGCATACAAATCCTCCTGCGGGCGTAGGGACTGTCCGCCTGCCCGAAGCGGCGCGTTCACCGAGCGGATCACTACTCAGTATAGCATATATGGCCTGATTTGGAAACACTTGTTCGTAAATGGCTTGATCATTTTTGCCTGTAGATTATGGGAAAAGCGACATCATACAGACAAAAGCGCCCCCGCTGGGCGGGGGCGCTGGATGGTTTTTCCGCGGTGCCGACAAGGTAGTGATTATCCTACAGCGGGCTCAGGCGTAGGTGTAGGCGTGGGTTTCTTCGTCTTGGTGGGTGTGGGATCCTCTGTAGGCTCTTCCGTAGGCTCTTCCGTAGGCTCTTCCGTAGGCTCCTTTGTAGGCTCCTTTGTAGGCTCCTTTGTAGAAGTCGGCGAAGGCGTCAGGGTGGGCGTGGGCGTCTCGCTGGGCGTGTCTGTGGGCTTGGGGTCCTTCACATAGTAGGCCAGCACAGGGCCGCCGGCGGGATAGGTGTCGGTGTAAAGCTTGGTCTTGGTCTCGGTTCCATCCTTGGCGACCTTGAGCAGATAAACGTCCGTAACATAGCCCTTGTGGCCGGGGATCAGCTTGGTCTGCCCGGGCTTCACGGCGTTGCTGGCCACCTTGCGGGGCTCGCTGTTCTTGGCGGGAATCGTCTTGACAACGTCGCTGTACAGCTTGTACTTCGCGCCTTCGGGATCCGGCACACAGTAGATATCGGCGTGCTCGTAGTAAGCGCCATCGAAGCCCTTCTCGTAATACATGAGGATGAGCATGGGCTTGTCGGTGATGTTCTTGAACTTGAAGTCCTTGTTGGGATAGTTCACCGTGGCGTCGGTACCCTTGGGCATATAGCCCGAGACCAGCGAATGGCGGTCCCGATCCACAATCTCCGTGCGGTGGGGGCCGGCGGCGATGGCCGCGTTGTACAGCGCGCTGGAAACCTGGCACACGCCACCGCCAAGGCCCACGTCCTCGATGCCGTTCTGATCCACCGGGGCTTCCTGATAACCCTTGGCGCGGGTACGCTCACCGGTCTTTTCGTTGACCGAGAGCACCTCACCGGGCATCAGCAGCGTGCCGTTGATGGCGTTGTTGGCCAGCTCGATGTTCTTGCGCCGCTGCTTGCTGTCGTTGCGGATGCGCGACGTATAGGTGTGGCCTTCGTTGGCCTTGTTGATCCTGGCGTTTTCCTTGTCGTTGAAGCCCGTGAAGGGCAGCGGCTCAACCAACTGCAGGTCGGCCTGGAGCATCTCAACGGTCACTTCCGCATCCAGGGGTTCTTCCACCACGGCCAGCTGCCCAAAGGCTTTGGAGGCAAAGGCGTCCTGCACCGCAGCCCACAGCGTGTCGGGGTTCACCTGGATGCCCGGGGTGTCGGGCTTAAACTGGAGGCGCTCGCCCTTGGGCTTCTCGTGGTCATAGCCCAGGAAGGAAGCGTTCACGCCGGGCACGGTCAGCGTGGCGGCATAGTCGCGCACCTTCTGCTCCGCGGCGAAAGCATCCACAGTCAGCTTGGTCGCAAGCTTGACCGGGCTGGTCTTCATCTGCTCGATAGCGGCGTTCTGCTCATCCTTGGTCCCGGTGCGGCCCAGCTGGAAGGCCTGCTCCAGCACGGCGTCGGTATCAAAGGAATAGCTCACGTCGGTGTTGCCGATCATCAGGTTGCCCTTGGCGTGGGTCAGCTCCAGAGAGATGGTGGCCGCCAGAGCGTTCTGCTGCTCTTCCACCTTGGCGCGGGCCTGCGCCATGGTCATGCCACCCAGCGGGATATCATCCACGAACACCCCGTCATAGAAGGTGCCCTTGACCTGAGCGATGGCGGAAGCGATTGGAGAAGTCAAAGGGCTGGTACCGGCGTTGGCGTCCAGACTGCTCAGCACATAAAAACCGACGCCGCCGGCGGCCACCAGCAAAACCACCAGTGCCACGCCCAGCGCGGGAATCCCCTTCTTCTTCCTTTTGGATACGTTGCGGCTGCGATACGTCATCTTTTGTAACCTCCGAATGATGCCGATAGAAACCAAGTATGTTATGGCCAGTCGCGAAAAAGACTCCGCGCGCGCCGATCATTATACATGGATGATCTTTATATTACTCATACCATCATACTCGACCGCCCGGATGCTGTAAAGCAAACAGGTTGTAAAAGAATGCGAGCTCTTTTGTGTATATTACTCTATTCGTTCTGCTGAGGCGATTGCCTCAACTCGCCCAGACGATAGGTCAGCGCCATCAACCCATCGGTGAGCTGCGCATTCTCAACGACCACATCAGATAAGACGAGTTCAACTGGTGCAAAGTTCCATATTGCATGAATTCCGCACTGTACCAATCGCTCGGCCACCTGGTGCGCCGCCGCCTGGGGCGTGGCAACGATGGCAATTTCCACATCCCGGTCGCGCAGAAAATCCTCCAGCTCGTCGGCGTGCAGCACCGGCAAACCGCCTACGCTGCCGCCAACCAACGCTGGGTTGGTGTCGAAGAGCGCCAGGATCTCATAACCTTCGGACACGAAGGCGCCATAGCTGGCCAGCGCCTGGCCGATGTTGCCCGCACCCACGATGATCAGCCTGTAGCGGTGGTTGATGCCCAGTATCTGGGCGATCTTTCCGCGAAGCTCCCGCACATTATACCCATATCCCTGTTGGCCGAACCCGCCGAAGCAGTTCAGATCCTGGCGAATCTGCGAGGCTGTCACGTTGAGTGCGTGGCTTAACCCCTGGGAGGAGATCTTCTCCTTCCCCTGCTCTTCCAGCAGCTTGAGCTGCCGATAATAACGCGGCAGACGGCGGATGACGGCTTCAGATACCTTGCCCTGCATGGCGGTTCCTTCTCTCTTGCGTGATATTGGCGCAGACTTTTCAGATAATACGTAATTAGAATGATACCATTTTTCCCGTTGAGGTGCAAGAAAGACATGTCCCGAAGGGAGCTTTGCAGCATCGCAAAGGAGGAGGGCGCGCGATCCATATAGACTTCTCTCTCCTGCTTGAACATATCCAGGCACCGGACCGGAGCATCGTCCATCGCCGTGATGGAACATACAGGGTTTCGCCGCGGCCGGAGCTGTCGGCGCATATGAGCCCCGCGCCGCGGGCTATTTTGCCTCACCGGCGGCAGTTTGAACCGTAAAGGTTACGCCGGCGCCTTGCGGCCGGATTGTGACCCGGAACACCCTGCCCGGCCAGCTGGCAGCCAGGCGTTTGTCCGCGACCTGTATTTCCTCAATGGTCACGGTGGAGGGCTGGTTGGCCGTCAGCGTCCGCGACAGAATCCGCACGCCGTTTGCCAGCGGCTCGGGCCTGTGGAAGGTCATAAAGTGGAAGGCGGCCTCGCCCTCGTACACGTAGTCCTCGTGCACGGTGATGACCGACGCCTTCTCATCGAAGCGCAGCGTGCGCACATATCGGCCGATGTCCTCAGGCCCATAAGCGGCGGAAAGCTCCATGGACAGCGTTACGATGCCGCCCTCCTCGGAATAACGGACCTCCCGCGCCCGGTATTGCTGGCCGGGCTGCTGCACGGTATGCCCGAAGGTGGGCAGCGTGTGGTAGTCGCTGCGCATGGTCCATATCTCATAGCGGTGCTCATTGAAAGTCCGGGCGGAATAGGTCTCCACGCCCAGATCGATCAGGATGGGCTGCCCGTCGTCGAACACGACAAAGCTGCCGATGTCGTTGTGGTTGTGGCTCTCGGCGTTGTGGCCGCCCTTTGCGCCCAGCACCAGCCCTTTGCCATGCACATCGTATTGCCGGGCGATGAGCGCCTGAGTGTCCTGAAACCACGCGTTCTTTCGGCAGACCGGCTCGCTGTGGCAGGCCATGGCCTCTTCATACAAGCGCAGGTAGGGGAACAAGCGGGGGGCGCTGCCGGTGTTGACCTGCCCGCCGGCAAAGTTTCTAAGGATGTACGCGCCCTCAGCCATGAGCCGCGGGCTGCCCACCATCTTGCCGTATCGATAGATACCCAAGCCGTCGCAGGTGTTCACGGCACTACCGTCGGCAAAGTTTAGATAGTATTGCCCGGCCAGGCGCACGTCGGCAATGTACGTCCCCATGTTGCGGATCAGCGGCACATCGAAAATGTCCACATCCCCGCCGGTTATCTCATGCAGCGCAACCAGGCAATCCATCAGCGACTGCCCGGCGCGGCCCCAATATCCCGGCCCCTCGTCGCACATGCCGTCGTCGTGGTACACATCAATGAAGCTGTCGCAGGTCCGTATGGCCTTTTCCACCGCGGCGCGGCGCTGCGCGTCGTCTTCGCACACCATCAGAAAGGTCACCAGCACGTTGGAGGTGCACCAGGGGGCCCAGTTGTTGACCTTGTGATCGGTGAAGCCTTGCCACCAGTAGTCGTCCCGGCGCAGGTATGGCTGGATGATGCGCAGCTCCAGCTCCCGCCGGATGCGCCGGCGGACGAGGGGCGACACGCGGTCCAGCGGCGCTTTGAGCAGGTGGTAGACATAGCTTAGCAGACCCGCCGTCTCCAGCGCGAACAAGTCCATATCCTCGTGCTCCTGCACGGGCAGGAAGCTGGAGATGTGCGCGGAGATGGCCCAGGAGGTCTCCTCACAGATCGCAAAAACGCCGTCGATGATGTCGTCCAGGAAGCGGCCTCCGTTTTCGGCGCATTCGGCGGCCAGCAGCCACAGCAGCGCGTTGCGGCGGGCAAAGTGCGGCGTTTCGCAGTCCGTGCGGCTGCCGGTGCGGGTGAAGGCCATATAATGGGTGGCGCGCACCGGCGGCCAGTCGCAGCCAAGCTGGCTTTCACCCCGGGCAATGAAATCCTTGCGCAGCGACGGATGGATATGATCCCAAAACGCGCGATCCTCTATGGTGGGGAACAGCGAGAGCTCCTTGTAGGGCAGGACGCGGTATTCTCTGCCCTTCAGCCTTTCCTGAAGCGGTTTCATTGCAGGTCCTCCTGTACAGCAGCCGTTTCTTCACCGGCACCTTACCACAAAAGGCCCGATTGTTCAATCGGGCCTCAATGTTGTTGCGCCGTGTTATTTGGCTTCGTAGGCGATGATGCCCAGCAGCCCCGGCCCGGTGTGAATTCCCAGCGCCGGGCCCACCTGGGATACATAACTCTCCACAACAGTGGCGACCTTCTTGATCTCCTCCAGCAGCGCCTGGGCCTCGGCGCTGGAGGAGCCGTGCACCACGGCCACGTTCACGCGCTTGCCGCGGTATTGCTCTATCGTCATCGAAAGCATGCGCTGCACCGAGCTGCGGAATCCCCGCACCTTGGCGATGGTGTGATACACGCCGTCCAGCCCCACGCCGATGATGGGCTTGATGTCCAGCAGGCCGCCCACAGCAGCTTCCACCTTGCCGATGCGTCCGCCCTTCTTCAGATATTCCAGCGTCTTGATGACGAACATGGCCCCCATGCGCTCGCGGATAAGGTTGACCCGCGCCACCACTGCGGCAGGGTCGCCGGTGCGCTGGGCCTCGCGGGCAGCCTCCAGCACCAGAAAGCCCAAGCCCATGGACAGCGTGGCCGTGTCCACGACTTCGATGTGAAAGCCCGTATATTGCTGGATGAGCAGGCGGATCAGGTTGTAGGAGCCGGACAGCCCGGCGGATATGGACAGATAAACCACATCGGTATAGCCCTCGGCTATGAGGCCGTCCAGGATTTCCATAACGTCGGCGGTCAGAGGCAGTGAGGTCTTGGGAACTTCCTGTTCCAGCAGTTCGTACACTTTTTCGGGGGTGATGTCCATGCGGTCGCGGTATTCCCGGGTTTCATAGACGATACGCATGGGCACCACGTGGATATGGTTCTCGGCCAGCAGCGCGTCGGGCAGGTCGCAGGTCGAGTCGGTAACGATGGCAATTTTACGTTCAGACATGGGGCACCTCTTCTTGCTGTATAACGCATTCTGAAAATATAGTATTCCATACTACATCTCACGATTATCATACCCCAAGATGCGGCGCTTTGCAATGTCAATGCGGTCCAGATATGTAAACGTTGTGTAACATTTGCCGTACTCCATCAGGTGGTTTTCATAACGCCGCCAGCGAGAGGCTGCATTGCCGCATAGCTTGCGCACCCTGCTGTGTAACGATATAATACGCGTGAGGAAGTGGTATCATTTATGGATTATAAGCAAAACATCCTCGACATGGCGGAGCAGGTTCAGCAGTGGAACCTGGTGGAATTGAACGAGATCCCAAAAATCCCTCTGTACATGGAACAGGTGACGTCCTTCTTCGACGAGATGCTTTCCGGCGCGCGGCGCAGCGAGGACGACAAGATTCTCACCAAAACGATGATAAACAACTACACAAAAGAAGGCACCCTCCCCCGCCCCAATGGCAAAAAGTACAGCCGCGAGCACATGATCAAGCTCGTATACATCTTCCTGCTCAAGCAGGTGCACGCGTTGCAGGACGTGGGGCACATCCTGGCGCTCATGGATAGCCACGACGCCGAGCCGCTGTACAGCGCCTATCTGGAGTTGGCGCAGGACAGCAAGCAGCGCTACCTTGCGCAGCTGGAGCAGACGATGGACGATATCGCCAACAAGCTGGACGAAAAGGGACTGGACACCCGCGAGAACTTCGAACTGCTGGCCATGCTGCTGACGGTGACCGACGCCATCACCGGCAAAATGCTGGTGTGGCGGCTGCTGGACCAGCACGCGGAGGAATGCCGCTCCAAGGCCGGCAATGCAAAGGAGAAGAAGTGACCCGATATGGCTGAACACGCTGAGAAAACACTGGTGCAGAACCGCCGCGCCCGACATGAGTATTTTTTCGAAGAGCTCCACGAGACCGGCATCGAGCTCTTCGGCACAGAGGTTAAAAGCCTTCGGCTGGGCCAGGCCAACATCGGTGACGCCTACGCCCAGGTGAAAAACGGCGAGCTGTGGCTGCACAGCATGCACATAAGCCCCTATGAGAAGGGCAACATACACAACCGCGACCCGCTGCGCAGCCGCAAGCTGCTGATGCACCGCAGAGAAATCCGCCGGCTGGCCGGCCAGGTGCAGCTGCAGGGCTACGCGCTGGTTCCCGTGCGGCTATACCTGAAGGACAATCGCGTAAAGGTGGAGCTGGCCCTGGCCAGGGGCAAGAAGCTCTTTGACAAGCGCGCAGACGACGCCGACCGCTCCGCCAAGCGGCAGATGGAGCGGGCGTTCAAGGGAGACCGCCGGGCGGAATAGCCCTTGGGCACAAGCAAAAAAAAGGCCATGCCTTACGATGATAAAAGGCATGGCCGTTTTTGGAGAAGAACATGACACTTGATTTTTTGAGTGCAAAGGATGCAGCAGATTTTAAATCCTACTGCCGGTTACACCGCGCCGAGGTGGACGACTCCTTTTTGTGCGACGAAGATCTGGCCGCCTTCACACCCGGCAGCGAGAACCCCACCGTGGTAGCTCGGGAGGAAGGGCGCATTGTAGGCGCGGCGTCCCTGATCCTGGACGAATACATGCGCAAAGGGAACCGGGCGCGGTTTCGCATCTTCCACGCGGAAAACGGCAATGTGGCCTGCTATGAAGCGCTGTTCCGGGCAATCCTTCCCCACACGGCAGGGGTCGGCCGGCTGTTTGTTTATGTGCAGGAGGAGCGCACGCCGCAGCTTGCGGCGGTCAAGGCTCTGGGGTTCACTTCGGATCGCATTTCCTTTTTGCTGCTGCGGGAGGACAAGCCCATCGAAGAACCCCGGCTGCCGGAGGGCTTCACCATCGCCGGATATGAACCGGGACGGGACGCGCCGGCCTGGTGCGCCGTGCGCAACGCGGCATTCGCGACGCTTAAGGGCAGCGAGACACCCATCACCGAGGACATGGCCGACCGGGGCAACAGCGCGGCCATCCCCGGCGGCGCAATGCTGCTGAAACACGGCGGTGAGACCGTGGGCGTTGTGCGGGCGGAAGTGGACGACATGGATGGCCCCGCGGCCAACATCGGCCCGCTGGCCATACTCCCCACTTGGCAGGGCAAGGGGCTGGGCCGGGCGCTGCTGCGCGCGGCGCTGCGCAACGCCAAAGAGCGCGGCTATGGCCGCGCGGTGCTGTGCGTCAACGGCGAGAATGAACGGGCCGCCGCGCTCTATCTGCAGGAAGGGTTCCGCCAGGTGGAGGCGATCACGTGCTATCGGTATGATATCGGCGAACCCTGACGGCCTGTTGACTGAGGAGAAAGAGCCAGCCAACCTTGACCAAACCACGTTAACACCTGGCCCGCCACAAATATGGCGGGTCAGTTTTTTTATCCAGCATGGAAAATAACTGCTTGACAAACCCATACTACACTTGTAGTATGTAATCGTCTCGAGACTACAGTTGTAGGAAGGAGTGCTCACCGTGAGCGAAACCAAGTGCAAGATATCCGAGGCCGAATGGCTGGTGATGGACGTGCTGTGGCAGGCGTCGCCGCAGACCGCCGCAAGCATCATCGAACGGGTGCGGCCCGAAACCGATTGGAGCCCCAAAACCATACACACGCTGCTGAGCAGGCTGACCGGCAAAGGCGCGCTGGCGGTGGACAAAGCCGTCGCACCCCATCAGTACCACCCGGTCGTGACCAGAGAGCAGTGCGTCAGCGACGAAATGAACTCCTTCCGCAAGCGGTTCTTCAACGATTCCAGCTTTCTGACCATCGCCAACTTCATCGAGCACAACAAGATTTCCGATGAGGAGATCGAAGAGCTCAAGCAACTGCTGGACCAAAAGCGTCGATAGAGAGGTTAGGCCATTGTCGCTGAAAGAACTGTTTGAAACCGTGCTTCTGCTGTCCGCGGCGGGTTCCGCGCTGGCAGGCGTTATCCTGCTGGTCAAGACGTTGTTTGGCCGCAAGCTGAGCGCCGGGCTGCATTACGCACTGTGGTTCGTGCTGCTGATACGCATGCTGATCCCCGTCTCTATCGACAGCCCCATTGGCATCTCCCGATGGCTGCAACCCAGCCAGGGGTACTTCACGCAAAATAGCCCGGTTCATCAACCAAGCCTGGCCAGCACAAGCGGCGGCCAAACAAATCCGCCGATTTACGCGGACCCGGCGGCCCGTCCGGAGGCCGAAACCGACCTTATGCAGGTTGCCGCGGTGGTTTGGGCGGCTGGCGCGGCGGCGGCCATGCTCTACATCGGCACAGTGAATCTGCTGTTTGCCCGCAAGCTCAGGCGCTGCGCCGCCATCGGCCGGGCGGATGTGGCGGCCTCGCTCCTGCAGTGCCGGGGGCAGATGGGCATCCGGGCAAAGGTGACGCTGCTGTGCGGCTCTGCGAGCAAGCCCCCGATGCTCTGGGGGCTGTTTCACCCAAGAATCGTAATCCCCGAGGGCTTGATCGAGGGGCTTTCAGAGGAAGATATCAGATACATATTGCTGCATGAGCTGGCTCATGTGCGGCGGATGGATCTGCTGGTCAATACTTTGGGCCTGGCGATTCAAGCGATCCATTGGTTCAACCCGATCATCTGGTATTGCGTGCACAGGATGAAGCAGGATTGTGAAATCGCCTGTGACGCAACCGCGCTGAGCAGGCTGGGCGCGCAGGAACACCGCGCGTATGGCAAAACGGTTGTCAATCTGCTGCAGATCTTCTCTGCCGCGCGTCTGGCGCCGGGCACCGTCGGCTTTGTCAGCAACTATCACAAAAGGAGAATCACCATGATTGCACAACAAAAAAAGACTTCTCTGATATGCACGCTGGCGGCGGTCGCGCTGTGCCTGACCGTGCTGGCCGGCTGCGCCAGCCTGAGCACACCGGTGGACCGCGTGGCCAAAGCCGCGGCAGCCCCTGAGCTCACGGGCGCCGGCAAACCCACGCCCACACCCAGCGCGGACACCCCGCAGACTTCGGCTGCCCCGCAGGAATCCGCCACCCCGGCTCCGACCCCAGAGGCGACCCCTGGAAAAACCAGCGTCGTGGAGAAAACCAACCGCTACGAGGTGGCCGGGATCGACGATCCGCAGGGCTTTGAAACCGCCTTCCGCGATCTGCAAGCCCTTGTGGCCAAGGACGACCGGGCCGCTGTGGCCGGTTATGTCTCCTATCCAATCCAGGCAAACATCGACGGCAAACGGGCCAAGATCGCTTCGGAGGCAGACTTCGTAAAGAACTATGACAAGATTATGACCGCCAAAGTGAAGGCCGCGCTGCTGGCCCAGAAGGTCGAGGAGACCTTCGTGAATTACAAGGGCGTCATGGTGGGCCAGGGCGAGCTGTGGATCACCATGTTGAGCGGAACCAAGCAGCTCTACACGATTTACGGTATCAACAACTAAGCCAGCACCTACCATAAGGGCCGTACCTCTGTTAAAAAAGAGGTGCGGCCCTTATGTCTTGAAAGAAGGCTGTGTTGCTTGGCCGAGTGCAAGAACCCCCACCGGCCTTCGGCTGGAGCCCCAGGATGCATGGGCGAGCAGGAGGCAGAGCCTCCGGCCAGCCCCTTCTCAAGGGGGCCAGGTGTACCCCTTGCCTCCCTTGAAAAGGGAGGTGTCAGGCCCTTGGGCCTGACGGAGGGTTCTTCTGCGGGACAACCCTTGATTTGCGTTACATGCTCTCCAGCATCACACGCACCGCCGTACAGCGGCCGCCGTTGCACTTGCTCTGGCTGACGCTGCAGGCCGCCAGGCCTACGAGCACGTCCATCTGCGCCTGCAGCCGGATGCGGTCCCCCGGCCGGGAAATCGGTTCTTCCACCGATATGCGGCCATCGGGGTGAATCACCGTGCGCATGAAGATGTTGAAAGGATGGATGATGGCCTGGGCGGGCACACCGTGGCCGCCCAGGGCTGCGTTGATGTTGTCCAGACAGTTGCGGTGATTGGGGCCGCTCGTGTAGAAGAACTCGTACATCTGCTGCCGGCAGCACGGGTGCAGCAGGTCATGCTCGCCCACGTCGTCATAGAGGATGCGGAACATGACGCGGTACTGGCTGCTATAGAGCGCGTCGCCCGCGCCCACCCGCAGCGATTCGTTGCAGTCCATCGTGACACCGGTGGACAGCATCTCCCGGTGGTCCGCGGCGCTCACGGCGAAGAAGTCCACAACCTGCCGGCCTTCCACATCCTGTATCGTGATGCAGTCCCCCGCCTTCATCTCGAAGGCTGCGCCCGACTGGGCCTCCACAAGGTATTCCATACGCATTACAAGTCCACCGCCAGCGGCCCGTTCAGAAAAGGCAGCGCCTGCCGCGCCACGTCCCACGCGCCCGGTGATAGCAGATTGCGCTCAAGCGCGCCGCGCAGAGCAGCGCTGTCCCGCGCACTGTCTTCCATCAGGTTCACCAGCAAGTCAGCTTCCCACAACAGTTGGAAGTCCGGGCCATCCACGGCGGCGGCGGTGTGGTGGCGGCCCACGATGTGGCACACGCGCTCGGTGAGAGCAGGCGTCACGCCCAGCGCCTGCAGGATGTCGCTGGCGATGGGCGGGCCTTCCAACTCCTGGAAGCGAGCCGCCGCCGAGCCGTGCAGGCGCTCGGCTTGCTGTATGCCGATGTCGTGCAGCACGGCGCATAACCGGGCGCTGAGGGCTTGGCCCGCGGCCAGCGGCTCCGCGGCCTCCAGCAGTTCGTCGGTCAGCCGCAGCACCCGCAGCGCGTGGCACACCCGCTTGCGGTCGGCGCCGATGCGCCGGCGCATGGCCTCGGCGGCGTGGGCCACCAGTTGGGCCGAAGCGTCCGCATCCGGTTCGCCTTCCTCAAGCTGCCAGCCGGCGGCCAGCAGCGCATTCCATGTGCGCTCGGTCATGAAAGCATCTCCTCCCATTGGGCCAGCAGCGCCTCGCAGCGGGCGGCCTTGGCGTCGTGCTCGGCAGACAGCGCCGATATCTCCTCCATGCTCAAGCCCGCCGGGTCGCTCAAGCGCGCCTCCAGCGTGGCCATCTCCTTTTCCAGCGCGGTAATGTCCTCTTCCAGCTTCTTCACGGCGCGCTTGCGCTCCCGGGCAGCGGCCTCGGCCTCGCGGCTGGCCCGGTCCTGGCGGCGGCGCTCGGTCTTGGTCAGGCCGTCGTCGGCCTCCTCCTGCTGGCGGCTCTCGGCCTGCTTGCGGCTCTGGTAATCGTCCCAGTTGCCGG
>JAEZSC010000054.1 GCA_023422005.1 Bacillota bacterium | reverse complement strand
CCCAAACCGGTTGGGCAACCACCGACGGCGACACACAAGCGTTTGCACTTAACGGCAGCTATACCGCCAATGCTGCCGTCGTTCTGTTCCCCGTTTGGACGGCCAACACATATACCGTGACCTATCAGCCCGGTGCAAATGGTACAGGCAGCGAAGCCACGGATAGCAAGACCCACGACGTTGACTTAACGCTGCGCGGGGCGCTCTTTACCCGCGACGGTTATACCCAAACCGGTTGGGCAACCACCGATGGCGGCGCAAAAGCCTATAACCTTGGCAGCAGCTATACCGCCAATACGCCCATCACGCTATATCCCGTTTGGACGGCCGACACATATACCGTGACCTATCAGCCCGGTGCAAACGGTACAGGCAGCCAGGCCGTGGATAGCAAGACCCACGACGTTGATTTAACGCTCCGCGGAGCGCTCTTTACGCGTGAGGGCTATACCCAAACCGGCTGGACAACCGCCGATGGCGGTGCAAAAGCCTTTGAGCTTGGCAGCAGCTATACCGCCAATGGGGCCATCACCTTGTACCCCGCTTGGACACAAAACACCTACGCCGTGACGCTTCCCACCGGCACGGGCTACACCGTTACGGCGCAGGAGGGTTCTTCCTCGCCGGTGGCCTACGGTGGAAGTTACAGCTTCACCGTAGCCATTTCTGACGGCTACCGGAAAGGGAATGGATTCGCGGTCAAGGCCAACGGCGTGCCGCTCACGGCAGATGGCAGCGGCTTGTATACCATTATCAACATTACGCAGGCACAAACCGTGTCTGTGGAAGGTGTGGAGCAGGACAACCCCTCACCGACGCCGACGCCGACGGCCACGCCGGAACCGACGGCCACGCCGACACCGACGGCCACGCCGACACCGACGGCCACGCCGACGCCGACGGCCACGCCTACGCCGACGGCCACGCCTACGCCGACGGCCACGCCAGAACCGACGGCCACGCCGGCACCGACGCCGACGCCGGCGGCCACGCCGGAACCGACGGCAACGCCGACGCCGACGGCCACGCCGGCACCGACGGCTACGCCGGAACCGACGGCCGATACCGTGTACAATGACCCCGATAGATCGGACGCAACCATCTGGCTGACCGGAAGCGGATTTGCCGGCGATGATCTGCTGATTACGCAAGAGCTCACCGGTGGCAGCAATTACAATGCCCTGCTCGAGCTGGCGGATGGCAATGATGTTCTCCAGTTATATGAGATCTCTCTGCAAAGCGGTACGATATCCACCGGCAACGCCATGCACCTGACGTTTCAGCTAGAGGAACAATACGCCGGGCAGGCGTTTACCCTGGTGCACAAAAAGGCTGATGGCACCTTTGAATACCTTTATGCCACGGCAGATGCGGATGGCAAAGTGAAGTTTGGGCCCTTGTATGAGCTTTCGCCTTTCATGCTGGTGAGAGGCACTCTGAAGGATGCTCTGGACGACATCCCGAAGACCGGCGACGATAGCTCGCCCTGGGCTTGGTGGCTGCTGTGCGGTGTCAGCGCGGCGGGGGTTGCCCTAATGGTTGGATTGGGCAAACGCGATGGACGCGCAAAGAACAGGGCGTCGTGATAGCGCAGTGCTCATGATATGGCGTTTCGTAAAAAGTAGACGAGCCATCGTCTCCTATAAATGGTGAAGAGTATGAAAAGACGGTTGTTGAGTGCACTCGCCGCACTGTGTGTGGCATTTGTTTTGTTGCCGGTTTCGGCTGCGGCTGAATCTTCTTCTCAAGCCCGCTGGGGCACGGTGGGCCAAGACGATGTGATCAATTGGACAGGCAGCGGCACCCTTGCCGCTGCCGTGAGCGCTGCAAACAGCTCTTCCACCGGCCTCTATATTCAACTGCAGTCTGACGCAACCACTTCCGGACTGACCTTTACGACAAGCAAAGCCACCACCCTGGACCTTAACGGCTGCACGCTCAGCAGCGGCGCTACTGCCGCCGTTAATCAAAACGGCAGCGGCACGCTGACCATCACCGACAGCAGTGACAACAAGGCCGGCATGGTCACCATCGCAACGCCCTCCGCCGGCAGCTCCGTGATTACTGTCGGAAGCGGTAGCCTCGTGATTGACGGCAGCAGGGTCAGTGCCGAGAACGGAGCGGCAATCAACCAGGCGGCTGGTGTCGTAAAGGTTTCGGACGGTACGGTAGAAAGCAATTTGGGATATGCGATCGTCAGCAGAGGCGCCGGCAGCGTGATCGTCTCCGGCGGCACGTTGCGCGGAGGCATTGACGCAATCATGTGCCTTGCGAGCGCCAATGTGAGCGTTTCCGGCGGCGTATTGAGTTCGAACACAGGCTACGGGATTTATTGCAACTCTGGAAACATCATCATTCCAAGCGGATCGCCTACTATAAAAAGTGGCAACAAGGCGATGAACAAAGCCCCGGATCTGACCGGCTATCGCGATGTGAAGATCACGGCGAGCATCCATGACGATGGAAGCTTCCCGGAAATTTATGATCAAACGAAGATCCAGACCTACAAATACCTCAAGTTTGAGCTTGGGCCTATGGTTGTTAAAAACACGGTTACAGGTATCAGTTACCCCGGCCTGCAAACAGCGGTTGACGCGCTAACGTCAAGCAATCAAACCATTCAATTGCTGGAGAACATCGATCTTACGGATGCCCTCACCATTGCCAACGGCAATGATAAAAGCTTCACCCTTGACCTAAACGGTAAAACGCTGGACGGCGGCGTCGATTACGAATACCCCGCCATCCGTCATAATGGCAGCGGTACGCTGACCATTACTGATAAGAGTAGCGACGGGGGCGGCAAGATTACCGGCGGGTATTACGCCACCATTATCCTGGGTGGAGGAAAGCTTGCCGTTAATAGCGGCACGGTGGAAAATGTATACTCATCGGAATATACAATTATCACCACGATCCTAAATAAAGGCACCGGTAAAATTACCATCAGCGGCACAGCTTTGGTTACCGGGAAAGAATCCACAATTTATATCGAAGCCGGCATTGCCGATACAGCCATCCTTGAAATCACGGGCGGAACGATAGAAAGCACTTATGGAATAGCGATTAGCAATCATGGACCCGGCAAAATCGCAATTCCGAGTGGTTCGTCTACCATTCGGGGTGCATATCAGGCGATGAGCACAACACCGGATCTGAGCAGCTATGGCGATGTGAAGATCACGGCGAGCACCAACTATGATGGAAGTTCTCCGGAGCATACTTATTATGATTATGATTATTATCTTAAGACCTACAAATATCTCAAGTTTGAACCTGCGCCCGATATCGCCCGGATAGGCAGCAAATTCTACACCAAGCTGCAAGAAGCGGTTGACGCGATAACGGATAACGGCCAGACCATTGATTTGCTGGGGGACATCAATCTTGTTTTTCCCATTGTTATTGCCAATGACAATGATAAAAGCTTCAAAATCAATCTGAACGGCTACACGATAAACAGCAACGTCAGATCTGCCATCCGTCATATCGGCAGCGGTACGCTGACCATCACCGATGACAGTACAGAAGGCGGCGGCGTAGTCACCAGCATTCATGACACGACTTATTCGGGTTATACAATTTATCTGGACGGCGGCAGCCTTGTGGTTGCCGGTGGCCTTGTAGAAAACGCCAACGATATTACGCAAGGCGATGCGATTTACAACAATGGTACCGGGAGCGTGAGCGTTGTTTCGAGTGGCGTGGTAAAAAGCAAAAGCGGTAGTGCGATTTTTAACGCCAGCACAGGTAAGGTTATAATCACCGGCTCAGCCAAGCTCACCAGTGCAAACAGAGCTGTCTCTAAAAAAGGCACGATATATCTGCACACTTACGCCAACACCGAGGATGTCCTTCTTGAAATCACCGGCGGAACGATAGAAAATACCGATTACGGCTATGCGATTTATAACAAAGCCCACGGAAAAATTGCGATAACAAGCGGTTCGACAGTTATCCGGGGCGGCTATATGGCGATGAATACAGCCCCGGATTTGAGCCTCTACCCCCATGTGAAGGTAACGGCATGCCAGGATGACAGCGCAACGAAAAGGGTCCTCTACAATGCGAACGATATTTTTTACTACAGATACCTTGCGTTTGAGCCTGGGACCATTGTTGCCAAAAATTCAGCCACTGGCAATGAATACTTTGCGGTGCAAGCGGCGGTTGACGCGGCAGCGGGCGGGGATACCATTGCGCTGTTGGACGACATCGCTTTTGTTGCGCCGCTCAAGATTGGCCTCCAGGACGGCAAAAGCCTTACCCTTGACCTGAATGGTAAAACGTTTGAAGGCTTAGTTGAATACACCTGCGTAAGCGGCAAGCTGACCATTGACGATACCGCAGGCGGCGGCAAGATCACCTCTGCACAATCAAGCTTTAGCAGCGGCACAATTCTGGCGACCGGCAGCAGCGAGAAGACTGCCGTGCTGGAAATCAAAGGCGGCACGGTGGAGAATACGGATGGTTCTGGTTATTTCGGCAATGGCGGCAATGCGATCCTGAACAGACGGTGCACCGTGAACGTGACCGGCGGCACGGTGACGTCGGCCGGAGGAGGCGCTGCAATATTGAACGCCAACGCCTACCCCTTTGGTATCGTGAACGTTTCGGGCGGAACGGTAAAGAGTACCAACATAAATGGCAGCGGCGCAATTCATAACGAAGCAACCGGCACCGTAAGTGTTTCGGGCGGCACGGTGGACGGCGGCGCCAGCTATGCGATTTACAATTATAGCTCCGGAAAAATCACCATCAGCGGCACGGCCATGATTTGCGGCTCGCAGGCTGGGGTTTATCTGAGAGCAGGCACAGCCAATAGAACCGTGTTGGAAATCACCGGAGGCACGGTTAAAAACGCCGCTGCCGGCAATGCGATCAACAATGCGGGCACAGGCGTTGTGCTCATTTCCGGCGGGGTGGTTCGAGCCATTGCCGAAGAGGGCACTGCGATCCGCAATCAAACAACCGGGAAAATTACTGTCTTGGGCGGCACAGTCGAAAATACCGCGGTGGGCAAGGCGATTTATAATACTGGCTGGGGCAGCATTGATGTTGCCGGCGGCACGGTACACGCTGAAAACGGCGAAGCGATCTGCAACGAGGCGTATGGAACAGAAATTCTGATTTCAGGCGGCACGGTGAGCGCCACAGCCGGCACGGCGATTTCCAACACTTCCGGTTTCGTGCGCATTGTGGGCGGCACAGCCATCATACGGGGCGGCACCATGGCGATGAATACGGAGCCGGAGGAGTTGGAGCCCTCCCTGAAGATCATGGCAAGCACCGCCGATGCAAACGGTGTGGACGCATATGAAATTTCCCAGGATGATATCATCAGTAAAACCATCGAGGAGTACTATCAGAATCGAATTCAAGCCTATAAATACCTCAGGTTTGAGCCTGTCTACACCGTGACCTATCTCTCCGGCGCAAACGGCGCGGGCAGCCAGGCTACGGATACCAAAACCCACGGCATTGATCTATCGCTGCGCGGAGCGCTCTTTACCCGTGAGGGCCATACGCAGACTGGCTGGGCGACCACCGACGGCGGTGCAAAGACCTATGAGCTTGGCGGTAGCTATACTGCCAACGCGGCCATCACCTTGTACCCTGTTTGGACACCCAACACCTACGCCGTGAGCTATAATCCCGGCACGCATGGTGTGGGAGAGCAGGCCATGGATACCAAAACCCATAGCATTGACCTGACGCTGCGCGGCGCGGCCTATACCCGTGAGGGCCATACGCAGACCGGCTGGGCGACCACCGACGGTGGCGCAAAAGTCTTTGACCTTGGCGACAGCTATACCGCCAATGCGGACATCGCTTTGTACCCTGCGTGGACACCCGACACCTACGCCATCACTTACCACCCCGGCGCGTATGGTGCGGGAGATCAGGCCACAGATGCCAAAGTCCACGGAATTGACCTAACGCTGCGTGGCGCTGTCTTCACCCGTGAGGGCCATACACAAACCGGCTGGGCTACCACCGACGGCGCTGCAAAGGCCTTTGACCTTGGCGGCAGCTATACTGCCAACGCGGCCATCACCTTGTACCCTGTTTGGACACCCAACACCTACGCCGTGACGCTTCCCACCGGCACGGGCTACACCGTTGTGGCGCAGGAGGGTTCTTCCTCGCCGGTGGCCTACGGCGGAAGCTACAGCTTCACAGTAGCCATTTCTGACGGCTACCGGAACGGGGAGGGCTTCGCGGTCATGGCCAACGGCGTGTCGCTCACGGCAGATGGCAGCGGCGTGTATACCATTGCCAACATTACACAGGCACAGACCGTGACAGTGGAAGGTGTGGAGCAGGACATACCCTCGCCGACGGCTGCGCCTACGCAGATAGCCACACCGACACCTACGGCTGCGCCGACACCTACGGCCACGCCGACACCTACGGCCACACCGGTACCGACGGCCACACCGGCACCGACGGCTGCACCGACACCTATGGCCACGCCGACACCTACGGCTGCGCCGACACCTACGGCCACGCCGGCACCTACGGCCACGCCGAAACCTACGGCTGCGCCTACGCAGATAGCCACGCCGACTCAGACGGCCACGCCGACACCGACTGCTGATACCGTCTACAACGATCCCAATAGATCTGACGCCACCATTTGGCTGACGGGTGGCGGCCTTTCCAACGATGATCTGCTGATTACGCAAGCCCTCACCGGTGGCAGCGACTACAATGCCCTGCTCAAGCTGGCGGATGAAGATGATGTTTTGCATGTATATGAGATCTCTCTGCAAAGCGGCACGAAATCCACCGGCAGTGCTATGTACCTGACATTTGACCTAGGGGAAGAGTTCGCCGGGCATGTGTTTACTCTGGTGCATAAAAAGGGGGATGGCACCTTTGAGTATCTATATACCACGGCGGGCGCGGACGGCAATGTGAAGTTTGGGCCGCTGTACGAACTCTCGCCCTTTATGCTGGTGAAAGGTGCTTTGCTGGATGATCTGGACGATATTCCCAAGACCGGTGACGATAGCTCGCCATGGGTTTGGTGGCTGCTGTGCGGGGTCAGCGCTGCGGGGGTTGCCCTACTGGTCGGATTGGGCAAACGAAAAGGACGTGCCTGAAAACAGAACCGCATCAGTGTTCGCGCAGAACACTGCATGCTCGCTGACAACAGATAAAGCAGAGCGACAGGTGTTCGGTGGATACCGTTTATGACTTTCGCAGAAGGAGCTATTCAAACCAATGAACAAAATGTTTATTTCGCTGCTTGTGATGATGATGCTGATTATGTCTCTGCCATGCACGGCGCTGGCGGAGGCAACGGCGGCACCCACAGAACACGGTGCGGTCGCTGAGCCCGAGGCAACTGAGGAACCCAATGGCACTGCTGAGCCCGAGGTATCCGAGGAGCCGGAAGACACTGTTGTGGCTCTGTTACCGGTAGAAAAGGTCGGTGCGGCGAACATAGTAGCCTCTGCGGGAGAAGCTATCCTCTCCTCTCTGGTCGATCATTTCAGCCTGGGCATATTCGGAGACATCGGCTCCGCCTTGTTCGGTGAGCTGCTGGGCGGCATATTTGGGGATGATACCGATGAGACGCTGATCGACATGCTGACGCAGGTGCAGAAGCAGCTGGATGACCTTTCCCACAAGATAGACAAGCAAACGCAGGAGATAAAGAAGGCTATCACCGATTCCGAGCTGTCTTCCGATTTGAGAAAGGTAAACGAGCTTTACGCGCAGACCGATCGGCTATATGTCGATTATAGCGATATACTGTCTATAACCGATGAGGAGGTTCGTGCCCGGGAGCTTGACAGCTTTTTCAAGAGGACCGTACCCAAGGCGAACCTCCGCTCCATGATCACCTCCTGCGGATCCTATCTCACCAAATCAAGCGGCGGGTCGCCCTCTCTTTGCAGCATGTATTTCGAGAGCAGCTGTGGTACGTATACTTTCGAGCATCAGATGGCCGACGGTTTAAACGCCTTCTATATCTATCATCTCGGCAACATACAGAAGATGCTCATGCTGTATAACGACTGGTGTGAATACACCGCAGCGGACAAAAGCAACCCCAGCGACGCCAAAATGCTGGAGCTCAAGCGGACAGCCGCCGAGACCGGCAAGATCTATTCCGCCATCGCTGACCAACTCCGCATACCCTTCCTGACCAAGGAGATTGCCCACACCGGCACCGATGCGCTGGGCAACAGCGTAAGCTACTATGTGGTTCGCCTCAACAGCGACCATCGCCGTTATGTGGTCGTGGATAAGGCCTATGGCTACGGCACCTTCTACGGCAAGGCCAAGGAGACGTTATACAGCGGCGGCATGAACCAAACTAACATGTATATACAATCTCAGAAGACCTCCGGCTATGACAAGCTGATGACCACACCACCCACGGGCGGAGCTGAACTCGCTGGCATGGTGATCGCCAACCCCAAGGATGCCGACGACTTCTTTGCCAGGGCGGCTAACAACGAAATCCTGAGCTATCTGCAAAACAACGGCATGAAGCTAAACAGCGCCAACACGTCAAAAGCCACGGCCTTTGTAATGTCCGACGCAGTGGCTCATTCCGAAAAGCCTACAACCCTGGAAGTGAAGGCCAGATATTATGGCGCGGTAAAGGGCTCTAAGATCATCAGCAGCGAGAGCTACTACTTGCATTATTTCATGAGCAACGCCGATGAAAAAAAACTGAAGAAAAATATTGATTACTCCCAAAAGCCTCAGAGCAACGGCAGCGCATTTGCCGAAAAAATCGGCAAATATGAGGATGTAAAACTCTCCGGCGGCAATTCTCAGCTTGTTGTATATGCAGATTACAGCATCAATCATTACAACAAGGAATTCTATGATTTCTCAATGTATCTGATATACAAGCTGGATGAGGATCTGGACTATACCGGAAACGTGCTTCACACACAGGCGGGCGGCGTCTTTGAAATGTATATACTGGGCATAAACGCCTGGTGGTTTATCGGCATAGGCGCAGCGCTGGTGATCGGCGTAGCAGTCGCGGCGGTTTTGGTGGCTGCCAAGAGGCGTCAGCGGAGAAAAGGGGTATAGACAGTTAAGAGTAAATGGCGTAACGGTCGGGGGCGGTTTGCCGCCCCCACCTGTTCTTTTTGTGACAGTGGAGGTAAAATGCAGACCAGAAGAAGAACAAGATCTCTCCTTCGTCTCCCTGATCATTCACCGGGAGTGACGCCCCAGGCAGGGTATTCCCGGTCAAGCGGTGCGGGCAAAGCGCTTATTCCGCGCCTGCGTGTCATACTGCTTGTTTGCTTTGCTGCCGCTTTCGTGCTTTCGGTCACGATGCTGATTCGGCACTATGCTTCCGGAACACGGGAGGAGCTCGCACTTAAAAAGCTGACAACCTTTGTGGCGAGTCACACACAAACGCCTGTGGCTTCCGCTGTTCCCGGCGATGTGGCCGAACCGTCGCCGACACCCAAAGCGCCTGTCATCATGGAGCAGTACAAGGAGTTGTATCAGCAAAACCCTGACATAGTGGGCTGGGTCAGGATTGACGGAACGAAAATCGATTATCCCGTAATGTACACGGGGGACGACTTCTATTTATCTCATGGCTTTGATAAAGAAGATTCCAGGAGCGGAGTCCCTTTTATCGACAAGCGATGCTCAGTGAGGCCTATGGGCACAAACACGATTATCTACGGCCATCACATGAAAAACGGCACAATGTTTGCTGGACTGGCGAAATACAGGAAAAGGAGTTTTTACAAGGAGCATCCGATTATCCATCTCGACACACTGTATGAGCAGCAGGAGTATGAGATTATCGCGGTGTTTGAAAGTCAAATTTTCCGCAAAAGTGACACGATCTTTAAGCATTACAACTTCTTATATGCTGAGAGCGAAGATGAATTTAATGAGTATATCAGGAACATCAAAGCGCTTGCCTTGTATGACACCGGCGTTACCGCATCATACGGAGACACGCTTCTGACGCTGGTTACCTGTGCGTATCATACGGAGAACGGGCAGTATGTGGTGGTGGCAAAAAGACGAGCGCTTTCTGCCTTTGTAGTATCTTCCCATCTTTTGCTGCCTCGGTAGAAGACACTGCAATTATATCGAATCACCCGTCAAAAGATAATAAATCGCTAAAATGTGCATACAATATGAATTTACAGAGTCTTCAATGTATTCTGACACCATGTAAAAAGGCGTTCGAAGCTCTCGGTAATATCATGATCAATTCCGTTTCTCAGTTCAATGGCACGCTCTATAACTGCATGATCTATTCCTGACAATAGCATAAGCAATTCAACCTTCGTTGGGATGTATTCGCAATGCTTCAAATAATACTGATTCTGAAGAATAAAGAATACGCCTTTATAAGTACTGGGTAATCCTGTAATACTTTTTCTTGGATCAGCGTGAATGTATCTGTGACAAATCTCGTGATACAAATCATATGATTTGTGTCGAATGTGAGCGTTTATACACAATCACGAACACTCTGTAGTACGATTGGCAACAGTATGGCTGCTGATAATTCGAAGTTATTTACATCATTAAGAAGTGTGCTCGCCAACGGACGATGCCAATTGAACCGACCACTCAACCTATGCTTCGGCTGGAAGGGCATTAGCGGCTCTCTCAGCCAGTCTGTAGAGGGGAGAACAACCCGTATTGTTGTTCTCCCCCCACTCTTTGGGTAAAGCACGTAACAGTCATTTCTGGAATGTCGTGTACGACTGTGTGTTCGCTGTTAGTCGAGGGGAACGATGGTACCACCGCTTTGGGCGGAAAGGCGTTCGGCGGCGACCAGACGGATGGTCTCCCGGGTGCTCTGGGGCAGGCAGCGGTCTGGCTGCTTTCCGTTGTGAATACAGTCGATGAAGTAACACACTTCCCGGTAATAGCCGTCATCGCGGGAGAGTTCCGGCGTAAAGCCCTCGCCCTCTTCGGGATAGACCGTAAGCTTACCTTTCTCAAAATGCAAGCTGCCCCGTTGGCAGTTCACGCGGAAACGCATCTCAAAGCCGAACGCGCCGCCGATGGTCCAGTCATCCTCCGCACAGACGACCTTGTCATCGTAGAGGTAGCGTGTAGACACAGCGTCGCTGCCGGACTGGGGGTTCAACCGCACCGTGCTTGTCGTGACGGCTCTGGGTAGGCCGAAGAGCCAGTTGATCGTATCCACATCATGCACATGCTGATCCAACAGGCATCCACCGCCCAGATCTTCCTGCAACAGCCAGTTGCTCCACGACCACTTGGGTGTGCTGCCGCCACGGAAGAAATAGGCCGAAGTAACCGGACCAAAGCGACCGGTGTCCACACAGTCCTTCAGATATTCGAAGGCCGGCCAGAAGCGCAGACACTGGGCGATCATCAGCAGCTTTCCTGCTTTCTTCGAGGCGGCCACCATGTCGTCGCACTGCTGCACAGAGGGGGCCATGGGCTTCTCAGATAGCACATGCCGTCCGCTGGCCAGCGCTGTCCTCGCTGCTTCAGAGTGAAGAAATGTCGGCAGAGCAATATCTACGTAGTCCAGATCTTCTTTTTCCAGCATCTCGTTGTAGTCTGTGTAGCGGTGGTAGACCGATAGGTCCACGGCGTTGCCCACGTCGATGTTGCCGGAAATGATATCACGCCCGTCCAGTTTGCCGGGGTCCACATCGCACACGGCGACCAGGCGTACCGGTGCGCCTTCGCGCTCTAGGCGGCGGTATACATCCACGTGCCCGCGTCCCATGAATCCCAGACCGATTATTCCAACCTTAAGCATAAACTCCTCCTAATTGCGACCAAGAATTCTGTCCATCGCCGCGGATGTATGATAGACGACCTGCTCAGGGTAGTGTTGATAGCCGCCCATTTCGGCGGTAATGAAACTGTCATAGCCTACGCTGCGGAGTGACGACATAACCGCTGGGAAATCTACATCGCCAGCCAGCAAGTCCACAAAGCCGCCCAGGGTACCCACCGACCGGCGGAAGTCCTTGATGTGCACCCGGACGATGCGATTCCCCAGAATTTCCACCCAGTGTTCAGGGTAGCCGACGTTCAGCACGTTCCCTGCATCAAAGTAAGCCTTGATGAAGGGTGAGTTCAGGCTGTCCAGGAAGCCGCGCATTTCCAAAGGAGAAAGCAGGAACTTATTCCATACGTTTTCCACACCGATGACGACGCCACATGCTTTGGCGTGGGGCTCCGCAGCGGCAAGGAATTCCTGAGCGCGGTCATAGGCCCGATCGTAACGGATGACTGGCGCCCCGGGTATGAAGTCAACGCCTACCAGGCCGGGCACTACCAATATCGCGCCAACGCTCAGCAGTGCGGCTGCTTCCAGCTGCCGCTTGAGATAATCCAACGCCTGACTGCGCACTGCGGCATCTTCATGGGTCGGCGGGGCACTCCAGTAAATGCCGGTGGATAGGGAGGCCAGCTTCAGACCCATGTCTTCTGCGTGGTGTTTGATGTCTAGCACCCGCTGGTCCGGAGTCTGGAAGTTCAGCTCCCCTTCGGCGCCAATGTTGGGCTCCACGGCGTCGTAACCGGCAGCCTTGGCCATTTTAAAGCACTGAAGGATGTCCATGGTTCCAGGAAAAGACCAGAGATTGATTGACTTGATCATGACTTTCTCCATTCTCCATATATGGTAGTTGTAGTATTCTATTTTATATACATTATAGGCGGATGTATTTGTGATAATGGGCGTATTATTTGCACTTTATATAGTTGCGTGATATGCTTTTCACTGCTCCGGTTGTCATCTGGTTGTGGACCTACTTGGCTCCAAGCTTTGAGGTTGCGATAACGATGTGTAATCCCGAAATCGCCGCCTGTATCGAAGGATGGAACCTCATGGACTACCAACCCTATCAGCCAAAAAAAATAATTGAAGTCGAAAGCATCGTGACGGTGCACTATTTTGAGTTCGCTCGTGGTTATGTATTTGATGGCGAAGCCCATGACTTCTGGGAATTTGTTTATATGGATAAAGGCGAGGCGGAGATCGGTGCCGATGGCCGACGCTTTGTACTTTCCCAAGGTCAGGGTGTATTCCATCAACCGGGAGAGTTCCACAGCATATGGGCCAGCTCCAGCAATCCGCCGGACATCGTCGTGGTGAGTTTCGTTTGCCACTCCTCGTCCATGGAGTGCCTTCGAAGCCGGCTAGTGTCGGTTGGACCACAGGAGAAGGCATTGATTGCTCAGTTGATCTGCGAAGCTCGCGATGGCTGGTGCAACGAGTTGAATCAAGATTATTTTAAACTCATACCAAACCCTACGGCAGTCATTGGCGCGCAACAGTGGGTGTTATTGTCTTTGGAGATGCTCTTGCTATGCTTTCTGCGTCAAGAATCCAAGACTGCAGAGGGGAGCGACCGGAAGAGAAATCGTCTTCGCAACGAGCGGCGCTGGCCGCAGTACAACAAGATGCTTTTTCGGGATATCGAGAAATGGGTGCACAGCCATCTCAATGAGAAGATCACGACCGACCATATTGCATTCCGATTTAACATAAGCCATACATCCCTAAAGCGGCTATTCCGCGAGGAGGCCGACAGTGGCGTCAATGAGCAGATATGCCAATGGCGGCATAAGGCCGCTAAGCGTTTCATTCGCGAAGGCCATGCGTCAATGGAAGTCATTGCGGAGAACTGCGGGTATACCTCAATACATTATTTTTCTCGACGATTTTCCCAGATGGAAGGCATGACACCCACGGAATATGCCCGTTCGGTGAAAAGCAAAACCGAAGGATAATCCGTAGTCAAACATGCCTGGCTTCCTCCTATGGTGCTGTTGGGTACCGCGGTCTTCATGATGAGCTCTTATTGACCATATTGAGCAATGTAGGCTAGAATCAAGGAATAAGGAGCAACCAATGGCAAATTATAGCGAGCTAAAGAAGGATAATACGCTGCGGATAGTCCGTGCTCTACAGAGTTCTGGCCAAGCCACAAAGCCTGATATCGCAAGGCATGTGGGGCTGACAACGGTGGCTGTACATAAGCTGATCGGGGAGCTTATCCAAAAAGGCATATGTGTGCCATCGGGTATCTCGGAATCCACAGGAGGGCGGAAGGCCGTTTATTACAAGCTGAATGGCAGCTATGGGTATGCCATAGGCGTCAGAATATCAAGAGGTGGGCTGGATACCGTCGTTCTTGATTTGTGTTTCAATGAGATATATCATCACAGCACCAAATGTGTTCCTGGGCATGTAGAAGAAACTGTGGAATTGATCCGATGCGAACTTGACAAGGTGCTTTCGCTGGAGAACTTACGTGCGAAAAGGTGCCTGGGGGTTGGCGTGGCTATCCCCGGCAGGGCAGATGCCACCGGCACGGTCATTCATATTCCGGCAATTCCCAATTGGGAAAACTACTCTTTGCGGAGCCAAATAGAGAAAAGGATAAATCTCAAAACATTCGTAGATAACGATAGTAATGCTATGATACTTGCTGCAAAATGGTATGGGCTGGTAGACGACAGTGCAGATGCGATTTACTTGACCATCACGGAGGGGTTTGGCGCCGGCATTATTTCCAAAGGCAAGCTTTTCTATGGAAGTTCTTATCACGCCTGTGAAATCGGCCATACGTTGATTGGGCTAGACGGTCCGGTGTGCAGTTGCGGCAACAAGGGCTGTATTGAGGCGGTAACCTGCGAAAGCGCCATACTTGCTTCCTGTTATTACACAATGGCGTCGAAATACGCTCATCTGATGCAGCCCTCCTTATCCATCCGTGACATCGCTCTCCTTACGAAAACCAATAGCGACGGAGACTTGTATGCCGCTTTTGGGACTGCCGCCCATTATATTGCCATCGCGGTTCATAATCTGGTTAGTACTTTCGACCCCAATATGGTCATCATACAAAGCAACTGGCTTGATGTTTTTCCAGAATTGGTAGATGGAATTCGGAAATCGGTGTTTGCCGGTTGTAGATGGAAGAATCATGGTAATTTGCAGATTCTCATAAATCCTGACAAGCCTTCGGTTCACGCATCGCCTGCATTTCTTGTCTTCGATGAAGTATTCGGTGGCAAGCAGGATTTTTAACACATCATTCATTTAGCTCCGAAAGTACAAAGCTTATACATTAGCCATATAGTCAAGTGCCAGCGGGTGGAAAGCGATATTTCCACCCTTCTTATGATCGTTCTGGCTGCCGGGAATGGGCGGTTTATGCCACGGAGAGCCCCCTGCGGGTGACGGCGATGCGCATTGCTAAAATTCGACAAGAACTGCTTGACAAACAGAAAGTGGAATGCTACCCTATTCAGTGTCTGAGACACTGATACACATGGACGGTTACCGGCGGTATAGGACACACAACAAATTTCGCAAAAAATATCCATATGGAAATGTGGGATTGAGATTGCCACATGGAAAGGGTTTTTGCATGATTCGTAAACCGATAAGCGCATTGGGCAAAAAGCATGGTTTTCTATGGGGTATGCGCCATTATGCACCCTACTATGTGTTGTTGCTCCCCATGGTGGCCTATTTTCTTATATTCTGTTACGGGCCGATGTACGGCATGATCATCGCCTTTAAGGACTATAAGCTGCTGAACGGTATTTGGGGAAGCGAATGGGTCGGTCTAGAGCATTTCTCTAGTCTCATCAAGTCCTTTTCCTTTGGTAAAGTCCTGCGCAACACACTGATTATCAGTGCAATGCGAATATTCTTTGCCTTCCCTATACCCATTATATTTGCCCTATTCTTGAATGAGATACGGAGTCTTCCTTTCAAGAAAACGGTTCAGACGATTTCATACCTGCCGCATTTCATTTCCTGGGTAATCCTTGCAAGCATATTTAAAGATATGCTATCACCATCTCGCGGCGTGGTGAATATCCTGGTCAGACTTTTTGGCGGCATGCCGATCGATTTTTTGACGGAACCATCGATGTTCCGGTGGATACTGTTGATAACCGGTGTATGGCAGAGCGTAGGTTGGAGCTCGATTATCTATATCTCGGCTATCGCCAGCATCGATGTGGAACAGTATGAGGCTGCCTACATAGAAGGCAGCAACCGTCTCCAGAATATGTGGTATATCACGCTTCCCTCCATTCTACCCATCATCTCAATCCTTTTCATACTGAGCATGGGAGGCGTTCTTAACGGTAATTTCGATCAGGTATATAACTTGGTCAATCCTCTGACGCTGGGCGTGGGAGATATTTTGGACACTTATGTTTACCGGATGGGTCTTCAGGATATGCGATACAGTTTTTCCGCGGCGGTGGGCTTGTTCAAGAATGTTATCGGGCTCATCTGCGTGTTGCTAACCAACGCAATAGTCAGAAAACTGAGTGACCAGAAGAACATTCTGTGGTAAGGAGTTATTGTCATGAAGCGGCAGTTCCAATTGTTTGACTTCGTACTGGCTGTTGTGTTTGTTGTATTAACGATTACGTTCATTTACCCATTCTGGCAATTGATCGTAACCTCATTCGCCACCGAAAAACAAGTCACCTCTGCGGATCTCATGCTCTATCCGAAGGAGTGGACGCTCGATGCATACAAAACAGTATTCCGCTCCAGTTCGGTACTTGTCGCATATCGCAATACGATTCTCAGGACGGTCCTAGGAACAACGATTTCGGTCTTGGTGACGTTTGCAGGTGCTTATTCTCTGAGCAAGCCGTCTCTTCCATTGGGCAAACTGATGATCAAAATGATCACGGTCACAATGTTCTTCAGCGGCGGGCTGATACCAACTTATTTGCTGGTTTCGGGATTGGGGCTGCGGAACTCTTTCTGGGTGTTGATTTTGCCCTGTACGACCAGTGCCATGAATGTGATACTGACCCGAAACTTTCTATACATGCTACCTCCCGACCTGGAAGAATCCGCGGAAATTGATGGCGCTGGTGTTTTTAAAACGCTGGTCCTAGTCGTCATGCCGCTGTCCATGCCCATCATAGCCGTACTGATGCTGTACAGTGCCGTTGCCCATTGGAATGCATGGTTCGATGCGTACATCTACCTCAGCGGCGATAAAAACGTCGTTCTGCAGCTGCTGCTCCGGCGAATTCTGTTCGAAATTGAACTTACAAATTCCACTTATTTTGACACGATCGCGCAAAACAAGATGCCACCTTCGGCTACGGTGACTGCAGCTACCATCGTGATTACAATCGGTCCTATCATCGCGGTTTACCCGTTTGTACAGAAGTACTTTGTCAAGGGGATTATGCTTGGAGCCATTAAGGGATAGGAGTATAAGCGGATGAGCATTACCAAGAAAGTCCTGTTTCTGGATCGGTCTGAAGTGGAAATCGGCAGTATAAAACGAGGGTTTGGCGTCAATCGCATCACAGAAGGTGGTGCAAAACTGATGTCGGAGATGGAAAAAAAGTGGCATGTTCATTACGAGCGGGGTCGTGATTACTCGTATGCGCACCGGGTGCCCTATGGTATACGCTTGGAAGTCGAGCAAGCATCCATCGAGACATTGGGAATTGCCAATGACATGCCCTGGGAAAAGACTGTCAATTACGCAACTATTCTATATGACAGACAGGATAAGGTATATAAATGCTGGTACACTGTCCATTTGACCACGAGCGGGCCTCTCGAGTGGGTGGGCGAAGGGTCGCGCCCGGCGGGCTCATTTGTAGGGTATGCGCTCAGCGATGACGGATATCAATGGACGCGGCCGTCGATTGGAGCTTGGACGTGGAACGGGCAGCCTACAAACCTGCTTCCGGACGGGCCTGCTGAAACCAGTGTGTTTATCGACGAGACCGCGAACGAAGGCCGGTTCAAGGCTCTCGCACATGGATGTGATCCTCTGCTTGACAACAATGACAAGCGCAAGCCCCAGGAGCGCTCCTTCGTCTCGATGAAGTGCTCGGATGATGGCATCTATTGGCGCGACGCTGGCCCGGGACGGTTGAACGGTTTCTTTGACACCCAAAACATTGGCGGATTTGATGCGCGGTTGGGCAAATACGTTGCTTATCTGCGGGGTCGTGACAATGGCCGCTGTATTGTGCGCTCGGAAGGGGATTCCTTCACAACATTGTGTGAGCCTGTAACGTTGCTCAGACCCAATGCGGAAGATCCTCTGGATGCAGATTTTTATGCCAGCGCCTACTGTGTTTATCCGGAAGACCCGTCGATACGGCTGTTGTTTCCCACGGTATATACACATGGCAACGATATTATGCACGTGCGCATGGCGGTCAGCCGTGACGGGCGGTGTTTCGACTGGGTCACAAGAGAACCGATTATCCTTCCCAAGGATGAGCAGGGGAAAGAAATGCGTTCGATGTATGCTTTGCCGGAGCTGGTAAACCTGGGAGACCGGCTGGCACTGCCTGTCATGACGCATGATTGCTATCATCAGCGGGTGTTTCATGACTGGTTTTATGAGTCGCTGCCTTTCCGTTCGCGGTATCTTTGGGCCACGTGGGAGATGGATAGACTGGCAGGTTTCCGGGCTGACCAGCAGGGGGAACTGTATACTCCTCCATTTACATTCGAGGGCGACCATTTGCTGATCAATGCGAAGACAAATGGATTAGGTTATGTCCGCGCGGAGATATTGCTGGCGGATCCCGACCCTGAAAACAACAACGATGCACCTTGCCCAGGTCTGTCGCTTGTGGAAGGAGATGATTTGAGGGGAGACATTCGGTGGGAGAAATACTCATGGCTAGGCGTAACGAATATCGAGAGACTCAAAGGCCGCACCGTAGTCGTCAGATTCCAATTGCGGGATGCAAAACTGTATGGATATGCGATTGGGAATGAGCAAACAGATTTTAAAGGAGGAGCATCTACATGAAAAGGAACACGTTCAAAGTATTCTTGATGGTTTTAGCTTGCTGCCTGTTGGCCTCCTGTGCGCAGACAGCGGCGCCCTCCGCGGTACCCTCTTCGTCGCCCACTTCAGCGCCGTCTACGGCGACAACCGACCCCACGCCCCAGGCTACAGAACAAGCAGCGGAATCGCCATTCGCCGAAACCCTTGAATTGACTTGGATGGGGTATACCGGTTCCAAGGGCGACCCAGTCCCGGCGGACGACCGCATTAAGCCGATCATTGAAGAGCGCTTTAATGTGAAAATAAAGAAAGCTGAAGTCGACTGGACCGATAAAGAGAAGATCGTACTGTATTTTGCATCGGGTAACACTGCGGACGTTATGTTCATCCGTCAGTTGGACCGCAACGCGCTGGTCAACCAGGGGTTGATTCGTTCCTTTGATGCCAATCTTCTCAACGAACATATGCCCACCTGGATGTCGTATCTAAAGAGGGTTGTGGATCCTGAGATCATCGAGCAGCAGCTGTATTACAATGGAAAGTGCTGGGGTGTACCGTTTACCAACGAGAGCCGTATTTCGCCTTATGTGTATTTGATAAACAAAACATGGGTGAAAAACTCTGGCTTGAACGATGTGCCCAAGTCGCTGGATGAGCTGCATACCTACCTGAAATATGTAACTTTTGAAGACCCGGATAAAAATGGCGCCAAAGATACCTACGGCTTGAGCACCGCGGCTATCGACCGCTACTTCGGACTGGGCGTTGTCTTTAACCATTTCGGCGTGTTCCCGAAGTCCTATCATTTAGTGGATGGAAAGATCAAGTCCAGCATTCAGATGGATGAGTATAAGGAAGCACTTAAACTGTTGGCCAAGTGGTACGCCGAAGGTTTGATCGACCCTGAGTTCACGACAAAGAACAGCTATGACTTATATATGGAGATGGGCCTCAATCAAGCGAAACTGGGCATGTATTCGGCTCCCATCATCTATTACCTGGGGTCTCGCCTTGAATACTATGCGGAGCATTATCCTGACTACGAGTACGACATGTTCATTGGTATCCCTGGGAAAGATGGTAAGGTTCATACTCCCATCCTTTATCCTACGCTGTACACCGGCCAGTATCCCTACTACTTCGGCGCACAGACATCCGATCAAAAGATGATCCGCGGAATGCAGATCCTTGAAGCGTTTTGTGTCGATCCTGAACTGGCACTGATGACCCAGTTTGGCGAAGTCGAGAAGCATGGTGAAAACTGGACACTGGTGAATGGCGTCTACAAGAACAACCCTGATTTCAATGCCGATAAGTCCAGGTCTGCTGCGGATGTGGCCATGGATGCGCGTTCCTTCTATTGCGTTCTGCCCAGCAACCTATCCCCGATCAAGGTGCTGGATGACGTTATTCTGAACGCTACTGCCACCGCTTTGGAGAATCCCAAAACGTACATCGACTTTGATTTCAACTTCACGGGTGAAAACGAATCATACTCAACCTATAAGGCCGAACTGGAAACGTTGGAGGATACCTTCATCCTTAACGTAATCCTAGGACGTGTGAATGCTGACGAAGCATACGAATCGTTCCTCAATGACTGGTTGACCGCCGGTGGACAAGAGGTTCTGGCTGGATTCCAGGCGATGGTAGATAAAAAGTAATTGGGTGACTCTGCTTCACACAGGATGAAGTGGCACTGCATACCAACGGATATCCCAATCATGACAACTTCAACGGTTAATTGACGTCACACTGCATGGATGGTAAACCCGGTACCTGCCGAAGATCGGCGGGTACCGGATCATCCTCTGGGAGCGTCTAAATAAGTGTTTCCCCAGAAAGGAAAATCGTTATGAAATCTGTCGCCGATCATATGAAGATGCGAAGCAGCAGGGTATTGAGCAAACTACGCTCGGGACAATGTGCCTGCAGTGTGAAGACGAATATTTCCAATGTAAATGCTACAGAGGTTGCCGCGATGAGCGGGTTTGACTGTATTTGGACGGACATGGAACATGTGGCCAATGACTGGAGCGCAATTGAAAGACAGGTCATGGTCTCAAAGATATATGATACGGACATCATCGTACGGGTCGCCCGGGGTTCTTACAGCGACTATATCAGGCCATTGGAAGCGGATGCTACAGGGATCATGGTGCCCCATGTCATGAGTGTACAAGATGCGCAGAACATCGTCCGGAGTACCAGGTTTCATCCTCTGGGCCTGCGTCCGGTGGATGGAGGAAACGCAGACGGGAAGTACTGTGCGATGGATTACGATGAGTATACCAGCACATCCAACAGGGAAAAGGTCGTAATACTGCAAATCGAGGATCCGCAGCCGCTGGAAGAACTCGAGGCAATTTGCGAGCTGGAGGGGTTTGATATCATCTTCTTTGGCCCGGGTGACTTTTCCCAATCAATTGGGTATCCTGGGCAAGTCCTTCACCCCGAGGTGATCCGTGCGCGTAAAAGGATTGCTGAAGCGGCTCGCCGGCACAATAAATTTGCAGGCACTGTAGCCGTTGGGAACATCAGCGAACTCATCGATGAGGGTTATCAGTTGATTAACATAGCGGCAGATGTGATCGCACTCAATAAATTTTACAGTAAGGTCATTGAAGATTTCCGGGCGCTCACCCAATAGCCTTGGATTTCTGTTTGGCGTCTGGGCCGTAAGGATCGATAAAAACAAGCGAGGGATAGCATGACCAATAGGGACAATTTGTTGAGAGCTTTAAGAAGACAGAGCCCAGAATGGGTGCCGTTCCATTTTCAGTTGTGCCCATCACAGCAAAAGGTTTTTCTGGAGAAGACGGGGGCCACCGATTTCGTTCCCTATTTTGACCTTCCCATACGATTTGTAGAGTTACCCGCTGTCAAAAAGAAGCATGACTATAGCATGTATCATCAACACTTGCCCCAGAATGCCCATATCGATGAATGGGGTGTGGGACAGGAACCCGGCAGCGTAGCGCATTTTACACGGATGCACCATCCCATGGCGCATTTTGAAACTCCCGATGAGGTCTGGAGCTATCCTTATCCGGACCATCTGGATGATATTCTATGGATGGATGTTCACGCGCAGGTGGAGTCCGCCCATCGTGAGGGCCGGGCAGCCGGGTTTTGGACGATTCAAATTTTTGAGTATGCCTGGTATCTGCGGGGTCTGGAAAATCTTCTGCTGGACATGATGGCCAACGAAGACATGGCGCAAGCATGCCTGGACAAAATGGTCCAGTTTCAAGCGCTAATCGCAGCCAAAGCCGCGCAGTCCGGTGTGGACATCATATTGTTTGGCGATGATGTGGGCAGCCAAAAAGGAATGATCATGAACCCTGCCCTCTGGAGGAAGTGGTTGAAGCCTGCGCTGCACCACGTGATTAAGGCGGCTAAGGATGTGAATCCGGATGTGCTTGCCTTCTACCATTCGGATGGAGTTGTTTACGATATCATCCCTGATCTCATTGACATCGGTGTAGATATCCTGAACCCCATTCAGCCCGAGTGCATGGATCCGGCGGTAGTGAAGCAACAATATGGCGATCGTCTGTCCTTCTGGGGTACAATTGGAACGCAAACCGTTATGCCCTTTGGAACTCCTGAGGATGTCAAGGCCAATGTGATTGACAGAATTCATACGGTGGGAAAGGGGGGCGGTTTGCTGCTGGCACCAACGCACCTTTTGGAGCCGGAGGTTCCGTGGGAAAACATCATTGCTTTTGTGGATGCATGTAAAGAATATGGTCGATATTAATCTTGATAAAGGACTGCGACGAAGCGTTGATATCGAAAAAATGAGCGAGAGATTGATGGAAAGAGCACGGGCCAGGGTTATGGTTATAGGGATGCAAACACCTGTGATCCTTATTTCCATAAAATGTGCAAAAAAACCACCGGTTGTTTGACAAACAAAGCGGGATGGATTATTATAATAGATTGAGTAGCATTACAATATGCAATGCGAACATACTATAATGGCACAGCAAAACAATGCATATGTGTATGTATATGAAACCGAAGGAATGGCCTATGGACAATATTGTCACAGTCAATAAAGCCAAGCAATTTTACATGATACTGAAAAAAGATATAGAGAGCGGGAAGTACTCTACCGGCGAGAAACTGCCCTCCATCCGTGATTTTGCCTCAATGTACGGCATTAGCCGCAATACGGTTAACACGGTGATAGCAATGCTTGCCAACGAAGGCTTTGTCTCGGTTAGGGACGGAATGGGTACTTATATCGCAGAGCACGCTACAGACGCCCGCCAGATTGGAGTCATGATCTTTAATTTCTCCGTCTCCATGCGCGTTGATACTGACATTCTGAATGCCATTCAAAGAAATGTTAAGCCTGGATATTATCTTTCCCTGATAGATACCGCGGAAGATTATGATGTTTTTCTGGGTGGGCTAAAACGCCTTGTTGCAATGGGGGCTTCCGGCATTATTGCGGTTCCTCCAAAAAGTGTGGCATACAACAGCGACCAGAGGCGGCAAATCAACGAGATTATTGGCAAGAAGATACCGCTTGTTTTTGTCATCCGGAACATCGACGATGTGCGCAGCGATTTCTTCTCTATGGATTTATCCAAGGGAATTATCAAGGCTTTGGAACATTTCGCAGCCTCCGGCAAGAAAAAAGTGGGGATTGTGCTCCATGATTCCCCTAAATTTATCTGCGAAGAGAGACAAGCCCTGCTCAAATGGGCTGAACCCCTTAGGTTGGAAGTACAGGACCGCTATATAATAGACTACTCAGACGATCTTGAGGTGATCCGTAAGAGGATTGTTGACATTTTACCTGAGATAGATGGGCTTATTGCACCCGACCAAATCATTTACAAACTGAAGGAGACCATACTGGATTGCGGTAAGAAAATCCCCGGTGAATTATCCATTGTCGGCATAAATGATACATTATATTCAAAGCTTCTCTCTCCGCCGCTGACCTCGATTGCCTTTCCTGTGGATAAAATTGGGGAGCACGCGATCAATACGGTGATCGGGCGGATTGAGGGCAGCATCAAGGGAAAGGCTATTACGAAGAACATCGCCCCTCAATTTATCATACGCGGCACGTGAACATTTTTGGCTTTGCGGTGAACGTTTGAAATATCTTGCTCCGCACCCGCGGCGCCCAGACGCATCGACCGGCGCTTTTATAACGTCGTTTATTTATTAATACTGTTTATATTGTAGCATGAGTCTGCCTATCATCCTGCGGCCCTTCATTTTACATCTGATAAGATCCCACGGGAATGCGCCGTGCGCCTTTCTTTTTCTCTCTTTGGAACGCAGTTGGTGATCTTTATTGATCCTACGCCAGATGGTGATGTGTATTGACAGTGCACTGTTATGCAACGTATAATGTACCTACTTAAATAACACGGTTTATAAAGAACAAGCTTCCATACTAAGAAAGAGGGGGATCCATGCATGCACTATGATCTGACGGACAAAGTTTACGAAGAGATTTCAAAGCTTCCCCTGTATGATGTTCACACGCATATGGACTCCAGGCATCTGAGCGCCAGGGGTCTTCATGACGTGCTGTTGTATCATATGGTGATCAGCGATCTGTACAGTTCCGGGTGCCCCGATGGTGCACGCCTGTCTGAAATGCCGGACCGAACAGAAGTGGAAAGCCGAATTGAGAGAGCCCTCCCGTATCTAGGGAACATACAGAATACGAACAGCTTTTGGGGTGTACGCCTGATTCTCAAGGATCTCTATGGGTGGGATAAACCCATCACCGCTGATAATTGGCGCGAGGTGGATGCCCTGATCAGCGAAAAATCCGGCGACTCCGCCTTTGAGAGGGGCATCTTGAAGAAGGCCGGCATCCAGAGGAGCTGCACCGAGCTGTGGCGCCGCTTTGATGGCAGCGGCGACGATGTGCTGCAATATAGCCTCGAGTGGGCTTTTTTTGCGCGGACCCAATACGGAAGGCACGATACCGCGCTCATTGAGCTGGAGTATTCCTGGAACATGGAGACGCCCGGCCCGCCTCTGCCGGTAACCGCCGACCTTGCGTCAATGCATTTTGCCAAGAAGATTAGAAGCGTGGCGGATGTAAAGGCTGCCATGAAGCACTTCATCGACACCATACCGAAAGAAGACGTTATCAACGCCGCGTCGCACATATCCACCGATATTCATTACCGACCGGTGAGTGAGACGGAAATGGAGCAGGCAATCCTCCGGCGAGATCATGCTGGCGCCGTTGAGCAGGAGATTTACGCAAACTATATCAATGCCATGTACATCGACATGATGACCCGTCAGCGCCCTGACATTCTCCTTCAGTTTTCCATCGGCGCCGAGCCGCTGCCATATGAGACGGGTAGCAAGCTGCATACCCATACGATGTATGAACTGGTCGATATCTTCCGCAAATATCCCGACCGCAAATTTGTTTTCCATGTGGCTTCGCTGCACCAGAACCAGGCCTTTAGCACCATTGCCAAAGAGCTCCCCAACGTCTACCTGGCGGGATACTGGTGGCATTGTTTCTACCCGTATGCGATTAGTAGCCTGTTCGAGCAGCGCCTGGAGATGCTTCCCATGAACAAGCAGTTCATCTTCTTTTCGGACGCTTACTGCGCTGATTGGGCTTATGCAAAGTCCGTCATTGTGAAAAAGCAGATTGCCCAGGTGATGGCCGGTAAGATCCAGCAAGGGCAATTCACTCTGGACCAGGTGCTCGACATGCTTGGCAGGATGTTTGCCGAAATCCCGGAAAAGGAACTTGGTATGATCAAGGGCGACTTTTAGCGCCGGGGGGAGGAGACAATGGATATCCTGTGCGTTGGGCTGATGGTGGCCGATATTATTGTCCGCCCTGTGGATCGAATGATCCTGGAGCGGGACACCATCGCGGCCGACAGCATTACCTTCAGCACCGGTGGGGACGCGTTTAACGCGGCGATCAGCCTATCCAAGCTGGGTGTTCCCACCGGCATGTGCGGGGTTGTAGGAAATGATCCGGCGGGGTCATTTCTGGTGGACGAAGCCCGGGCCCACGAAATCGATACATCGCTCGTCAGGCGATCCGTGCGCAATGCCACTTCGACCTCGATCGTATTATGCGAAGGCTCCGGCGAGCGGCATTTCCTATACTCGGGCAAATGCAACGGCGAACTGATCGAGGATATGATTCCGGATTCATTTCTTGGTGAAACGAAGATTCTGTATGTCGGCAGTGCGATGGCGCTTCATGGGATGGATGGCACGGGGCTGACCGAATTGTTTCGCCGGGCACGCCGCCTGGGAGTAAAAACGGTGATGGATGCTACAGCGGACTCCGAAGACAAGTGGCTTGCCAAGATTGAGGGGGCGCTGCCCTATACCGATGTGTTCTTCCCCAGCTACGAGGAAGCTGTTTCGATCACCGGGGAGCGGGAGTTGTCCCGTATGGCCCGATTCATGTCCGCATACGGGGTCGGTACATTTGGTGTAAAGCTCGCAGAAAAAGGTTGCTTTATCACCGACTTCAAGGCGGAGCACGTTGTGGCGGCATTCCCCTGTGACGCCCAGGATGTTATCGACACGACTGGCGCGGGAGATGCATTTGCTGCCGGATTCCTGTGCGGCATGCACCATGGATGGGACTTGAAACGCTGCACGGTGTTTGGAAATGCCATAGCGAATTTTTGCATTCGGAAGCTAGGCTCTACCACCAACATCCCTACGTTTCAAGATGCGTTGGCGTTTATGCAGGGGAAAAAACAATATCCATATTAAGGATAGCATTTTCGAAAGAGGAGCGATTGATATGCCATTGGTACCGACTAAAAAAATGTTGGCCGAAGCGCGCGATGGTGGGTATGCCGTTGGAGCATTTGAGTTCTGGTCTTTGGATTCCGCACAGGCTATTGTGCGTGCGGCAGAGAAGTATGATGTGCCGGTCATTCTGCAAGCAGGCGCCCTGGAAACAGACTATGCCGGCGGCTATGAGAACATTGCGGCGATTGCCCGAGTGGCGGCAGAGAAGGCGGCCGTCCCCGTTGCGCTCCATCTGGACCATGGGGAAACCCTTGAACAGGCCAGGCAGGCAATTGAGTGCGGCTTTACCTCCGTAATGATTGACGCATCCCACTTAAAGTATAGCGAGAATGTAGCGGTCACACGACGTGTCATTGAACTTGCACGCCCTCACGGCGTCTCTGTCGAGGCGGAGTTGGGAGTCCTCGCCGGTGCGGAGGGTAACATCAACGTGGAGGATGCGAATGAGCTGCAGACATCGCCTGAGCAGGCTGCGCAGTTCGTTCGCGATACAGACGTGGACTTGTTGGCTGTTTCCATCGGGACAGCTCATGGTTTTTACAAATTCACTCCGGAGATTAATATTAGCCGGTTGAAAAAAATCGCTGCCGTCGTGGACCGGCCCTTGGTGCTGCACGGCGGTTCTGGTACGCCTGAGGATAAAGTGCGAGAGGCCATCCTGTGCGGCATATCCAAAATTAACATCTGCACGGAGTTTATCGCTGCGTACGGCAAGGCATACTCCGATGTGCAGAGCGCAGAGGGGTTTAAGTACAATGTTACTTCGCTGTTTGAGGCCGGGCGGCAAAAGGGCCATGATCTGGTTTGCAGCAAGATCGCGATGTTTAAGTATCCGTCCCAATAAACGATTGATCAAGGAGAGCACGAGATGAAGATCGGAATTTCATTCTATAGTGTTCAGGAGGAGTACGAAAAGAATCCCCTGCGCGCATTGGACGAAATCGTGGCAGCAGGCTACGATGTCATGGAAATATCGCGGTATGACCGCATTGACCGAAATGCGCTGCGCAGAGCGATGGATGAACGCGGGATTAAGGCGGTCTCCGGGCATTTCTTATTGCCTGATTTTGAGGGTGATATGTATGAGGATACGCTGGACTATGCCGCTGTCATGGGGATTGACACGTTGGTAATACCCATTTTCCAAGGAATCGGTTTCTCGAACTATGAGAATACGGTAGCCACCGCGAAGAAGTTTGATGATATAGCGGCGAGGCTTGGCGAGCGTGGGTATCAGTTGCTTTATCACAACCACATCCACGAGTTCTCAACGGTCCATGAAGGAAAGTGCATTGCCGATATCCTCTTTGAACACACGTCAAATCTGGGCTTTGAACTTGATATCGGCTGGTCATATGCCAGTGGTTGTGACAATGTTTCGTATATCCGCAAGCTTGGCTCTCGGTTGAAGATGATTCATATTAAAGACGTGGACGATTCAAAGACCCCCACGGAAGTGGGTACGGGAATGGTGAATATCAAGGAATCCATTGATGCGGCAATTCTCCAAGGTGTAGAGATCGGCATCGTCGAACAAGACCACAGAAGGGTGTATCCTGCCTTTACGAGTATTCGGGTCAGCCGCAACAATTTGCGCAACCTGGGGTATTGATGGAGGAATAGACTTTGAACGAACGATTAAACGTTGGCATAATAGGGGTCGGCACAATCAGCCAGACGCACATCAGCCAGTACCAGGCTTATCCGCGCGCGAATCTATACGCGATTTGCGACAGCGACACAGAATGGCTTGCCGATGCGGCAGAGTTGTACAAGCCTGAAAAATCATTTCATAATTACCATGATATGTTGGCGGATCCTCAACTAGACGCGGTCAGCATCTGCCTTCCTACAGGGAATCACGCGGAGGCCACTGTCGCGGCCCTCAGGGCCGGCAAACATGTCTTGTGTGAAAAGCCCATGGCGATCAACGCCAACGAGGCGCGTTTTATGCGTGATGTTGCCCAAAGCACAGGGAAAAAGCTAATGATCAGCCAGAATCAACGTTTTGAAGAAAACATCCAACTGATGAAGCGTTATGCGGAGGATGGTTTTTTTGGCGAGATCTATCTGATACGGATTGGTTGGCGCCGCCCATTGGGGATTATGCCACTCCACGAAACATTGCGACCCAACGGCAAAAAGTATAATCATAATTTCTTCAACGAAAAGGACAACGGCGGGGGAGTACTTCGCGATCTGGGCTCCCATTTGCTGGATCTTTCGTTGTATATTGCTGGCTTCCCCGATCTGTCTCATACGATGAGCAGCCTGTACCGCAAGTTTTATCCCGATGATTACCAACCGGAGAAGTACGGCTGTGATGCCGAGGACATGGCCGTCTCACAGATGCTGTTCACCAATGGATTAACCATGCAGTTGGAGGTCAGCTATGGTTCCTTCGTAGAGGATAGCATTGTCTTCACCGACATTTATGGAACCAAAGGTGGTGCGTCCAGGCGCAACGGGGAACTGAAGTTTTTTAGCAAGAAGGATAACCTTGTTGAAACGAGCAAAGTAGGCCAATATGATTTTGTGTCCAAGAGCGCGCAGCAACGTTTCGTTGACGCGGTGCTGGATGGTACCGAAGTTCCGGTGCCTCCGGAGGAAGGCATTCGGGTAATCGAGGTTCTGGATGCCATATATGCTTCGGCGGGAGAGATCAGAAGATAGAGATGGATGGGTGCCTACTGCGCTTCAAAGGCACACTAAATAGATAATCAAACCAAGTGGATTGAAGACTGAACAGCACCTCGACAAATTCTCATTGTGTACAAAGTGCCTCCTGTTGTGGACAACCGCAACAGGAGGTTAACCATGCTCTGCAAAAGCTTCGCGGATCATGCTCTTTCTATCTGGCTTTAGCGCAGGTTCTTTCTGGGAGCAATACCAAAACAAAAGCCCCCTCAATCGAGGGAGCTTTTGTTTTGGCGTGCCCGAGAGGATTCGAACCTCCGACCTCTTGATTCGTAGTCAAGCACTCTATCCAGCTGAGCTACGGGCACATATTGGATTGCTGGAGTATTTTACAACGCCGCCGCCTCGAAGTCAAGTCTTTTTCCGAACTTGCAAGATTGTCGGCGGAAAGAGGCGAAACCACAGTGGCGCTTGACAAGTCTCGCACCAGGACCTACGCTGGCACAAGAGAGGTGCAGTCTGCATGAATATCGTGGCATTCACCGGCGCGGGGATTTCCCGGCCATCGGGCATACCGACCTTTGAGGAGTTGGGAGAAGATTTTCGGCGCAGACTGAGCCGGCCACTGTTCCAGCGCGATCCCATGGCGGTGTATGAAACGCTGCTGACGCTGCGGGAAGCCTGCCTGCGCGCGCAGCCCAATGCCGCGCACCTGGCGCTGGCGCGCTTCGACGTGCCGGTCATCACGATGAACATCGACGGCCTGCACCGCCGTGCCGGCACACGGGACTTGATCGAGATTCACGGCAGTATGGAAACGCTGCGGTGCGGCGGATGCCGCGAGACATATCCCTTTGAGCAGGCGCGCCGCGGGTGCCGCTGCCCGGGATGTGACGGATTGCTTGAACATGATGTGGTATTATATGGCGATTCCATACCGCTGCTTTCCACAGCGCTGGACAAGGTCGGCGGACAAGGCGTGCTTCTGGTCGTCGGCACCAGTTTTGTCACTTCCACAGCCGGCTATGTCGTCGACCATGCCCGAGCCTGTGGGCGTGAGGTCGTCGTGATCAACAGCGATGCCGAGCGGGAAGTTCCTCGATTCCTGGAACAGGCGGATTTACACGGGTTTTGACGAATATACGCATTCAAATACCGCCTTATTCCACTTTTTGGAATGTAAATATTCCAGACCAATAGAATGGTATTGACAAATATGAAATGTGAGGTACAATGAGCCTAGCCATTGCATTTGTTGATTCTGCTGAATTTTTTTCGGAAAGTCTGTGAAGATTCATACCCGTGCGGTGGCGATTTTTTTCGGATTTTTATGGAAACGGTACCTTAAAAAAAGGGATAAAACACAAGAAAGTGGTTGACATCCGCAAACGTACCTCATATAATATGCCGGCATGGGTATAATGCATGAATAGAACATACTTATTGTTATGCGATTAATACAAGGATTGGCTGTGGAGAGAACAGAAAGCACTTAGGATAATCTGCACAAGGGTATGCGAAGGGCGTGAGATCATAAGATCAAGGTAAAGTTTGCAGTGTAACCGCCTTTGCATGATAAATGACGGGGAGGAATCAATGGAATGGTAGGGGTCAAGTCTTCAAGTGGGGTACCACGCAAACCTAAGAAAGAGTCGTTCATGAGGGAATTCGGCAAGCAGTGGGATTTGCAGTTGATGGTCGTGCCTGCACTGCTGTTTATTCTACTGTTCTCGTATGTTCCCATGTATGGCATTATGATGGCTTTCCAGGAATTCAGGATGGGCGACTTCCCAGGGTTCAGCAAATGGGAAGGCTTCAAGCAGTTTCAATACCTTTTCAAGGATCCCAACTTTACGACAGTGCTGCGCAACACGGTGGCCATCAGCGGTCTGAAGCTGCTCATCTGCTTCCCGCTCCCGATTGTATTGGCCATTGCCCTCAACGAAATCACTCATATTCCTTTTAAGAAAACTGTGCAGACCATCAGCTACTTGCCGCACTTCATTTCGTGGGTTGTCGGCGCCACGCTGATGTTTGACTTCCTTTCCGCCGACAACGGCGCCGTCAACAACATGCTCAAGTCTCTGGGTCTGATCAAGGAGCCGATCATGTTCTTCGGAAAGGGAGAATATTTTTGGCCAATCGCGGTGTTTACCGATTTGTGGAAAGAGCTTGGCTGGAACGCGATCATTTACATAGCCGCCATCACCGCCATCGACTCTGAGCTTTATGAAGCGGCGGAAATCGACGGCGCCGGTCGCTATGCCAAGATGTGGCACATCACCGTGGCCACCATTCGCCCCACCATCCTGCTGCTGCTCATCATGACCGTGGGCAACCTGCTCAACGCCAACTTCGACCAGATCATGACACTGACCAACCAGATGGGCAACGCCAAGCTGCGTTCCTTCGCGGATGTCATCGATACCTATGTGTATCGCATGGGCATTGGACAGGCTCGCTTCTCCTATGCGGCGGCGGCCGGCCTGTTCAAGGCAGTCATCAACTTCGCGCTGCTGCTGGGCGCCAACTGGTTGTCGGAAAAAGCCGGCGAGACGGCACTGTTCTAGGTCAGGGGAGGAAAGAAACGATGAAAAGAAAAGCTTCAGCCGGCGATGTGGTGTTCAATACAATTCTCTATATCGTTCTGGTTATCATGATCGTGGTCACGCTGTACCCGTTCCTTAATTCGTTGGCCATTTCCCTCAACGATGCCGACGACACGACCAAGGGCGGTATCACGATTTATCCGCGCATATTCTCCATCCGCAACTATGAGTTGATCTTCAAGAACCCGAAGATTTATAACGCGTATTTTATCACGATTATGCGCACCTTGGTCGGCACGGTGACCTCGCTGTTCTGCACGGCGCTGCTGGCCTTCGGCATGGCCCATCCCTCGCTCAAGGGTCGCAAGTTCTATACGATGATCTGCCTGATCCCGATGTATTTCGGCGGCGGCTTGATGCCGTATTACTTCCTGATCAAATGGCTGGGCATGACCAACTCGTTCCAGGTGTATTGGGTCCCCGGCATAATCGGCATTTTCAACATGATCCTGATGAAGACCTATTTCCAGGGTATTCCTCTGGCTATGGAGGAGTCGGCCCGCATCGACGGCGCCAACATGTGGACGGTGTTTTTCAGAATCATCTTCCCTGTCTCCACGCCTATCGTGGCAACCATCGCCCTGTTCGTGGGCGTAGGCCAATGGAACTCCTGGTTTGATGCGTCCATCTTCATCACCAAGCAGGAGCTCAAGCCCATGCAGAACGTCCTGCTGAGCATCATATCGGAAGCGCGATATGCCGAGCAGTTGGCAGCATTGGCTTCCAGCACCGGCGTCACGGTGGATGCCACCAATGTCAACAAAGCCGCCAAGGTCAACGTGCGCTCCATTACCATGGCCACGATGATCGTGACGATACTGCCCATCGTCATGGCGTATCCGTTCTTGCAGCGCTATTTCATCAAGGGCATCATGGTAGGCTCGCTGAAGGGCTGACCGCGGCCTGGATTCTCTGACGGATAACCCGGCGGGCGCAAGCCCGACCGTTATCAAAATATGTATGGAGGTGCCTCATGAAGAAACACTCGCTTCCCTTTCTGCTGGTTGCGGTGCTGATGCTCGCAGGCGCACTGTTGGCCGGTTGCCAAGGCAACACCAACACCCCCGCGCCCTCTGCGTCCGCTCCCGCCGCCGCGGAAACGTCCGCTGCCGCGGAAACACCCGCTGCTACGGAATCGGCCGCCACCGAACCCACTTCCGCTCCCGCGTTGGAGCCCTACACCTTCACCCACTATTTCAACTACGACTGGTGGACGATCCACGAGTGGGGCAAGGATGAAGTCTCCAAGTACTATCAGAAGAAGTACAACATCACCGTGGATTTCTCCAAGCCGGACTCTGACCCGGCTGCCAAGCTGAACATCATGATCTCCGCTGACGAGCTGCCGGATTCCATCATGATGGACCGCGGCGTGGACAACCAGAACCTGGCCAAGCTGGGCAAGCTGCTCCCGCTGGAGCCCTTCATGGAGAAGAACAAGAACCTGGAAGACAACCTGCTGGCCACCACCATCGATCAGCTCAAGCTGGTAGGCGAAGATGGCCAGCGCCATCTGTACAGCATCCCCAACTGGCCGCGCAAAGGCCCCACCGGCGGCAACGATGCGTGGCTGTATGACACGCGCATTTGGGAAGATGCTGGCAAGCCCGAGCTGAAGACCCTGGATGACCTGTACAATTACGCCAAAAAGGCCAAGGAACTTGGCAAGAACAGGGAAGGCCTGGACATCATCCCCATGATGATCGACCGTTCTCCTGACGGCTATAACCTGGGTCGCGGCTTCTACCGCTCCTTCGGCGGCGTGCTGTCCGGCTGGTACTCCCCTCAGGGCGACCGCTATCAGCTGGCCCTGCGCGATCCGGTCTTCAAGCAGGCCACCATGGAAGTCAACAAGTGGTGGAGAGAGGGCCTCATCAGCGCCTCCCAGTTCACCGACAGCGCCGATCAGATCAAAGAGAAGCTGGTCTCCGGCCGCATCGCTCTGATGTTCTATGATCATTCCCAGGATTCCGTCAACCACTTCCGCCAGATCGTGCGGGAAAGCTTCCCCGGCGGCAGCATCGAGCTGACCGATCCTCTGTATCCCCCGGCCGCCGGCGTGACCAAGGTCTATGCGGACCACAAGGAGACCATCGGCTGGAACGTCACCAACATCACGACCAAGGCTAAGCAGCCTGAGCGCATCTTCACCCTGTGGACCGACTTCCTGACCAAGGAAGGCTCCATCATCATGATGTACGGCCCCAAGGGCTTCAACTGGGACGAGCTGAATGCCGACGGCCTGCCGCTGCTGAAGAAGGCGGAGTCCGAGCAGACCCCCGAAGAGAAGGACGCCCTGGGCGCCTGGTTCTGGTCCATGCCCGGTCATTCCGACAACGTGGACAGCACCAAGTTCGCTGTCAACGACCTGCTCCCCGCCGAGAAGCAGGACTGGGTCATCTGGCAGCAGGCCCACAAGTTCACCCCCATCATGTGGGTGTCTGACGAGTTCGTCGGTATCGCCGACGTCATCGACCCGCTGGCCGACGAGGGCATCAACCGCAAGCTGGTTGAGGACAACCTGATCGCCGAGTATCCCAAGGTCATCATGGCCGCCACCGCTGAGGAAGCTGCCGCGATCTATGACAACATCGTGAAGTTCGCCGACGACAACGGTCTGAAGGCTGTGGAAGACAAGTACACCGAGAAGTACAAGGCCAACGTGGCTGCCTACGGCACCGGTATTGGCAAGTAATCTCAAAGAAAGCCCCAAACAAACACAAACATAAAGCGAGCGCCCCGGGTTTCCGGGGCGCTCGCTTTATGTGCGAACTCCTGCACTACAGCTTGATCGCCACGCTCTTTACATAGGCCGTGTACGCTTCGCCGTAGCGCTGCTGCAGCCAGCTGTGCTCCTCGCGCACGAAGTGACGATAGGCGATGTAGGCCGCGGGAATGGCCAGCAGCGCCGTCCACGAATGGGTCATCAGCAGCAGGCCGGGCAGCGTCACGAACAGCTGCAGCACGTACATTGGGTCGCGGAACACCCGGTACAACCCGCCGGTGGCCAGCCGGTCCTCCTTGTGGGCGCGCATCATATGCGTGGCGGCCAGCAGGTTCAGCGAGAAGCCCGCGGCGGCCAGCACGCCGCCCACGGCGTACAGCGTGGGATAGCCGGTGGAGGGGATACGCAGCGCCGGCACATAGGCCGACAGCAGCAGCGACGGCAGCAGCACGGCCACCAGCACCGCGGCGATCTTGCCGCCCACGCCCATAACGCCCATCTTATTCTTGCCTTTCATGCTCTTTCTCCCTTTCCGTTATTCGTTGATGGGATCCCAGCAGAATGTCCATCATCGCCATGTGCGAAGCTATTTTGCCCAGCACAACGCCGTCGTCCAGCGGCCGGGGGCTGCGGTTGTTCTCGATGTGGCGCACATAGGTCAGATAAACCGGCCCATAGAACGCCGTGGCCAGCGCCGCCGGGTCCATCCTGGGCATCGAACCCGCCTCCATCAGCATGGTGAACAGCGCCGTGTGGTAGTGCAGAGGGTCGTCGATCAGAAGCTTCTGATACAACTCCTGAACCGCGGGGTTCTTAAGCCGCTCCAGCGACAGGATGCGCCACATCTTCAGCAGCCGCTCGTCCCCAAAATACATCCGCGCATTCAGAGAGCTGATCTCTTGCAGCTGTTCCAGACTGATGTGGGCCATGGCGACGGCAGCCTGTTCCTCGCTGGGTGTAACGGCGCCCAGATGGCGCTGCAGTTCCTCCAGTATGGCTTCGAACAGCTGCTGCTTGCCGGCGAAGTGGTTGTAGAGCGAGCTCTCCTTGATGCCCACGGCTCTGGCGATGTCGCGGATGCCCACATCTCCGTACCCCCGCTCGGAGAACAGATCGATGGCGGCCTCCAATATGCGTTCCTTGGTGCCCATTACGCCTCCTTAATACCCGATGTAGATTCTGCGCATGAAGCGCTGGGCCAGAGCCGCCGCGGCGTCGGCGCACAGGAGCAGCACCGGGTTGATGGCTGTGGCGTAATAATATGGGCGCTCAAACCACCCGGCCCGTGTCCAGTGTTCAAAGTCCGCCGGAACGCCTTCCCTGCACGCGCGGGCGTTCATGCGCCACACGCGAAAGCGCATCAGCGCGCCGAAATCCGGCCGGGGCAGCTCCTTCTTCGCCACGGCGGTCAGGAATTGCCGCGCGGCGCGGGCCAGATCCGCGTCGGCCTTTTGGCGGTATTTGGGCGTGAGCGCTTCATAGTGGGGAACCCCCAGACTGCCCAGCCATGTGCCGCCCCAACTAAGCACATTGTCCTTCATGGCTTTGAACACGCCGCCGAACATGCCGCCACCGGAGGAAATACCGAAGAACTTGACGCCAAACAGCTCTGGCCGGTGCCACAGGAACGTGAAATAATCCAAAAAGCGCTTCATGATCGCAGTGGGCGCCTGGTTATACACGGGACTGGCCAGAATCACGGCGTCGGCCTGGGTCATTCTGTCTTGCAGAGCTCGAACCGCCTGTGCCTGCCAACACGTCTCGCGCCCCTTCATGATGCAGTTGTGGCAGCCCAAGCAGTCGGGCAGCTTTACCTGGGACAGCATCAGATATTCCATTTCCACATCGGTGTGCTCGCGCAGCTGCCGCTCAAAGCGCTGCACGGCGGCATAGGTGTCACCTTTTCGAGGGCTGCCGATGACGGCCAATATCTTCATAGAAAAAACCTCCTTACGAACGATCACTTGTTAGTTTGAAGTATAACTAACAACCGTTCGTTTGTAAAGGGGGTTTTTGAGTTTTTGCAAAAAAAAACAACCGCTCTCGTATACATCAAAGAATGGGTTTGTGGAGGCGGAGAATGACGGATGGGCTGATTCTTGCGGTGCTGCTGCTGGCCAGCGTGGCTTATGGCCTGAAGGCGCAGCGGCGCAGCGGCGGCGTGCCCGCAGCGCTGGTGTTTCTGTCTCTGGTTGCATCTTTTTTAGGCGGGGGTTTCTCCTTCGGCCTGGCGGGCAGGGCCTTTGCCCAGGGCTGGCAGCCGGTGCTGGCGCTGTGGGGGTTCAGCTTGGGTACGGTGCTGGTGGGCTGGTTTTTGGCGCCGCGGCTGTCCAGGTTCCAGGGCTGCACATCGGTGGGCGAGGTGCTGGGCCGTGCTTATGGCCCGGTGGCGCGCGGCGCGGCCGGGCTGCTGGCGGCGCTGTTTTGCAGTGCGGTGCTGGGGGCGCAGCTGCGTTCGTTGTCGGTGGCGCTGAGCGCGTGGATGGGCCTGCCGGGCGTGCTGGCCGTGGGTGTGAGCGCGACGCTCTTGTGGGCGCTCACAGTTAGTGGCGGCATCCGCGGCCTGTTGGCTGTAGCCCCGCTGCAGTGCGCGCTGCTGGTGGCGGGCTATGCCCTGATGCTGGCGCTGGGCCTGGCCCGTGGGGGAGGCCTTTCCGCGGTGCTGGCCGCGGCGCCGGCGGCGGATGGGCAGCCGGCGGCACTGTTGGGGGCGTTTCTGCTGTATGCCAGCGGTGAAACGCTGGCGCCGCCCTATGTGCGCAGCCTGCTGCTGGGGCGGGACGGGGCTGCCAGCCGCCGGGGCGTGGTGGCGGCCGGAGCGGTGTCGGCGGCGCTGTTTGTGGTGTCCGGGTTGGCGGGGCTTACAGCCAGGGTGGTGCTGCCGGGCATAGCGCCGGAGGGCGCGTTGCCGGCGCTGCTGGGCGCGGTGCTGCCCGCAGGTTTGCGCGGCGTGGCGGCGGCGGGCGTGCTCTCGGGGCTCATGGCCTGCGGCTCAGCCTATCTGTGCGCCGCGGTGGACAACCTTCGGGGCGACGTGCTGCAGCACGCCCAAGGCAGTTGGTGGAGTTCTCCCGCCGTGCTGGGCGCGGCCTTTGTGGCAGTGGCATCGGCGGTGGCGCTGTGGTCGCGGGATGTGCTTGGCGCGCTGGCGCTGGCCTACAGCCTGTGGGCGCCGGCCATCACGGTGCCGCTGTGGGTGGCAGCCTTTGTTCCGCGGCCGCCGGCGGCGCTGTTCCCGGTGTGCGGGGGTACGGGTGTGGCGGCCATGGTTGCCTGGGAGCTTTGCGGCAATCCGCTGGACATACCGGGAGCGGTATTTGGTATAATAGTATCCGCAGGCATTGCGCTTGCGCAATGCCGGTCGCCGCATCAGCGGTGAGCATCGCCGCCAGATGGCGGCGATAAGATGTCCCGCAAGAGCTCGCGACCCAATGCCGGTCGCCCCGTAGGGGCGAGCATCGCCGCCATTTGGCGGCGATAGAATGTTGTGAAAAGCCTATGCCAGGCATTGCGGGATGGCGCCGCAGGCATTGCGGGATGGCTGCTTTGCAGCCATAAGAGCAATGCCGGTCGCCCCGTAGGGGCGAGCATCGCCGCCATTTGGCGGCGATAAGATGTTGCGGCAGGCAACGCGGGATGGCGGCTCCGCCGCCATAAGAGCGTTGCCGGTCATCGCCTGGGGCGATGAGCATCCCCCGCGTTAGCGGGGGATCGGATGTCATGGCAGGCAACGCGGGATGGCGGCTCCGCCGCCATAAGAGCGTTGCCGGTCATCGCCTGGGGCGATGAGCATCACCCGCGTCAGCGGGGGGATAGGATGTTCCGTAAAAAGCGAGGTTCCTGCGTTATGAGTACCAAGGCGAAATGGATCGTGTTCGCGGTGGCGCTGCTGGTGGCCATGCTGCTGGCCGCTGCGGGGGCTTTGCCCTATGGCTACATCATACAGGCGTTCCTGGTGACCGTCGGCGACGGTGCGATCTCTGCGGCCTGGGCTCTGTATGTCTTCGTGACGGCGTTGCTGGCGCTGGCGCTGTGGCGGATGCTCTATGTGGCGGTGGAACGGCGCCCCCGGCGCTGATGGGCTGGGCAATGATCCTGCTGCCCGACGATGACGCTCGCCGCCGGGCCGAGGCCGTGTGGCGGGCCGTGCGCGACGCCGGCTTTCCCTCGGGGTTGTTCGAGGGCGACAACCAACCCCACCTGAGCCTGAGCGTACTGAGCACACAGGACGGCACGCTGTCGCAGGCTGCGGAGCGCTTTGCTGCCGGGCAAGCCCCGGTGTCGGTTTATTTCAACGAGGTGGGGCAGTTCGACCATTCGGTGATCTATCTTTCGCCGCAGCCCCAGGGCGCTTTGCTGGCCATGAACCGCGCGCTCACGACCCAACTGGGCGGTTTGCAGGCCCTGGCCGATCCCTTGTACCTGCCCGGCCTCTTCACACCGCACATGACGGTGGCCTTCAAGCTGCTGCCCGAGGATGAGCGTGCCGCCCTCGCGGCGGTGCGGCGCAGCTTTTTACCCTTCCGGGCCACCTTTGCCGAGCTGGCACTGGTCAAGTTCAACCCGGTCAAGATCGTGCAAAGATTCCCTTTGAAGGGCAAAACTCTATAAAAGTCACGAAGCTTATTCCAATTACGGGGAAATCAGAGTAAAATAGTACCAATATGGAAGTCTATATGGGAATGTTCCATGGCGGAGGAGACCGATGAAGCTGGCCGTAGACGGCGTGAACATCAGCTATGAGCGCGCCGGGGAAGGGCCGCCGGCGCTGTTGCTGCACGGCTGGGGCGGCAAGGCTGCGTCCATGGGCCCGGTGGCCCTGGGCCTGCAGGACATCCGGACATGCACCAGCATCGGTTTCCCTGGCTTTGGCGAAAGCGACGCGCCGCCCTCACCGTGGTCGGTCAGCGAATACACCGACAACCTCGTGGCCTTCATGCAGGCCGCTGGCATCGAAAAAGCCGACATCGTCGCTCATTCCTTCGGAGGGCGCGTGGCGCTGCTGCTGAGCGCCACCCACCCGGAGCTCGTGGGCAAAGTCGTCATCACCGGCGGCGCGGGCTTGAAGCCCAAGCGCAGCCTTGGTTACTATATACGCGTGTGGGTCTATAAGCTGGGCAAGGCCATTCGCCGCCGCCCGGCGCTCAACCGGCTGTGCAAAGCCATAGGCATCGATCTGGACAAGCGCGCCCAGAGCGCCGGCAGCGAGGATTACCGCGCCTTGAGCGACGAGATGAAGAAGACCTTCGTGCGCGTCGTGAACCAGGACCTGCGCTGGTGCCTGCCCAAAATACAGGCGTCCACGCTGCTGATCTGGGGCGAGCATGACAGTGGCGCTTCGGCGCTGTGGATGGGGCAGGCCATGGCAAAGGAGATCCCCGACGCGGGGTTAGTCGTGTTCGAGGGCTGCGGCCACTTCGCCTATCTGGAGCAGACAGCGCGGTTTGTGAAGATCGTGAGAACCTTTTTGGGAGGGAAGCCATGACGGCCATCCTGGCACTCAACGGGTTTGCCGGCAAAATCATCGTGCCGCTGGTTTGGCTCACCTATCTGGCGTCGCTGTTGGCGCTGCTTTGGCCTGCCCAAAGGCTCATCCACATTTTTCAGCTGGAGTCTTACAAGCGACCGCAGCTTTTGATGCGGCTCAAGGAAGATCCGGGTCATCGGCAGCGGCTGTGGCTGGATTGGCGGTATGGTCTGCGGCAACAAATGATCTTGTTTTTACCCTTGTTGGGTGCGGCTGGTCAGCAGATCGTTTTTTGGTTGCGCAATGACAAGCCGCTGGAAGCTCAGGTGCTGGATGTGCTCGTATTTGGTTTTGCCATACTATGGGCCGACGGCATGCGCCGCTGCTGGAAACGCTGGAAGAAGGAACCCTCGAAAAAGCCGCTGGCTGTTACTGCCCGGGTCAAGCGCCTGATGGGCGCGCTGGCGCTGGTGTTGATGCTGTTGGCCGTGATTGGCCTCTTGGTTTTGATCTTTGCCCAGGCGCTGGCCGCGCTGGCCATGGGCGATGGTGGCCTGATAACGGGCATGCATTGGTATGCGGTTCTCTGGATGGGGTTCGCCCAGGGTCGGGGAGCGGGGTTTGTGCTGATCGTCGGCCTGTGGCTGGCCGTCGTGATGGCGCTGGCCGTGGCGCTGCTGCCCCAACTGCTGGCGCTGGCCTCGCTGCTGGCGCAGCCGGTGGAACGCGCCATCCAGCGCCGGTACTTCAACGAGGCGCGGGACAAGCTGGCCGGCTTCACCGGTCTCATCAAGATCGGCATCACCGGCAGCTATGGCAAGACCAGCGCCAAGATGATCCTTGCCACGATTCTGTCCGAGAAATACAAGACGCTGGCCACGCCGGCCAGCTACAATACACCCATGGGCGTCACAAGGTTCGTCCGTGAAAGCCTGGACGAGTCTTATGAGGTGTTCATCGGCGAGATGGGCGCCCGCCACCGCGGCGACATCGCCGAGATGTGCGAGCTCGTGCGGCCCAAATATGGCCTGATCACCTCCATAGGCCCCCAGCATCTGGAGACGATGTTTAACATCGAGACCGTGGCCAAGACCAAATATGAGCTCGTGGAGGCGCTGCCCGCCGACGGCATGGCTTTCCTGCCCGGCGACAACGACATCTGCTTCGGCCTTTATAAACAGACCGCCAAACCCAAGGCCCTGTTCGGCGTGCAGCAGCGGGGAGAGCCGCTGTATATGACGGCGCGGGACACTGCCCACGGTCCCCAGGGCAGCACCTTCCTGCTGGTTGGCCCCGGTGGGGAAGAAGTGCAATGCACGACCAAGCTGCTGGGAGAGCACAACGTGCAGAACATACTGGGCTGCGCATCGGTGGCCCGGGCGCTGGGCCTGACCATGGAGCAGATCGCCGCGGGTATCGCCCGGGTGCAGCCGGTGGAGCACCGCTTGCAGCTGGTGCCCACGACCAACGGCATCACCGTCATAGACGACGCCTTCAACAGCAACCCGGCCGGCGCCCGCGCTGCGCTGGCGGTGCTCAAGTCCTTCCCCGGCCGCAAGGTCATCGTGACGCCGGGCCTCGTGGAGCTGGGCGACGCCGAGGCCCGGGAGAACTGCGCCTTTGGGCAGGCCATGGCCGGCGCGGTGGATGTGGCCATCCTCGTGGCTCGCAATGGTGCCGACATGAAGGCCGGGCTGCTGGAAGCCGGATTCCCCGAGGGCAGCATCCACACGGTGGGCCGCCTGGCCGAGGCCACGGCGGTGCTGGGCAGGATCGGCCGGCCCGGCGATGTGGTGCTCTTCGAGAACGATCTGCCCGACCATTATGAAACGTAAGCTCCGGGCATAAGGTAAAGCAAACAGAACACGGAGGGATTTCATGGCGAAGATCAATTTGGCGGTCATATACGGCGGAAGAACGGTGGAGCACGACGTGAGCATCGTGACGGCGCTGCAGTTCATGGACAACGCCGACCGCGGAAAATACGAGACCATACCGCTGTACATCAGCCGCGACGGCAGGTGGTACACCGGGGAGCGCCTCCGGGACATCGGCTTTTATGAGAAGTTCGATCCGTCGCAGGTCATGGAAGTCTATCTGCAGCCCAGCCACGGCAGCCGCGGCGTCTATCCAGTGGAGGTCAAGGGCCTGCTGAACAAGGGGCGGCAGCCGCTTACGCAGTTCGACGTGGCCGTGCCCTCCATCCACGGCATGAACGGCGAGGATGGCACGCTGCAGGGCCTGCTGGAGCTGATGAACGTGCCCTACACCAGCCCTGCCGTTCTGGGCAGCGCCCTGGGTATGGATAAGATCGCCATGAAGACGGCCTTTCGCGGCGCGGGGCTGCCCATCGTGCCCTATGTGGCCGTGGAGCGCAGCGCCTTCCAGCGGGACCGCGATGCCGCGCTCACCGAGGCCGAGTCGCTGGGCTATCCCGTCTACGTCAAGCCCAGCAATCTGGGCAGCTCCATCGGCATCAACCGCGCCAACGACCGCGAAAGGCTGGCCTTCGCGCTGGACGTGGCCTTCCACTACGACCGCCGCGCCGTCGTGGAGCGGGCTGTGACCGATCTTCAGGAAATCAACTGTTCAGCCATGGGCTTTGAAGGCGATGTGCAGGCGTCGCTGTGCGAACAGCCGGTCAGCTGGAAGGAATTCCTGACCTTCGACGAGAAATATTTGCGGGAAGGCGGCGGCAAGGGCATGGAGAGCATGCAGCGGCTGATTCCCGCGCCTATTTCCGACGAGATGACCGCGCGCATCCAGGCGCTCACGGTGCAGGCCTTCCGCCTGCTGGACTGCAAAGGCGTCGTGCGCGTGGACTACATGATCGACAAGGCGTCCGGCGAGCTTTATATCAACGAGATCAACACGGTGCCCGGCTCCTTCGCCTTCTATTTGTGGGAGCCCAAGGGCGTGCCCTACGCCCGGCTCATAGACGCCATCGTGGACCAGGCGCTGGCCGCCCACCGCGAGAAGAACGCCAACACCTACGCCTTTGATTCGTCCCTACTGGGCAAGGTTCAGCGGGGCGGGGCCAAGGGCGTTAAGAAATAGGCATCATACACATACAAAAGTATGGCCAGGGGAGGCATACCATGGGTGTTTACGCCACAGAACGAAAGCGCTGGGAGATTCAGGTGGGCAGCGACATGGATCTTTATACCGTGCCCGCGCTCAAGGAGGAGATTCTGGCCTGTATCGCCCAGACCCAGGCCGATGTCCACTTGGACGCCACGGGCATGGGCTACATCGACAGCACCGGCCTGGGCGTGCTGGTGGGCGCTCTCAACCGCGTGCGGGAGTATGGCGGCAAGATCGTCATTAAGGGTCTGAAGCCCCATATCCGCCGCATCTTCCACTTGACCGGGCTGGACGGCGCCTTTGAGCTGGAGGACTGACGATGCAGGACGTGGTTAAGGTCATCATACCGGCCAAGGCCGAGCATCTGTTGGTCGTGCGCCTTGCGACGTCCGGCGTGTGCAGCCGCATGGGCATGGGCATCGAAGCCATGGAGGACGCCAAGGCCGCCGCTGCCGAGGCCTGTCTGCTGCTCATCAACGATCGGGAGGGCTTTGAAAGCCTGGAGGTCAGCTTCACAGCCGGCGAAACGCTGCAGGTGGCCGTGCAGGGCCTGGGCAGCGGCATGCAGCACAGCACCGAGGACATCGATTACGATTTCAGCCTGGCGCTGCTGCAGGCGCTCACCGATGGGCTGGAACTGGCGCCGGGGTGCGTGACGTTCCGTTTCGGCGGAGGAAGCCCCCGGTGAGCGAGCTCAGAGAAGACCTCAGCGAAGCGCTGTTCGCCCAATACCGCTCTACCGGGGACCCGTCCATCCGCGGTGAGATTGTGCAGAAGTTCGCGCCGCTGGCTGCCAAGGCCGCGGGCAAGTTCGTGCGCCAGGGCGTGGAATACGAGGACCTCTATCAGGTGGCCATGATGTCGCTACTGCGCGCCATCGACCGCTTCGACGTGGGCAAGGGTGTGCGCTTTGGCGCCTTCGCGCTGCCCACCGTCATCGGCGATATCAAGCATTACATCCGCGACTTTTCGGCCACGATGCGCATGCCGCGAACCAGCAGCGAGCTGGCCGGCAAGTTGCGACGCGCCGAGGGCGAGCTGGTCATAAAGCTGGGGCGCTACCCCACCACGCAGGAGCTGGCCGATGCCGTAAGCGTGCCGGTGGACAAAGCGCTGGAAGCGCTGGAAGCCGCCAGCTCCCTGCAGTTCATGAGCATAGACGGTACCGACAACCAGGATGGCGAGCAGATGGAGTCGCTCTTCGGCATGGAGGACAGCGGTTATGAGGCCGTCATCAGCCGCGAGACCGTGCATGCCATGCTGCGCAGCCTGTGCGATGAGGATCGCAAGGTGCTGGTGGATCGCTATATCCACGGCAAAACCCAGGCGGAGCTGGCCCGGGAAATGGGCGTTACGCAGATGACAATCTCCCGCATAGAGCGCAAAATCATCGACTCCCTGCGCAGCAAACACTTTTAACGCGTTTTTACTCTCTTGTTTAGAGTACCATCCGGTCGGGTATGTTCTTTGTAGAGATCAACCGGGAGGACCACCCACATGCGTTGTCAGATCGCCTCCATCGCTCAGATGGGCGAAGTGATAAAGGGCCTTGTGCAGTACGCGGAAATGAAGATTCCGATGTCTGAAGAGAACAGCTATTACCTCCGCCTGATCTTGAGCGAGCTCATCACCAACAGCTTCAAGCACGGCGGCTGTGCGAACAAGGCTGTGCGCGTGGAGGTTGGCGTGCGCAGCGACGCGCTGGAGATCTGCGTGGAGGATGGTGGTCGCGGCATTGCCGACCACACCGCCATCGGCCTGGTGCCCGACGCCACGGCCGAGAGCGGCCGGGGTCTGGCCATCGTGAAGGGCCTGTGCTCGTCTCTGGAGCTCAATGAAAGCGGCAACTGCGTCACCGCGCGCCTGTCTGTTCATTGAACAAAACCGCAGAAGCTGACTTGTTTTGCCTTCCCCGTTTTTGGGGAAGGTTTTTTTATTTCGTTTGCAGAAATGGTCTTTCCCACGGGCCGCATCCTCGACGAATTTTGAATGTCACATTGAACTGTGATATAATCAAATATCCACAGAAAACAGGAGAGCCGGATGTCCCAGGCCAACTATGGCAAACAATACAAGATCAAACCCCGCTTTTTTTTGATATTGGCGCTGCTGGCGGCGCTGTTGGTGTGGGGCGTTGTGTCGCTGGCCGCGGCGATGCGCCCGCCGCGCATACAGTGGGGCAGGCTGGCCAACGACCAGGCCATCAGCGCCATTGTGCTGCGCGATGAAACCCTCGTACAGGCCAAGGCCAATGCCAAGCTCAGCTGCATCGCTGCCGAGGGCGAAGCCGTGCAGCGCGACCAGCCCATCGCCATGCTCTATACGTCGGGCTATTCCGAAAAGGATTTGGAAAAACTGATCGAGCTGCGGGCCTACATCAAGGATTACCAGGAAAACAACATCATCAAGAACATCCAGGACAAGGACCTGGAGGCCATCAATAGCAAGATCAACACCAAGATGGATGAGATCAGCGCCCATACCGCCCAAGGCAAGACCCAGAGCCTGTTGGTTTACGAAAAAGAGCTCAAGGATCTTATGGAACAGCGGCGTCTGTATATGTTGGAATTCGTGAAAGCCGACGAGCACCTGAACAAACAATACACGATGGAGAGCAATCTGCAGGCCAAGATCGACGAGACCCGCCAGCAGGTGGCCGCGCCGGCCGAGGGCCTGGTCAGCTTCTATCTGGACGGCTTTGAGAGTTATTTGACCGTGGCTGCGCTGGAGACGATGACGCCGGAACAGGTGCGGGATCTCTCCGGGGATATCCTGAGCAAGCGCACTGCCAAGACCGGCGGCGAGGTCGTGGAGGCCCAGCAGCCGGTGTGCCGCATCGTCAACCCCTCCCATTGGTACGCGCTGGCGGTGCTGGGCTCGCGGGAGAACCCACTCAGCGAGGGCAACACCCAGGAGGTCACCTTTGACGGGCTCAAAGAGCCGGTGCAGGCCAAAGCCGTCAAGGTCGTCAACCAGGGCCGCAACGCCCTGGTCGTGCTGGAGATGACTGCCGGCGTGCAGGAGATGCTCAGCCTTCGGTTGATCAATGGCCGCATCGGGCGGGATATATCCGGCTTCCTCGTACCGGTCAACATGCTCAAGGAGGATGGCGGCAAGATGTTTCTGAGTTATCGCCAGCCCCAGGGTGGCGTAAAAACCGTGGAAATTTCTGTGCTGGCCAAGAACGCCAAGAGCGCCGTGATCGCCGAGGCCGGGGCCGACACCGGCGCGCTGGCCGTGGGCATGGAGCTGGTCAAGCCATAGTATTTTATGGACTTTTTTACCGTTTCACGCTACAATAAACCGATAGGGTACGCAGGAGAACGCCCGGTGTTCCGGGCTTGAGGCAGGAGAAACATGGCCAATATGATGAGCAAATTTCTGACGCTGTTGGGCTTTGAGGAGCGTCAGAACGAGGAAGAAGTGCCGCGGGAGCAGGAGGAGACTCCATCTTCGCCCTATGGCGCCAACCCCTATAAGAGCAACAGCGCCGCCGGCCGCGCGCCGGTGCGCCGCCGCATGGAGGAGCCTGCCGCCGCTCCAAGCGTGCCCAACAGAAGGACCGAGGAAGGCAGGGTGGTGCCCATGAGCCCCTCCAGCCCCGCTGCCGCTGGCGGCAGCATGCGAATGGTCGTCTATCAGCCCCAGAGCTATGACGACACCCAGAGGATCATCGACGACCTGAAGAGCGGCCGTCCGGTCATCGCCAATCTGGAAGACCTGAACGTGGAGATCGCCCAGCGGGTGCTGGACTTCCTGAGCGGCGCGGTTTATGGCGTGGATGGCAGCATACGCAAGATTTCCCGAGGGATCTTCGTGCTGGCGCCGCCGCATGTGGACATCTCCGGCAACGTGCTGGGCAACATCACCAGCGACCTTCGCAGCGGCCGCAGCAGCTATTTCAGCCTGCCCCGCCGCCCGGAGTGAGGCGGCGATGACAAGCTTGGGCGTGTTTTTGCTCGTGGCGCTGGTCTGGCTGCTGGAGATCTACACCTATGCCATATTGGCTGATGCCATTTTAAGCTTTGGCTTTTTGCGCTACGACAACCCCATCGTGCGCATCCTGCACTTCATCACCGAACCGGTGGTGGCGCCGTGCCGGGCCATCCTCAACCGCATCCTGCCGGCCACTTGGCGCCTGCGCATGCGGCTGGATTTATCGCCGATGCTGGCGATGTTCTTGGTGCAGGGCGTGCGGCAGCTGGTTATCATGGCAATCGGGGCGATATACTCCTGATGGAACGCGCGGCCGACGGCGTGGGGGAGCGCTTGCGGGAGCTGGCGGCGCGCGCCGCCCAGGAACGCGTTCATGCGTTCACCAAGTTTCTGGACCCCCGGGAGCAGGCCCTGGCCTTGGCCGCGGCGGGCTCTGCCGGGTGCCGCGCGGTGTTCTATGGCGGTGGCGCGCCTCTGGAGCGCCGGGTTTGCGCCTTCTGCGGCAGCGATGCGGACCCGTCCGACTGGCCGGTGACGGCGCTGCAGGCGGTGTGGAACGCAAGGTACGCCCAACCCGCTCATCGGGATTTTTTGGGCGCGTTGAGTGCTCTGGGCGTCGGTCGCGACGCCCTGGGCGATATCCGCGTGGGCGAGGGCCAAGCGGTGTTCTTCATATTGGACACGCTGGCCCCTTTCGTGCAGGCCAACCTGGACAAGGCGGGCAGCGCCGCCCTGCGCATCGCGCCGGCTCCGGACGCGCTGGAGCAGCTGCCCGAGCAGGATGCCCGGCGCTTTCGCGCCAGCGTGGCCTCGCTGCGGCTGGACGCCGTGGTGGCCGCGGCCTATGATCTGGGCCGCGAGCAGGCGGCGCAGGCCGTGCGGGCGGGGTATGTCAAGCTCAACTACGCCCAGGAAACGCGGCCGGACCGCGCCGTGGAACCAGGGGCCATGCTGTCTTTACGGGGCAGCGGCCGCGCCCGGCTGGCCCAGGCCGACGGCAGCACGACCCGCAGCGGCCGCCTGGTGCTGTGGATCGAGCGCTTTTCATAACGAAACCATGCCGAGGCCACAGCGCCGAGGCGAACATATAAGGGGGAGAGACCATGGCATTCGGACCCAAGACGATAGAGGAAAAGGAATTCCGGCATGTGGCCTTCCGCGGCTACAGCATCGACGACGTGGATGAGTTCCTTGATGAAGTGGCCGACGAGGTGGAAAAGCTGCAACGGGCCAACCGCGCCCTCGAGGAGAAGGCGGCCAAGCTCGGCGAAAAGGAAAAGAACGTGGGTGACATGGAAACCACGCTTCGGGACACGCTAATTACAGCCCAGAAGGCGGCGGACGACGTTGTAAAGGCTGCCCGCGAGAAGGCGGCCGCCATGATCGCCGACGCGGAGCTGGAGGGCAAGCGCATCATCGGTGAGGCCGAGCGGCGCGCACAGACCGCAGGCTCTCAGCTGACCAGCATACAGGGGGATGTCACCCGCATCAAGGACGCCATCCGCCGGGCGCTGCAGGACCAACTGCGCCTGTTGGACGTCAGCTATCCGCAGGATGTGGCGGTGGACCGCGCGGCAGACTCCCTGCCGATGGACAGCACGAGGGAGTTCACGCTGCGCGAGCAATTGGATTCCATCGAGGAGAAACTTTCTCGGGAAAG
>JAEZSC010000028.1 GCA_023422005.1 Bacillota bacterium | reverse complement strand
TGCCCAACCTGCGCAACATGCTGGTCATGCTGGCCCTTTTGAACCTGGGCAACATCCTGAACGCCGGCTTTGATCAGATCTTCAACCTCTACAGCGCCGTCGTGTACGAGAGCGGCGACATCATCGATACCTTCGTGTATCGTCTGGGCATCAAGGATGCCATGTATTCCGTGGCTGCCGCCGCAGGCTTCTTCAAGTCCGCGGTGTCGCTGCTGCTGCTGTCCAGCGCTTATTATCTGGCCTACAAGTTCGCCGATTATCGAATTTTTTAGAGAGGAGGAATGGTCATGCATTACAGAGAATCCTTTGGCAGAAGAGCCTTCATGGTCTTCAATGTGGTTTTCCTGGGTGTGCTGGCAGCCACCTGCCTGTTCCCGATGATCAACGTGCTGGCGGTGTCCTTTTCCTCCGCGGCGGCGGCCCAGGCCGGATACGTCACCTTTTGGCCGGTGGATTTCAACGTCGCCTCCTACACCTACGCGCTGGGCAGGCCGCAGTTTCTAACCTCCATGTGGGTGTCCATCCAGCGCATCGCCCTGGGTGGCTTTGTCAACATGGCGCTGACGATACTGGCCGCTTATCCGCTTTCCAAAGACAACACCAAGTTCCGCCTGCGCACGGTGTACAGCTGGTTCTTCGTGATCACAATGCTGGTGTCCGGCGGCTTGATACCGACCTTCATGGTCATACGCTCCATGGGCCTGATCGACAAGATTTGGGCGCTGGTGATCCCCGGCGCACTGCCGGTGTTCAACCTGATTTTGCTCATCAACTTCTTCCGCCAGGTGCCCGTGGAGATGGAGGAGGCCGCCTATATGGACGGCGCCAGCCATTGGCGCATTCTGTGGAACATCTACGTGCCGGTTTCCACGCCGGCGCTGGCGACACTGACGCTCTTCGTGCTGGTGGGCCACTGGAACTCGTGGTTCGACGGCCTGCTGTACATGAACCGGCCGGAGCACTACCCGCTGCAGAGCTATTTGCAGACGGTCATCGTGCAGCGGGACACCACGGCGGTCAGCATGCAGGAGTTCAAAGACCTGGCGCTGCTGTCGGACCGCACGATCAAGGCGTCCCAGGTGTTCATGGGGGCCATTCCGATCCTGCTGGTGTATCCGTTCTTGCAGAGGTATTTCGTCACCGGTATCGTGTTGGGAAGCGTCAAAGGCTAACACCAAAATTCTCATTAATTTTGAGCCGAAGGTTTCCAAAGGGCGACCGGAAAGCCCTTTGGTCGCGCCCGCTGGCGCGAAACTCCTCGCTACAAGGAGGCTGACTTCATGACTCAGGCAACCGACCTGCGCTGCAACCACGCCCGCGACCCGCTGGGGGTGGATACCCCGCAGCCGCAGTTCTCCTGGCGAGCCGCAGCACAGAGCGCCTATCGCCTCATTGCAGCCGCATCGGCCGAGGCGTTGCACAGGGAAGCCGAGCTGCTGTGGGACAGCGGCCGCGTGGAGAGCACCGACAGCCTTGGTATCCGCTGGGGCGGCCCGGCGCTGTGCAGCGCCACGAAATATTTCTGGAAGGTATGCCTGTGGAGCGCCGATGGCCAGCCCGGCCCGTGGAGCGCCGTTGCCGCCTTTGAGACCGGCCTGCTGCACCCCGAGGATTGGCAGGCCCGGTGGATCGCCCCGGGCAGGCCGGCCATCCCCGCGCCGCCCGCCGAGGGCGAGGCCGCGCCGCTGCTGCGCTGCGCCTTTACGCTGGCCGCCCAGCCCGTGAGCGCCCGGGCCTATGTGTGCGGGCTGGGTTATTATGAACTGTATGTCAACGGCCAGAAGGTCGGCGACGAGTTTATGAATCCGCCCTTCACCGCGTTCGACAAGACCTGCCTGTACCGCACCCTGGATATCGCGCCGCTGCTGCAGCGCGGCGACAACGTCATCGCCGCGATGCTGGGCAACGGCATGTACAACGTGGCCCACGTGAACGCCTGGGATTTCGAGAAGGCCCCCTGGCGGCACCACCCCAAGCTGCTGGCCCAGGCCCGCATCGCGCTGGCCGACGGCACAAGCGTCCAGGTGATCACCGGCGCCCACTGGAAGAGCTCTACCGGCCCCATCACCTTCAACAGCCTCTATGTGGGCGAGGCATACGACGCCCGCCTGGAGCAGCCCGGCTGGAACGCTCCGGGCTTTGACGACAGCGCGTGGCAATCTGCCGTGCTGTGCCGCTCCCCCGGCGGCGTGCTCAAATCCATGCAGATGCAGCCTATACGCATCGTGGATGAGTTTAAGCCTAAGAGCTTCTCGCAGGTGCGTCCCGGCGTGTGGGTGTATGACATGGGCCGCAACATCGCCGGCTGGGCGCGCCTGAAGGTCAGCGGCCCCGCCGGCACGACGGTGGGCCTGAAATACACTGAACTGCTGACGCCCGACGGCGATGTGGACGACACCAACATCCGCGCCCACGTGCGCTGCGAGAGCATACAGCACGACCACTACACGCTGAAGGGGGATGGGGTGGAGGTCTACGAGCCCCGCTTCACCTATCACGGCTTCCAGTATGTGCGGCTGACCGGCTTCCCCGGCGAACCCACGCTGGACACGCTGACCGCCTGCGTGGCCCACACCGACCTGCCCACTGCCGGCGGCTTTGCTTGCTCAAACGAATTGATCAACCGCATCCATGCCGCGGCTCGGGCCTCCACCGAGAACAATTACCACGGCATGCCCACCGATTGCCCCCACCGCGAGAAGAACGGCTGGACCGGCGACGCACTGCTCTCCAGCGAGCAGATGCTGCTCAATTATGACCCGCGGTTGGCTTATGGCAAATGGCTGGACGACATTCTGGACAGCCAGCGGCCCAATGGCGCTCTGCCGGGCATCGTGCCCACCGGTGGCTGGGGGTTCAACTGGGGCAGCGGACCCATGTGGGACAGCCTGCTGGTGTGGCTGCCTTGGAACTTGTACGTGTATACCGGCGACCGGGAGCCGTTGGAACGCTGCTTGGGCGGCATCCGGCGCTATATCGCCTTCCTGGATGGCATGAGTGAGGATGGCACGCTGGACTTCGGTCTGGGGGACTGGTGCCCGGCCAACCGCAATGCCGACGACCCCAAGACGCCCACGCGGGTGTCGGATACATGGTTCTACCTGGCGGACTGTGTGGTGGCCGGCAAGATTGCCGCGGTGCTGGGCGACGCCCGGGCAGCCGGGGAATACCAGGCCAAGGCCGAAGCCCTGCGGCAGATGTTCCGTCGCCGCTTCATCGACGAGAGCACCGGTGCCGTGACTGGCGACTGCATGACCAGCTACGCGCTGGCGCTGCACTGGGATATCGCCCAGGGGGAACTGGCACAGAAGATACTGGCCCGGCTGGTGGCAGAGGTGGAGCGGTATGACCGCCACTTCGATTGCGGCATGCTGGGCACCAAGACGGTGCTGCAGGCGCTGGCCGACCATGGCCGGGCGGACCTGGCCTATGCGCTGGCGGCGCAGGACACCTACCCCAGCTTTGGCGAGTGGATCGTAAAAGGCGCCACGACGCTTTGGGAGATGTGGAAGGGGGAGGCCTCGCTGGACCACCACATGTTCAGCGATGTCAGCGCCTTCTTCTACAAGGCGCTGGCCGGCATCCGGCCCGACGAGGCTGCGCCGGGCTTCCGCCACACGTGGCTTGCGCCCCAGCCTGTGGAGGGCCTGGAGTACGCCCAGGCCTGGCACGAGACGCCCTACGGCATGCTGCGCTGCGGCTGGCGTAAGACCTCGGATGGCTTGGCACTGGACATCGAGGTGCCCGGCGGTACCACTGCCACGCTAAGCTTGCCCAAGCCATGGGCCACCGCCAGCGTGAACGGCGGAGAGGCTGTGGCGCTGGCAGATGGCGTGCGGCTGGGGGCCGGGGTGTATCACATTATCGCAAGGTAGAGTGGAAGAAACGACTTGTGGCGATTGTCAGCCTATGTGTTGCGTGGTTATATCTTTTGAAGTAAAATATATATTAGTTTACCATTGCCGCCATATTTAGCATTGTCACAATTAATGTCCATTGGAGGGAATCTGAAATGAAGCGTATGTCACGGTGCAAGATCATCGTCGTTTTGCTTGTCATGGTAATCGCATTTGTTTCTCTGCAATACGTCGCCTTTGCGGGAGCCTATGGAGACTTCAACTACAGTTCGGGTCCCAACGGTGATATTACAATCACAGGTTATCATGGATCCGCAACTTATGTCAAAATTCCATCGTCGATCAACGGCAAAGCGGTGCGGGCAATTGGTGATTACGCGTTTTCCGGATGCACCAAAATGACTGGCGTTCAAATCCCATCCAGCATTACGTCGTTGGGATACGAGGCATTCAGCGGGTGCACAAGCCTGACCAGTGTTGTTTTGCCGAGTTCTATAAACTCCTACAGCGAGTATATCTTCCGCAATTGCACAAAGTTAACCAATATCACCTTTCCATCAACGCTTCGATATGTTCCTGCTGGAATATTGAGCGGTTGCAGTGCACTTAAGTCGGTATCGTTACCTCCTTCCATTACTGATATCTGTTCCGACGCGTTCAGTGGATGTACGAATCTGAGCACAATCAACCTTCCGGGCAGTCTGTCGACTATCCAAAGTGGAGCCTTTTACGCATGCAGCAGCCTCAAATCCATTACGATACCGGCATCGGTGGATTTCATAGGAGAGGATGCGTTCAGCAACTGCACAAAACTGGAAAAGGCCGTTTTCTGCGGCAATCAGCCTGACTTTTTCTTCTATCCTTCTTTCAATTGGTGTCATTCGCTTTTCAAGGTATACTACCCGATATCTCACAGGTCTTCATGGGCGGACTTTGCATACTATCCCTCGCAGGCCTATTCGCTGATAACGGTTTACCCCCAGAACGGTAACGCCTCTTTTAAAGTGATTGCCAATGTCAACAACGGTCGCATCGGCGCTCCTGCCGCGCCTGCATGGGTGGGGCATACATTCGTCGGCTGGTATAAGCAAGCCGCATGCACGAGCGCTTGGAATTTCAACACAGCCGTGATTTCCGGCGATATTTCCGTGTATGCCAAATGGACCACGATCAAATACGCCATAACCGCCACGACAACAAACTCAAGTTATGGCACCGTTACCGGCGGCGGCAGTTGTGCTTATGGCTCGACCGCGACAGTCAAGGCAACTCCCAAGCCCGGTTGCCGGTTTGTGCGCTGGCTGGAGGGCAGCACCCCCGTCTCCACCAGCTCCAGTTACAGCTTCAATGTGACCAAGGCTCGCACGCTTAAGGCTGAATTTGCGAGAATCGGCACACCGGTGGTCAAAGCGGCCTCTGTTGGATACAGCAGCATTAAGCTGACTTGGCCCGCCATAGCCGGGGCAAATGGATATGTCGTGTACCGCGCAACCAGTGCCAACGGTGCTTATACCTATATTGCCACCACGGCTGATGCCGGCTACACCAGTAAGGGGCTGACCACAGGCACAACCTATTATTACAAGGTGCGGACCATGTGTGTCGCGGGCAACACGACGACTTATGGCAGCTACAGCGCCGTGGCGTATGCCAGGCCGGTGCCAGCCACGCCCACAGACATAAAGGCGACAAGGGTTTCCTCGACAAGCGTCAAAGTCACCTGGAAGGCGGTGTGGGGTGTGACTGGATACGAAGTGTATCGCGCGACCTTGAAAACCGGTATCTACACGAAGGTGCTCGAGACCACTTCAACGAGCTATACTAACACGAAGCTCACGACAGGCAAAACTTACTATTACAAGGTGCGAGCCTACCGGCTGGTGGGTTCTACAAGGGTGTACGGCAACTTCTCCGTGATCGTGTATGCCAGGCCGTAGGTATCGAAGGGCTGGCTTATCCCCGGCGAGAATCGGCGGCTCTTTCATTGTCGTTATATTGTGGAGAAATATCTTGTCGGAGAAGGTGGGCTGAAGTACAACCAGACTTGGTACGAGGTGCGCTATATCGTAGCCGTTGCGTCCCCTCACCCCTCCACAAACGGAAACGGCGCTTCCCCGGTCCACCGGTACCGCTGGACCTGGGTGTAAAAGCCCTCCTCCGATCTGCCATCCTGAGACAGATAGAAATACCCATTGCCGAAGGAGAATATCCCCGTGGTGCCCCAGGGGCTGTCCCAGGCGTGGATGCCCGTGGCTTCATGGCGGATGCCCCGCTGCCATAGGCATAGCGTCTGTCCGGTTTCCCCGCCCAAGCCAGCGAGGAGTTGCGTTTGCGGCTGGGCGCTGCCGTCGATGATGTACAAATCCCGGTTGGGGTATTGCGGCTTTTTGCCGCGATACACGGCCATGAACCAATGGCCGGTGAAGGCGTCGTATTCCAGGTTCTGCACGCCGTAGGTCGTGTTGCCGGTGAACACGAAATACTTGCCTTGCGGCTGCGCGCCGGACCGGTGCATACGGCTCTGGTTCAGCGGCCGGGACAGGCGGTCCCAATCGCCGGTGTCATAACGCAGCAGCACCTGGTGGTCGTTGTCCTGACGTTCCAAATCGCTATAGATGCCATAGGCCACGCACAGCCCCCAGGGCCCCTGGGCTCCGCTGCCGAACAGGGGGCCGATGGACAGGCCGTCGATGCCGCTGCACCCGTAGCGGTGCTTTCGGGGGCCGGCGGCGGTGCGCACCGTGGCCTCGTAATCCTCCAATACCGTGGGCAGGTGCACGCAGCGCATGATGCCGTCACCCTCGGCGTCCATGTTCTCTCTCTTGATTTTTTCGCCGTCGAACATGGCCACGTAAAAGCCGTCGCCGGACGCCCCGCCCAACCCCAGCGACTGGCGGATGCCCGCGCCGATGGCGTCGCGCTTGTATTCCAGCGAACCATACACGAGGCCGTCTGCCGGGTTAAAGGCCAGGCAGCCCAGGTGCCCGGTCAGCCCCCGCACGCTGCCCACCGTCTGGCCGTCCATCCGTGCCTTCACCAGCAGCGTCGTGAAGGAATAATAGATATAGCCGCGGGCGGTGTCCACGGCGATGCCCTGCACGTGCCCGCCGGGGTATGTGGGGGAGGTGATGGTCTGCGCAAAGAGGTTCATGTTCATGAGGCTATTGTACCGCGTGGAGCTGGATCGTGCAGCTCATGGCGTCGCGGAGACAACCAGGCTGTACCCTCCATACACTTTCGTGCTCCCCACCAGCCGGTAAGCACGTATCTTGTAGTAATAGGTCTTGCCTTTGGCCAGGCCGGTGCTGGTGCAGGTTAGCCCTGTGGTCTCCGTCAGCCTCGTATAGGTTCCGGAACTGGAGGCAGCCCGATAAACCTCATACTTCGTCGCGCCTGCCACGGCGGACCAGGTCAGCTTGATGCTGCTGGAGGATGCTCGTACAGCCTTTAAGCCCGATGGGGAAGCCGGAACCGGCTTGGCGGATACCGTCGCCGTGTAAGCGCCATACACCTTGGCTCCATTCACCGTGCGATAAGCTCGTATCTTGTAGTAGTAGGTCGTGCCTGTGGCCAGGCCGGTGCTGGTGCTGGTGGTGCCAGCCACCGTGGCCGCCAGCGTGTAGCCTGAGCCGGTGCTGCGCCACACCTGGTAGCCGCCGGCGCCGGGCACTGGGCTCCAGGTCACCTTAACGCTGTTGTAGGAGGCTGATGTGGCCTTGGGCGAGGCCGGCACAGCCAGGGCCGGCTTGGCGGATACCGCCGCTGTGTAGGCGCCGTACACCTTGGCTCCGTTCACTGTGCGATAGGCGCGTATCTTGAAATAGTAGGTCGTGCCCGTGGCCAGGCCGGTGCTGGTGCTGCTGGTGCCGGCCACCGTGGCCGCCAGCGTGTAGCCGCCGGAAGGCGTCTTGCTGCGCCACACCTGGTAGCCGCTAGCACCTGCCACGGCGTTCCAGGACACCTTGACGCTGTTGTAACCCGTGGATGCCGCTTTGGGCGCGGCCGGCGCGGCCATCGTCCACTTGGCATACAGCGTGATGTTGGCCGTAACCTTGTCTGTGTCGAAGTTCCACGCGTTGGTGCAGGCGGCTTCCCTGTACCAGCCGGCGAATACGTATCCGGTGCGCGTGGGCGGGCGGGGGGCTATCAGCTTGCGACCGGCCGTTGCCAGCATGTAGCGCACGGCGGAGCCGCCCTGAGCGTTGTATTTCACGGTGTAAGTCGTCACAGGAGGGCTCATGCGCATGATGCGGTGGTTGTTTGTATCCGCAACATACACGTTGCCATGAGAATCGAGGGCGAGGTCGGAGGGACCGTTGAATTGGTTAATGCCCGAGCCATACGCCCCCCACTGGGAAACGACTGTGCTGCCGTCCAGCAAAGTGACTTTGTTGGAGGACCAGTTCACGGTATACAGTTGGTCTTTGGCATTGGCCTCCATCTGTATGGGCGTATAGAAATTCGCATCGGCCAGGCTGAGGGCATAGCCGTCCGGGCTGCCGTCGGCATTGTAGCCCAGGATGCCTTGGCTGTACTTGGAATTCTGAACCACCCTGATTTTATCCTTCGAAAGAACTGCCACAGGACTCGGGATGAAACTATCCGTCCCAGTGCCGGACGTGTTACCACCGTATCCCGGGTAGCCGGATTCCCCTCTGTTCCAAAGAATCGTACCGTCTTTTTTGAATTTCAATATTTTGAAGCCGTCCGCGACATAGATGTTGCCCTGCGAATCGACGGCGAGGCTGGTCGGCCCAGAGGAAACCTTGAAATTGAGCATTTCCTGCAGAAGGTCGCCTTTGGATGAGTATTTGAGAATTTTGTATTGGGCGCCCACATATACGTTGGCCTTCTCATCTACCGTGATGGAGTACAGCCTGCCGCTATCGCCCACTACGGAAGCCTGGCATGTCCATTGGCACACAAGGCTTCCCGCCGAATTGAACACCAGAACCCTTCTTTGGTTATCGATGACGTAGATGTTGCCGTCGGAACCCACATCGATGCCCATGGGGCCGATAAGGGAACCGCTCAAACCTGTGATGTTCCACGGCTTAAACCGCGTATCGAGCCACTTGGCGTACAGCGTCATGTGTTGTGTAACAGGGTATGAACCGAAAACCCAGGGGGTATAGCAACTGCTTTCCACGAACCACCCCTTAAACACAAACCCATCGCGGGTGGGAGCCTTTGGCTGCGGCAGCAGAGCGTTGGGCACCACCTTCACCGCTGTGGATGTGCGCCCGTCCTGATAGTTCAGGGTTACCGTGTAGGTTATCAGCGTCCACTTGGCGTACAGCGTCATATGGTCCTTGACCGGCGTGGAGAAACTCCACTTGTTCGTGCAGGACGATTCCTTGTACCAGCCGCCAAAGGTGTAGCCTTTGCGGCTGGGGTTGGCCGGCGCAGCAATGGCTGTGCCGAACTTTACGGACTTGCCGGCGACAGCACTGCCCCCCATGCTGTTGAAGGTAACCATCACCGTGTCGGGCACCCATCGGGCGTACAGTGTTAGGTTGGAGCGCACCCTGTCCACCGACGGATTCCACGCGGCGGTGCAGGCGGTGTCCTTGTACCATCCCGTAAAGTGGTTTGTGCCGTAGGTCGGGGTGGGCAGAGCGGTGAGCTTGTCGTTGTACCCGGCCTTCATTGCGGCTATGCCGGAACCCCCGCGGGAATTGAACGTCACTTTGTAGGTCACGACGCTGTGGTAGGAATTCACCATGCCATATCCATAAAGGTTATCGACGCCTGCCGCTCCCCTGTCTGTAGCGGTGTTGAGCAGCTTGTTCCTGATCTGACTGGCGGAATACGAGGGGTTCACGGACTTGACGAGAGCGGCCACGCCTGCCACCTGCGGGCAGGCCATGGATGTGCCGCTCAGAAAGGCGATGGTTTTGTCCGGGTAGCAGGAAAGGATGTCTGTGCCTGGTGCGGAAATATCCGCCTCTGGTCCGTAGTTGGAGTAGCTCTTATCAAAGATTCCGCCCTGTGCCAACGCGGTAACGGCGACACACTCCTCATAGGCGCTGGGGTATCCGACATGGTACTCCGCGTCGTTACCCGCCGCACAAACAATCAAGACGCCTTTTGATACGGCGTACTGTATAGCCGCGTATTCAGCGTTGTTTGGCCCGGTATAATAACTGCGCCCCAGGCTCATGTTCAGCACGGCTGCTCCGGAATCTGCCGCGTATACGATGCCGTTGATGATGGATGTGGTGCTGAAGGATCTGGAGATTGGCTCATTTGCCTTGATGGGCAGAATTTTTACGCCCGGCGCCACGCCTGACCCGCCGATGCCGTTGTTTTGAGCGGCAGCGATGATGCCGGCCACATGGGTTCCGTGGCCTTGGTCGTCGTCCACATAGACCAACCCGGTTCTTCTGTCCCTGGCATTATAAGCCAGGGCGGATATTCTGCCTGAAAACTCCGGGTGATCCAGGTCGATACCGGTGTCGATGATGGCGACCAGAACGGAACCGGAGCCTTTTGTGATGTCCCAGGCGGCATAGTCCTCCATGTCCTCGTGGGAGTACTGCAGCCCCTTGTGCGGATCGTTTGGAATGTATTGTACGGTATCATCCACATGATAAAGATAATTCGGGCTGAGCAGCGGCTCGCTGCCAGCCAGTTGGCGTGCGTTAGCCTCCAGTGCTGCCGTCACGGGCTGCTCCTTGGGCAGCTTGATCACGGCCAGACCAAAATCGGAATAGGACTGCAAGACCGCGCCATATTTCTTGGCAGTCTGCTCGGCCTGCGACCTGCTGGCAGCCAAAAAAAGCGCTTCGTCTTCCACATAATCCGTGCCCGCCTTCAACTGCTTCAAGCCGGCGAGCGTTTCCTTGGAAAGGCGCTCCTTGCTGCCGGCGTCGGTCGCCGTATAGGGCATCAGCGCCGCGCCGCCACCGTCGCCCTGTGCCAGCGCGACCGCCGGGCCCAGCAGAACCAGAAGGAAAACCACGCAGAATACGCTTGCCTTTTTTAAGTTATTCACAGCAATGACTCCTCGCTTGCGATAGCACCGCACACAACGTTTATATAATAACATAAAAAATGGAAAATGATGGTGAAAATCCTATATAGTGAACTGTTTTGCGGAATGAATGAGGTATAGTGCGGCGGTTTGCATACTCACACCTTCCGCCTTGTCACATGCACCGTCCCCGCCGCCATAAAATGCAGTGGATGTACCCATTCATGATGTAAGGCGCCACAAACACCTTCAGGGCCGGCCGGCTCCGCTGGCATTCCTTGCCCCCCTGGGCCCCCGCTGCTGTGCCGGCTCCGCCCAACAACGCGACCACAAGGAGGGAAACTGATGGCTAAGAAGATCAAAGCATCGGCCATGATCGCCGCGCTGCGCCAGCATGTCGGCGACGGCTATGTGTACGGCACGTCGGGCCACACTTGCACCATTGAAGTTTTGCAGGCAAAGGAACGCCAATACGGCAAGAGCATGGGAAACGGATACTACCACCGAAATGGGGACTACAGCAAGGGGGCGTGCGCCCGCTGGCTGGGCAAGTGGGTTGCGGATTGCTCCGGCTTGATAAAGGCCACGCGCCGCCAATTGAACGGCGGCTGGAAGGACGTGAGCGCTCAGGGCGCCTATGACCAGTGCCCGGTCTCCGCCCGCGGCGTTATCGGGACCATGCCCAGGGTGCCCGGCTGCACCGTGTATATTTGGGACCGGGCAAGGGGCCGCATGGGGCATGTCGGCATGTATGTCGGCAATGGCCAGGTTGTGGAGGCCCGAGGTGTCAAATATGGCGTGGTGACCACCAAGCTCGCCGGGCGCACATGGACCCATTGGGGCCTGCTGGACTATCTGGAGCTGGACCTGCCCAAAGAGAGCGGGCCCGCGATACCGGAACCGGAAAAGCCCGAGGACGACCACGGCGACGGGACCAACCCCAAGCCCGACGACCTGCCCGTGCTGCGGTACCGCTGGCCGCGCATCAGGAATGACAAGGTCGGGCTGCTGCAAAGGAAGCTTCGGGAATGGAACCCCAAGGCCTTGCCCAGATACGGCGTGGACAATGACTTTGGCGCGGAGACGCTGGACTGGGTCCGGCGGTACCAGCGCGCCAATAAGGACGTTTACGGCAAACCCCTTGCGGTGGACGGCATCGTCGGCGTGCTGACCTGGGGCGCACTCTTGGGCTGACCAGTGGTCAGCCCTCAGCGTGTCGACAAAGTCGACACGCTGTCGCCTTCGGCTGGTCGGGTCATCGCCCGACGATAACCGTCGTCGGGCGATCCTTCGCTTGGATAGGCCATGCCCAGGCCGGCACACAAATTCATAGGAAACGCTTAACTGCCCATCCCCGTTTGTCTCAATTTACATATATCCCTAGACCGTCTCATTTTGATATAATACATATTCAGGCTTGTGAAATATTCGACAATGCCTGGCCGGTCAGCACCGTCTCGTTTATTCAAATTTGATATAGAGGAGTACCCATGAAATCCATCACCGACAACAAGCGAATCAAGGTCACCGTCAACGGCAGGGAAGTGGAGGTGTACGGCAACCTGACGATCCTGCAGGCGCTGCAGCAGGAGGGCGTCCACATCCCCCATCTGTGCTACGACATCCGCCTGGAGCGCTCCAACGGCAACTGCGGCCTGTGCGTCGTGGAGTTGGGAGCTGGAGCCGACCAGCGGGACGTGAAGGCCTGCCAGACGCCCATCCGCGAGGGCATGGTGCTCACGACCAACAGCCCGCGCCTGGAGACCTACCGCAAGATCCGCCTGGAGCAGCTGCTCAGCGACCACAACGCCGACTGCGTGGCCCCGTGCGTGCTGGAATGCCCCGCCCATATCGACATCCAATCCTACCTGCGCCACGTAAACAACGGCAATTTCGAGGCCGCCGTGCGCGTGATCAAGCAGAGCAACCCCTTCCCGGTGGTGTGCGGCCGCGTGTGCCCCCACACGTGCGAGGGCAAGTGCCGGCGCAACCTCGTGGATTCCGCGGTGGCCATCAACCACGTCAAGCGATTCGCCGCCGATTGGGACATGGCCCGGGAGCACAGCTGGACGCCCAAGGTGGGCCCGGCCACGGGCAAGCGCATCGCCATCGTAGGCGCGGGCCCTTCGGGCCTGTCGGCGGCCTATTACAGCGCGATCCTGGGCCATGACGTCACCGTGTTCGAACGCCAGAAGCACGCCGGCGGCATGATGCGCTATGGCATCCCCGAATACCGCTTGCCCAAGGCCACGCTGGACCGCGAGATCGAGACGATACAGCGCCTGGGCGTCAAGATCATGACCGGCAAGGCGCTGGGCACCCACATTTCCCTGGAGGACCTGCACCGGGATTTCGACGCCGTGTATCTGGCCATCGGCTCCTGGCGGGCCACGCCCATGCAGATCGAGGGAGAGAATTTTGAGGGCGTGTATCTGGGTATTCAATATTTGGAGCAGGTCACAAAGGGCGCGGACATCAAGCTGGGCGAGCAGGTCGCCGTCATCGGCGGCGGCAACACGGCCATCGATTGCGCCCGCACGGCTCTGCGCAAGGGCGCCAAGTCCGTCAAGCTGATCTACCGCCGCACCCGGGAGGAAATGCCCGCCCAGGCCTACGAGGTTGAGGAGGCCATCCGCGAGGGCGTGGAGATGCTCTTCCTGATGGCCCCCGGCCGCATCGAGCTTGTGGACGGCCGCAAGAAGCTGCACTGCATCCAGATGCAGCTTGGCGAGCCCGACCGCTCTGGCCGCCGCCGCCCGGTGCCCGTGGAGGGCAGCGACGTGGTGCTGGACGTGGACACTGTCATCGGCGCCATCGGCCAGAGCACCAACACCCAATTCCTCTACAACGACCTGCCGGTCAAGCTCAACAAGTGGGGCGACGTGGAGATCCACCCCAAGACCGCCCAGACATCGGAGATCAACGTGTTCGCCGGCGGCGACTGCGTGACCGGCCCCTCCACGG
>JAEZSC010000025.1 GCA_023422005.1 Bacillota bacterium | reverse complement strand
TGCCCAAGAAGAAAACCCCCAGTCGCTATGCGACAGCCCCCTTGTTAAGGGGGCCAAGGCAGGAAACCAAGATGTCGTCTATGACCCGAACTGTCATTCCGAGCGCCAGCGAGGAATCTCCCTGTTTCTCGATAGGCGTTATCAATGCGCTTGCCAGCCGGCGCTGGCAAGCGCATCTCATACCTTGGTAATCTGACTGATCGCCTCCTTCAGCCTCCCAATCCCCGTTTCAATCTGCTCCTCGCTCAGCGCACCATACCCCAGCACCAGGCTGCTCCTGTAGCGGCCTTTTTCCATGGCGTAATCCTCCGCCCAATCGGGCTCCACGCCGCAGGCGCGGAAATGGTCAAAATCCTCCGGGCGGAACGCCACGCCGGAGAAGGTCGCCATCAAATGCATGCCCGCGTTGTGGCCTTCGATGATCACGGCGGAGCCGAAGGCCTGCGCCAGCGCCTCTGTGATGCGCGCGCACTTCTTCTCATAAGTCTTCTTCATGCGGTACACGTGGCGGTCCAGCAGCTTTTGCTCCAGGAACGCCGCCAGCGCCATCTGTTCCAGCGCCGGCGTGCGCAGGTTGGCCATCTCCATGGCTTCCTCCAGCCGCGCCGCCAGCTGCGCCGGCGCAATCAGATATCCCATGCGCAGCGCCGGGGAGAGGATCTTGCTGAAGGTGCCCAAATAAACGACCCGCTCCGGGTCCAGGTGCCGCAGCGATTGGATCGGCTCGCCCTGATAGCGGAACTCGCTGTCGTAATCATCCTCGAGGATAAGGGAACCGGTGCGGCTGGCGTGCTCCAGAAGCTTGAGCCTGCGGCCGATGGGCAGCACCGCTCCCGTTGGGAATTGGTGGGAGGGCACCGTATAGATCAGCCGCGCGTCCGCGGGCAGGCGGTTGGTCATCATGCCGGCCCGGTCCACCGGCGCCGGCAGCACCGTGGCCGATGCCCGCAGTATGTGCTGCACAAAGTCGATGCACGGGTCTTCGGCCGCCACAAGCCCGCCGGGGGCCAGCGTGCTGACCAGCAGCTCCACGCCGCGGGCCGCGCCGGGCACCACCAGCACGTGCTCCGGCGCGCAGGCAATGCCCTTGCTGCGCAATAGATAGGCCGCGATGGCGCTGCGCAGCGGCAGCTCTCCGGCGGCCGGACCGTATTGGAACAGAGTGGGCCGGGCATTCAGGCACGCGTCCTTGAGGCATCGGGCCCACTGGGTCACCGGGAACAGCAATGCGTCCGGGTCGCCGGCACCAAAGCGGATGATACCGCCGCCGGGATTTGGCCGCGGAGCCACCGGCGCGGGCTGGGCCGGGAAGGAGCCTGCCGGCCGGTAGCCCGCCAGTTCCGCCACGTAGGTGCCCGAACCCGTGCGGCTTTCCAGATATCCCTCGGCAATCAGCTGCTCATACACCTGCACGACGGTGTTGCGGGCCACACCCAGCTCCGCGGCCAGCGCGCGGCTGGGCGGCAGGCGCTCGCCGCCGCGCAGCGTGCCATCCAGTGCCAGCTGGCGCAGCTGACCGGTCAATTGCTGCAACATGGATATCGGGGAGTGCTTGTCCACGATCAGGCCGTACATACTGCAACCCCTTTCCAAAATTGGACCATAAAAAGGAACGATGTATTGGAACTGTAGGGAACCAATTTTATTTATTATACTATGCCTGCAAGGGCAAGGCGAGGGCTTGCGCCGTGCCACGGGTCATGAGGCTTAGCGAATCAAAAAAGTGCTAGTATCGGTCAATGGGGCACGAGAAAACCCGTGGGGAAATCCTGTATGATTGCAGCGTCGGGCGATGGTGCAAGGCGTGCAGGGGGATGATCCGCGCAATAATATGCTAACGAGGGAAGACGAACCATGCAGACGAAAACCGCCGCGGCCCCGATGCGGGGCATGCACAACGATACAGGACCGGTCAGACAGAGAAGGAGTGATATTCATGGCAATCAGGAAGCAACCGGATGAGCAGGCGATTCTGTTCTTCGGCGGAATGAACAACGCCCAGGCGGCGCAGAGCATGCTGGCGTGGCGGTTGAACCGCGATGTCTTCGCGCCCATGGTGCGCAAGGCGGTGAAGCGCCAGCCTGCGGCCAAGGAGCAACAGGAGGAATGCTGCTGCATGGAAGTGTGCATGCAGGAGGCGAAGTAGCGCAAGGGGCAGGTGCAGCAAATCGAAGGGAGACCGCATACGAAAGCCCGGCCAGGTGGCCGGGCTTCTGGTTTTGGTGCGGTTTGCTCTTCGACGCGCAGCGTCGTCTGTCTTTATGTCTATCTTCTCGTGGATTCCCTCTCTATGAGCTCGTGCCTTAAAAACACCTCCCGCCCAGCCACGTCCTCTCCGCGAATTTGGGAAACCAGCAGGCGCAGGGCGGCGTTGCCGATCTGGGAGAAGGGCTGGGCGATCGTCGTAAGGCGGGGCCGGCACAGCTTGGCCATCTCCATGTCGTCAAAGCCTGCCACCGCCATGTCCTGGGGCACTCGCAGGCCCATGTCCTGCAGCGCGCACACCACGGCCATTGCCTGCCGGTCGTGCACGCAGAACACACAGTCCATGCGGTCGCGCAGCGCTGCCAGGCGGCGGCCCAGCGCATAGTTGTTCTCATAGCTGCTCGGGCAGCGTAGGACAAGGTCGGGGTCAAAGGCCAGGCCGTGGGCCTCCAGCGCCCGGCGGTAACCCCGCTCACGCTTGTGCACAAAGGTCTCCTGAGCGTCGGGCGCCACCAAGGACGCCATGCCCACCCGATATCCCCGGCTCAGCAGGCGGTCGGTCATGTCAAAGGCCGCGCCTTCCTCGTCGATGCTCACGCGGGCGACGTTGGGCAGGTCCAGATAGCTGCAGCATTGCACCAACGGAAGCGTGCGGGAGATGCGGGCCAGCTCCTCGTCGGGGTAGAAGGCGGCGTATAGCAGCGCGCCGTCCACGTTGCCGTAGAACCACTCGTCGATGTAGGGCCGGTGCTGGCGGCAGCCGCCGATGTAGTGCACGATGACGCGATAACCCAGCTCGTCGGCGGCGGCGTAGATGCCGTCCAGTATCACATCCAGCGCCACCGAGCAGATCACCAGCAGCGTGCGCGTCTCGTTCAGGCGCAGGTTGCGCCCGGAGAAGTTTGGCCGGTAATTGAGCTCTTCGATGGCGTCGCGCACACGCTGGCTGAGCTTGGCCGACACCACACCGCTGCCATTGATGACGCGGCTGACCGTGGCCACCGACACGCCCGAGCGCTTTGCCACGTCCTCTATCGTCGCCATAGGGGCCTCCATGCAAGTTTGCTTATCGCAAATTTTGTGGGGTTACCTTGATTGTAATCCTTTTCATCGATTTTGTGCAACCCGTAAGGCCATATGCCCTGCATACAAAATGGAAAAAGGTCTTGCCGAATGTTCCTGCTTGTATTATATTATAAATAAAGTTAATTAAATAATCCGCCAGGAGAGCAGCAGTTGGTGAAGTCGTGGGTCCCTTCCGACATCAAGAGCTACAACAACCGCATCGTCTTTGAAACGGTGCGCCGCTGCGGGCAGATCGTGCGCACCGATATCGCCCGGCAGACCGGCATGAGCGCCCCCACGGTGCTCAAGGTTGTGCAGGGCTTTATCGACAAGGGCATCCTGCTGCCTTCGGGCGAGGCCGAGACGGCGCTGGGGCGCAAGCCTCTGCTGCTAAGGTTCAACCCTGACGCGCTGTACACCGTGGGAATCAACTTCGAGGGCGACCACCTCTCGGTGGCCCTGGTGAACCTGGCGGGGGACATCCACCGCGTCATCCGCCGGCGGGTGCCCCACACCTTTGACATGGGCACCGCCGACGTCATCGTCAAGACCATTTCCCGGCTGTATACCGATTATTCCTGTGCCCGGGAGCGCACCGTTGCCATCGGCATAGGCATCCCCGGCATTGTAGACATGACCGGTCCCACGATCGCCTTCGCGCCGCTTATCGGCATCCACAGCCCCATGGACGCCCAGCCTGTGCTGGCCGCCATACAGACCGGCGCCGGCCTGCCGGTGTTCGTGGAGAACGACGTGAACGCCGCCGCCATCGGCGAGACCGTGGTGCGCAAGATGGGGAGCGACGGCGACCTGCTGTATGTGTCGCTGGGCACCGGTTTGGGTGCGGGCATCATACTGGGCGGCGCCCTGCGCCGCGGGCGGCGCAGCATGGCCGGCGAGATTGGCTACACCGTGTATGACCCCACGCTGGCCGTGGACCAGCGCGGGGCAGGCTGGCTGGAAAGCCAGGTCAACCTGCAGGCCTTGAAGGACCGCTTCGGATTTGACCCCGACGACGGCGAAGCCCCGCAGGAGATGGTGCAATATGTGGCCGCCACGCTGGCGCCGGCCATCGTGAACCTGGCCACGCAGCTGGATATGGACCTCGTGGTGCTGGGCGGCATCGTGGCCGAACATCTGGGCTGCCGCCTGGCGAGCGCGCTGCAGAGCGCGGCCGACACCCTGTGCATCAACCCGCTGCGCATCGAGCGCCCCGGCAGCAGCGAGCCGGGCGTGCTGGGCGCGGCAGCGCTGGCCGCCGAGAGCGTGCTGGACGACATCCTGACTACCCGGGAAGGCACTTAATTGGTATGAAGCAACTGGACTTGATCGCAAAACTACAGACGGCACTGGCCGCTCAGAACCTTCAGGCCCCCTCGGTCTTCATGGGGTTTGACGGCTTTGTGGACCGCATCGCCCGCCGCGTGACCGGCGCGTCCGCCGAAGGGGCCCAACATCTGAACACCATGGGGGCCATGGGGGCCATGCTCAGCGCCCGCGGCGAGAACAGCGTTTCCATCGAGCTTTCAGGCATGGAAGAGCGGGTGGGCGGCAACATGCCCATCACAGCTTCGGCGCTGGGCAATCTTGGCGTGGCCGTGGATTGCTTCGGGGCCTTCGGCGGCTTGGATGTCAGGGGACGCACCGCCGACCTGGACCCGGTGTTCCGCGGCATGCCCGCCGCCTGCCGCCTGCATAGCTATGCCCGGCCCGGCCACTGCCTGGCGTTGGAGTTTGACTCCTGCAAGCTGTTCCTGGCCGACAACGGCGACATCGAAACCGCCGACTGGGCCATGGTGCGCGGCCGGGTGGGCGAGGAGTTGGCCCGGAGCCTGGCCCGGGCGCGGCTCATCGGCCTCTTCAACTGGGGAGAGCTTGCCAGTATGCAGGGCATCTGGCGGCAGATGGCGCTGGAGCTGCCCCAGGCCGCGCACGGTGCGCCCCGCACCGTGCTGGTGGACCCGGCGGATTGCTCCCGGCGCACCCGGGAGGAGCTCAAAGGCCTGCTGGACACGCTGGCGCTCTTCCGAAGGCGCTGCACCGTGGCTTTAAGCGTGAACGAGGGTGAGCTGCGGGCTCTGGCCGGCGCGCTGGAAATAGAGGGCGAAGACACCCTGGAGCTGGGCCGGCAAATGAGCGCCATGGCCGATGTGCTGGTGCTGCACACCGGCAGGCTGGCGGCGGCCTGGGCCCAGGGGCATGAGTATGTGCTGCCCACGCGATATGTGGATTCCCCGGCGCTGCTGACCGGCGGCGGCGATTGCTTCAACGCGGGCTACGCGCTGGGGCTGCTGGCCGGCTGCACCGAGCAGGAGTGTCTGGCTTGCGCCAACACGCTGTCCCGGTGCTATGTGAAGAACGGCGATTTCCCGACCTGGGAAGTGTATATTCAAGAACTCAAGGACTGCAGCAAATGGGAGGTAGGGCAATGACCAAAATCGTCTTCATTGGCGCGGGAAGCATGAGCTTCGGCCTGGCCATGTTCCGGGACGTGTTCTCCAGCCGCGAGCTTACCGGCAGCACGTTCACCCTGGTGGACATCGACGCCGAGGCGTTGGACCGCATGTATGCCATCGCGGTGGAAATGAACCGCGTCAGCGGCGCCGGCCTCAAGATCGAAAAGACGCTGAACCGCCGCGAGGCGCTGCCCGGCGCGGGCTTCGTCGTGAGCTCCATCTGCGTGGAGCGCTGCGCGCTGTGGAAGCTGGACTTCGAGGTGCCCAAAAAATTCGGGATCCGCCACACGCTGGGCGAGAACGGCGGCCCCGGCGGCCTGTTCTTCACCATGCGCACGCTGCCCATGGTCATGGACATCATCCGAGACATGGAAGAACTGTGCCCCAACGCGTATTTCCTCAATTTTTCCAACCCCGAGAGCCGCATCATACTGGCCATCGGCCGCTATTCGAGCATACAGTCCGTGGGCCTGTGCCACGGCGTGTTCATGGGCCATGCCGACGTGGCGCGCATCATGGGCCTCAATTATGAGCAGGTGGACGTGCTGGGCGCGGGCCTCAACCACTTCCAGTGGCTGCTGGAGGTGCGCGATGCCCGCGACGGCAGCGATTTGTACCCCCGCCTGCGCCAGTGTGACAAGACCTTCGATCCCAAGTTCGAGCCCTTCACCCGCAATCTGTTCCGCGCCTTCGGCTATTATCCCTCCTGCAGCGACGACCACATCGGCGAATACCTGCCCTACGGCTGGGAGGCCGGCGAGCACGGCTACAACTTCCAGTGGGACGATGACAACCGCGTGGCCACCAAGGCGGACATCGCCGAGCGCCTGGCCGGCCGCAAGGGCTTCGAGGATTGGCTCAATGTGTCCGGCGAGCGCGGTGTGGATGTGATCTCCGCGATCCTGCACAACAAGAAGGTCGTCATCGAAAGCGGCATCGTCTACAACCGCGGCGGGGCCATCCCCAACCTGCCCTATGACGCCGCGGTGGAAGTGCCCATTGCTGTGGACGCCGGCGGCATCAAGCCCGTGAGCGTGACGCTGCCCACGCCCTTGGCCCGCATCCTCACACCCCAGGTCATGGTGCAGCAGATGGCCGTGGACGCAGCCATGCACGGCTCCAAGGAGATGGCACTGCAGGCGCTGCTGATGGACCCTGTCACCAACTCCGCCGACGCCGCCGTGAAGCTGCTGGACGAGCTGTGGGAGTACAACAAGCCCTATATTCGTAAGTGCATTTAAGGAGATAATAAGCATGATACGCAACCTCATCAAGATACTGACCGACAGCGAAGTGGAGCGCCTTCACGGCGAATCCATGCAGGTGCTGGAGCGCGTGGGCATGAAGGTGCCCAACGCCGAAGCCCTGGAGCTATGCCGCAAGGCCGGCGCCATTGTGGATATGGACGCTCAGACCATCAAGATCCCCCGGACCGTGATGGAAGAGGCGCTGCGCGTGTGCCGCCCGGCCGAGGCCCCCGACGACAACCCGCCCACGGAGCTTAAGGGAAGCATCTCCACCCAGGTGTTCATCGTGGACTACCCCGGCGATGTGCGCCGCAAGGGCACCATGGACGATGTGCGCAAGGGCATCCTGGTCAGCGATACGCTGATGAACCTGTACAACAGCAGCGCCGTCGTAATCCCCTATGACATCCCCTACAACCAGACCGACATCGCCAGCTTCCGGGAGATCTATAAATACTCCAAGCGGCCCGGCGGCACCTACATCCTGGGCGCGACCTCCGGCCGGGGCATCATCGAGATGTCCAAGGTCATGGGCCGGAGCTGCGGATACCTGCTGGAGAGCATCAGCCCCTTGACGTTCATGCAGTCTTCGCTGGACACGGCCATGGTGTTCGTGCACGAGGGCATGAGCCTGCACGCCGGCCCCATGGTCATCGGCGGCGCTTCCGGCCCCATGACGGCCTGGGGCAACACCGTGCTGCAAAACGCCGAGGTCATCGGCAGCAACTTCGTGATCTTCGCGCTGACCGGCAATATGACCGGCTACGGCTCAGCCAACCACACCATGGACATGCGCACGACGCTGTGCTCCTTCGGCTCGCCCAACCAGGCGCTGCTGGGCATGATGACCGCGCAGATGGCCCGCTACTACGGCTGGTACAGCGGCAGCAATTCGGCGCTTTCCGACGCGTGCCTGCCGGACTACCAGTGCGGCTTCGAGAAGGCCTTCAACGGCCTGTTCGGCGTGCTGGCCGGAAACCATGGCATCGGCGCGCAGGGCATCGTGGGGGCCGACCAGGGCATAAGCCTGGAGCAGTTGGTGCTGGACAACGAGTGGATGGACGCCTACAACTACGTGCTCAAGGGCGTGCAGCCCGACGACGAGGCTGTATCGCTCATCGAAAAAGTCGGCATCGGCGGCAACTTCCTGGCCGAGGAGCACACGTTGGACAACATGCGCGACAACTACTGGGAGGCCCCCGGCCGCACCTTCTGGCGCGACCAGTGGGAGCCCTGGAAGGACCGCGGCAGCCGCTCCATCTATGACCGCGCCCACGACTATGTGGAGAAGGTCTCCAAGGATTATCAGAACGCCGAGGTCGTGATCTCCGCCTCCCAGGCCGAGGAGATCGACCGCATCTATGACGAGTTTAGCCGTCAACTGGCCAAGGAGAGGGAATAGGATTGATTTCGGGCTGAGGCCCAAAAAAGGAATATACCAAGGACCCGAAAGGAGAGAAGAGGAATGAAAAAAACCCCAGTCATCCGACTCATGGCGCTGCTGGTCTGCACGCTGCTGGTGTTCGGCATGGCCGCCTGCACCGGACCGGCCACGACTTCTCCTGCCGAACCCACGAGCGCCGCTCCCACGGCATCCGCCGAGCCCTCCGCCGCTACCGAGACATCTGCCGCGGCCGAGGCTACTCCGTCGGCGGCCCCCGCCGTCCTGCTGGACGCCAGCGTCCCCCCGCCGCAGGATCCCTTCGGCAAGTATGACCCGCCCATCGAGGTCACGCTGATCCACACCGGCAACGATGGCGCCTTCTGGTTCCCCCAGGGCGACGACATCGGCAACAACATCTACACCCGCACCTGGGAGGAGCGCCTGGGCATCAAGTACAAGTTCCTGTGGACGTGCCCCGGGGCCCAGGCCGAGGAAAAGGTCAACATCATGCTGGCCTCCGGCGACCTGCCCGATATGCTCAGCGTCAGCCGCACCAACTTTGAAAAGCTCTACAAGGGCGGCAAGCTGGCCGATATCACCACAGCCATGCAGCAGTACGCGACCCAGTACACCAAGAAATACCTGACCGGCGAATATGCCCCGCTGCTGGAGGCCGCCACCAAGGACGGCAAGATCTATGGCGAGACCTGCGGCTTCTCTTACAAGGACTCGGCCAACATGATCTGGCTGCGCGCCGACTGGCTCAAGAACCTGAACATGAGCGTGCCCAAGACCTTCTCCGAGCTGGAAGCCGTGCTGGAAGCCTTCGTGAAGAACGACCCGGATAAGAACGGCCAGGCCGACACCTATGCCGTGGGCGTGCCCGGCGCCAATCTGGGCGGCAACTCCTACAACTTCGGCATGAGCGTGTCCTATTTCAACATGTTCCACACCTACCCCGGCCAGTGGGTCAAGAACGCCGCCGGCGAGCTGGAGGAGGGTATGTTCGGCCCCAGCTTCCGCGAAGGCGCCAAGGCTTCGCTGCAGAAGCTGCAGCAGTGGTATGCCAAGGGGTATCTCAACCCGGACTTCGCGACCTATGATGACGCCAAGTTCCAGGAGGACATGACCGGCGACAAGTTCGGCGTGGTGTTTGGGGACCTGTGGGGCGCTTATTGGCCGCTGCTGCTGTGCCTGGACAAGAACGCATCCGCCGACTGGGTGCCCATGGCCATCCCCAGTGCCGACGACAAGCCCATGTTCACCAACAACTCCGTGGGCGCGGTCAACAACATCAACGTCGTCAACGTAAACTTCGCCCACCCCGAGGCGCTGGTCAAGATGAGCAACCTCTACCACGACCTCAACAACAACCCCGAGACCACCCAGGATTTTGGCAAATACAACACCGATCCTGTGGACAACAACCAGATCTTTCTTGCTTATCCGCTGTTGATCTACAACCCCTCTTTCAACTACGAGGGCTACCAGGCCATCAGCGAAGCCATGACCAGCGGCAGCGACGCCAAGCTGCCCCCGCCCTACAAGCTGTTCTATGACCAGATACAGTCGTACCTGAAGAGCGGCGACAAGGGCGGCTGGCCGCCCTACCGCTCCTACACCGACGAGGGCTGCTTCGGCGTCATCAAGGGCTATCTGGCCAACAAGCAGTACATGTTCAATGAGTACACCGCCGAGCCCACCCAGAGCATGGTGGACAACTGGCCCAGCGTCAAGAAGATCTACGACCAGATGTTCCTGGCCACGGTCATGAGCGGCGA
>JAEZSC010000108.1 GCA_023422005.1 Bacillota bacterium | reverse complement strand
TTGCATTTCAGCTCGTATACTTTGCTCATCGTGTAGGCAAACACGCGGTTGTTCACCGCTTCCAAAAAGAAGATGTCCTGCAGCGCGATCTGGCTGGCCCGCTCCTCGATATAGCCTGCCAGCGTGGTGCCGGCGGATTTTACGAAGTGAACGATGCTCTTTACGTCATCGTTCACTTCATGGCACTGGATGACAACCAGCTCATCCTTGTCCCTTTCGATCTTCTGAACAGCAACCTTCAATGCATCACCCACCTGGTATAGCAGCGCACGGCGCGCTGCCTCGCGTATTCCGCGTCCCATTATAGCGTACTTGGGCGGTGCCATCCAGTCGCCTTTGCCTCAGTAGGCCGGTTCCAGGCGCAGGTCCGCGCCCTTGAGCGTGTGGTTGAAAAAGTCTAGCGTAACCCGGTTCATCGTCTGGATGCATGTGCGGCTGTCCACGCTGCCGGTGCCCAGCATGGCGGCCAGCGGGGGGGAGAAGAGCGGCAGGTCCGTAAAGTTCAGATGCCCCGAGCCTTTGATCATGACGTCGTAGGATTCGCTTGCCAGGGCGCTGGCGGACAGGTTGTCATAGGCCGTTCCCAATTGCTGCGCTTGGGTATAATGGCTTTCGTTGTACAGGTTCAGCAGGGGCACGGGGTAGGGCTGGGGGTTTTGCACGGGCTGCCCGTCTTCAAAGCCGATCTCTTCGCCCAGCATGGTGCCATCCACCACGATAACGGCGTCCACATCCTCGCGTTCCCTGCCCAGCTGCGCGGCTGTGGCGCCGCCCAGCGAATGGCCGAACAGGCCGACCTTGCCGGTATCGATCAACGAATGCACAGGCTGGGGAATCTTGCCGTCGGCGTTGCGCAGAATCTCGTCCAGTATGAAGTTCATATCCGCACAGCGCAGGTCCAGCCATTCCCGGCTCTTTTCGTAGGTTGTCCTGGCATCGAGTTTGTCGTTGGTGGCTTGCAGCACGTCGTTGAGGAACTCGGTGTTGACGAGCGTGGTGGCCCCATCGGTGTGCTGCGCAAAGAAGGAATGAGAGCTGTGGTCGATGCTACACACGACATACCCGTTGCTGGCAAGGTCTTCAAAGGTAGAGCGGTTGCTTCCGCGATACCCGAAGGATCCGTGGGAGAACACGACCAGCGGGTATGTCACGCTGCTGTCTGCGTTGGTGGGATACCAGAGCTGAACGGTCAGCTTCCGGCTCTCGCCCTCTGTGGAAAAGGGATCCTTGCGGGCGGCGTCCACATAGGTCACGCTGTGGGACGCCACATCATAGCCACCGGTGGGCTGGAGCGCCGGGGACTGGGGGAACAGCATGCCCGGAAGGATGCAGAAAGCAAGCAGGACGCAGCCGTTGATGCAGCGGAGCACGGCGGTGCGGCGTTTGAAGGGCTTCTCTGACTTGCCGCTGCGAGGATGGAGCAGGGAAACCGCGCTGATGGCAGCCAGAATGCCCAGCAAGGCGAACAGCCCCATCCAGCGGAAGCCCCACCAATAGACGCCGGACAGTAAAAGGATGGAAAAAGCGGCAAAGGCTCCGATGCGCAGCAGGTGCAGCGCGCGGGTCTGGCGATCCTTTGTGATCAACCGGCAGATCAGCAAACCGATCTGTGTGCCAAGGGCCAGGAACAATGTGACAAAACCAAGCATATACGTACTCCCTTTCGTTGATGTCGGGAGCAGTATAGTTCAGCCTTTTATACCGCACAAGCAATGGGCGGGTAAGTTGCGTTCAGGCCCAGTAAGTTGCATAAACGGCCATCTGCCGGGCAGGTCTCAGTAAACGCGGAACCCGCACACGAAGTTCTTCTTCCAGTAGCTTCCCTTCCAGATGCCGCTGCGCTTGACGACCTTCCCGTGGGAAGACGAGGCGTCTATCATGACGCCGTTGCCCAGATAGATGCCCACATGGCCCACGGACCGGCCTCGGAAAACCAGGATATCGCCGCGCTTGAGGTCGCCCACGCTCTTGATCTTCTGATACCGCTTGGTGGCTGCCCAGCCGCCGGAGGTCAGGTACCCCTGTTTGACGCCGGATTGGTTGAGGCAGTAGTAAATAAAGCCGGAGCAATCGAAGGAGTTGGGGCCTTTTGCGCCCCACACATAGGGCTTGCCCAGCTTGCTCTGCGCCACGGAGATCAGCTTTTCCACACCCTTCTTGTTGGTGGAACCGCCGCCGCCGCTGCCCCCGCTGCCACCGGAGCCACCACTGCCGCCGGAGCCGCCGCTTCCGCCGGAGCCGCCGCTTCCGCCGGAGCTCGCCTTTTTGGCGCCGTCGGAGGTCAGCTTGGTCATCGTCTGCTTGCCCACGGTGCCGTCCACGGTCAGGCTGTTGCGCTTCTGGAAGGCCTCCACGGCGTTCTCGGTCTCGGAACCGAAGTAGCCGGTCACATGGCTCATGTAGCCCAGCGCCTTGAGGCGCTTCTGCACACCCTCCACGTCCTTGCCCTGCATGCCCAGCACCAGCGCGTTCACGTGGGCCTTGCTGGACATCAGCAGCTGCACGGTGCTGGGGCCCAGGAAGCCGTCGCTGGTCAGGCCGTTGATCTCCTGAAAGCGCTTCACGGCGGCCACGGTGTCCTGGCCGTACTTGCCGTCGGGCGCGGATATCAGATAGCCCAGGCTGTTCAGGCGCTTCTGGTAGGATTTTACCTTGTCGCTCTGCTCGCCGTATTTCAGGAAATACGGCTTCACATTGTCGCTGTACAGCAGGTCGAAGGTCTTATTGCCTACCTTGCCGTCCTCGGTCAGGCCGTTGTATTTCTGGAAGTTCTTGACGGCCTTGGTCGTCTGCTCTCCGAAACGGCCGGTGGCTTCGTCCATATACCCCAACTGGCGCAGGCGCTCCTGCAGCTCGCGCACGTCGTTGCCGTTGATGCCTTCCATCAGCGCGTACTTGCGGGCCTCGCCGCTCTTTAGGAGCGCGTAGGTCTCCGGGCCCAGCGAGCCATCCACCGCCAGCTCGTGCTGGCGCTGGAACAGCGATATCGCGGCGCTGGTGACAGGGCCGTAATACTCGGTGGGCTCATCCTCGTCCATATAGCCCAAGTCCATCAGGCGTTCCTGTATCTCTACAACCACCGGCGCGCTTACGCCGACGCGGAGGATGGTTTCGGACGGATGGGGCGGCGGCGTGGGCGTGGGTTCGGGCGTGGGCGTGGGTTCCGGCGTGTCTTCCGCAGCCGGCGACCCGAAGGCCGATGCGTCGCTGCCGGACGGCTCCACCGACGGCGCCGCCGCGCCGGTGGAAGCCTGCGGTTCGGTGCCGGGCGTTTGGCTGCCGGCGGCGGGGGCCGTGGGCGCGCCTTGCAGCGCCATGGTCCCGGAGCGCGCCGCCGCGTTCACGACCAGCGTCACCGGCACGCCGATGCACACCAGCGCCACGATGCCCGCCAGCAGGAGCTTGCGGGCGGTCAGCGGCCCGAAGCGCCGCAGCAGCCAGACGGAAAGGGCCCTGGCGCTCAGGCGCAGGGGAAAGCGGGTGGGGCCCTGGGGCTGCGCGGATATGCCCGTGCGTATCGAGGACGCACGGGACCGGTATTGGCGCTGAGCGCCGTATGAGTGGCCGGTCGGCCGGTTTTTGTTCATCCAGAATCTCTTCATTCGCATGCGCCCGCCGCGGCCGCAGCCGCAGAGGACAGCTTATTCTAGCCCAGAACGCCGATCTGCACAACAAGATAAGGCTATGTGAATGGTTCTTTTACAGCTTTTTTACACATCGCATGTGCGTTTTGTTCATTTGTGAACGGACGCATGCGTCGCCGGGAGCAAGCCAACAGCAAAGGTTTCATGCTATAATAATCGATAAGAGCAATGAATCCATATTTGCACAGGAGGTCCGCCATGTCTGTTTTAAAAGACCGCTTGACCACGATGCTGCAGGACTTTATTCAAAAGGGCGTACCCGGCTGCGCGTGCAGCGTGCTGCGCGGCGGCCAAACGCTGGCAGAAGCCTACGAAGGGTATGCCGATCTGGAAGCCGGCAAGCCCATCGCGCCGGACACGATCTATCGCATTTACTCCATGAGCAAGGTCGTCACGTGCGCGTCGGCGTTGATGCTGTACGAGCGGGGCCTGTTCGCGCTCAATGACCCGCTGTATGAGTACCTGCCGGAATTCCGGGATATGCAGGTCTTCCGCCACTCGCCCAACGGTTCGATCTCCACCTCGCCCGCAACGGGCCCCATCCGCGTGCGGGACCTGTTCATGATGTCATCGGGCTACCCCTATCCCGGCGGGGACAGCGAGACCGGGCGCCGGCTGGCCAAAGATCTGGATGCGATGGAAAAGGCGGAGCCGAACAGGCAGTGGACGCTCAGGGACTTCACCCGGGCGCTGGCAGCGGTGCCGCTGGCTTTCGACCCCGGCACGCGCTGGCTGTACGGCTTCAGCCATGATATCCTGGGCGCCTTCGTGGAGACGGTGTCCGGCAAGCGCTTCGGGCAGTTTCTCCAGGATGAGATCTTTGCACCGTTGGGCATGGAGGACACGTCCTTCCGCATCGCCCAAGGCAAACGGGACCGCCTGTGCTGCATGTATGACCGCGCCGACGACGGGAAGCTCACGAAGAACACCGGCATGGACGCCGATTACCAGCCCGGCGCAGCCTTCGAGAGCGGCGGCGGCGGGCTGCTGTCCACGCTGGGCGATTATCAGCGCTTCGCCCAGGCCATGGCCGGGGCCGGCGATGTGCGGCTCTTAAGCCCCCACACGGTCCGCCTGATGGCCAGCAATCACCTGAACGCCCAGCAGATGGCCGACTACAACTGGATTCAGCTGGCCGGCTACGGATACGGGCTGGGTGTGCGCGTGCTGACCGACCCGGCGGCCGGCGGCAGCAATTCCACGCCCGGCGAGTTCGGCTGGATGGGGTTGGCCGGCACGATCGTGTATATCGACCCCAAGGAACAGCTGTCCATCGTCTATGCGCAGCAGATGCTGCCCAACCAGGAGACCTACCACCTGCCCAGGATCAGAAGCGTCGTATACGGGGCGATCTGACAGGCCAGCGGACTCCGGCGCTTCCATGAAATGCGGCTGCGTGCATAACGCGCGGGCGGTTTCCAGAAAATAGCGGTAAGACTTTTCAAAGGAGTATTACCATGAAAAAGACGGAGACCGAAAAGCTTCTTCCGGCCACGCCGGGCAACGCCAAGCATAAGTCGCGCCAGCCCAAAAAGAAAAACGGCAACCCCTCAAAATAACTTGCAGCCGCCGGCGGCTCGCTATGCCGCGGCACACGGGCGAGCCTCCGGCGGCAGTTTGAAGCACAGGGGATGAAGGAAATGCTATGACGTATGTTGATTCAATCCTTGCACACAACCGCGCCTTTGTGGAAAACCATCTTGCCGACCGGTATCAAACGACCAAGTTCCCCTCCAAGCGGGCCGCGATTCTGTCCTGCATGGATACCCGCTTGACGGAGCTGCTGCCCGCTGCGCTGGGTCTGAAAAACGGCGAGGTCAAGCTGATCAAGAACGCCGGCGCTGTTGTAAGCCACCCCTTCGGCAGCGTCATGCGCAGCCTGCTGGTGGCGGTGTATGAGCTGGGCGTAACCGACATTCTCGTAATCGGCCACCATGACTGCGGCATGCAGGGCCTGGAGCCGGAGCGGCTTCTTGCGAAAATCCGGCAGCGGGGCATCCCCCCGGAGAAAATGGATGCCATTCGCGCCTGTGGCATCGATCTCCACGCGTGGCTCAAGGGGTTTGACAGCGTAGGGGAATCGGTCCAAACAACGGTTGAGCAAATACGGACCCACCCATTGATGCCGCCGGACGTGCTGGTTCACGGCTTTTTGATCGATCCTGAGACCGGGAAGCTGGATCGGGTGTAGGGATTGCTTTACAAAACCAACTGCCCGGCCTGATAGCCGTCGGGCAATTCTTCTTCGCTCAGGAATTTGAAATTGTCATCGCGCAGGATCGGCAAAAACACTTCGAAGGGTATTCTGGAGAACTCACAGGCATAGTCGCCGGAACCGAAGCACCGGCCCTCCTTGTCGCTTAAATTCAGGCCCCGGGCAAATTTGGTATCGTTCGAGCAATCGTGCACCGCCAAATCCCAGTTTTCTTCATCGGCAATTTTCATAAACTTCAGGGTTAGCTCCCGGCTCCAAATGGGAGAAATATAGCCGTGCCTGGAGATATACATGTTTTCGCCGCTGTAATTGCCGATGTTGTTCTGATTCAGATGCAGTTCTGCGCAATTGATAAAATCCAGTTTGGTATCCAGGATCGCTTGCTTCTTTTTCAGGAACTGCTGAAAAAATTCCGGAGTCATTGGCGTTTCGATCCCTACGTTTTTGATGTATTTCTTCGCTATGCCAATGTTCCGAATCACTCTGTCGGCACAATGAGAGGCGCCCAGGTTGAAACGGATCTCATCCAGGCCCGCTTCTCCCAAGGCTTTCAAGCTTTCTTCCGTGGCCAGAGTGCCGTTTGTATACAGGTGCTGATGAATCCGTGCGGCGCTGAATTTCCTTATGACCGGGTAGTATTTTTCGATTTCCATGAATGGCTCCAGATAAACGTAGGAAATGCCGGTGGGCTTCCGCTGGATGGAGAGAAGCAAATCGATATCCTTCTCGTAGAACTTTGTGCCTCCGATCTCCCACATGCCTTCGCCAACCGGGGCAATGTCCTCCAGCTCTCCATAGTTGTAACAGAACTTGCATTCCAGGTTGCATTTGTTCGTTTTCCGGATGGCGCTCAAACCGGTTCCCAGCAGGCAGGAGCGGCATCCCTGGGGGAACTTGCTTTCCTTTCCCACATAGAGCGTTCTCCCCTCCAGGGTTTTCAAGCCTTTGATTTGCGCCATGAGCACATCGTTTCTATGGTTCACCGCAGCCTCAATTTGCGCAAAGGCCGCGTAAATGATCTCTTGCTGTTTCGTCATGATTTCTTCGTCGGCCGGCAATATGGAAAAGAACTCGAACCAGCTCAACGCATCTTTTTTTGAAATTTTCATATTGTATCCTCCGCGTTTATAGAAAGACCCCGTCCTTGAATATCCCGATCTCCCGATACCCGTTGTCCTCGTTTCTGGCCCGCGCCTGCCCCTGGGCCACGCTCAGCACCAGGTCTGTGAGCTGCGCGCGCAGGTCGGCGGCGGAGCTGCCGCTCAGAAGGCGTCCGGCGTCAAAATCCATCCAGTGGGGCTTGCGCCGGAAGAGCGCGCTGTTGGTGGACACCTTGACCGTGGGTACCGGGCCGCCCAGCGGCGTGCCCCGGCCGGTGGTGAACAGCACCAGCTGTGCGCCCGCCGCCGCCAGCGCCGTGCAGGCCACCATGTCGTTGCCCGGGCCGCTCACGAGGTTCAGCCCCGGCAACGCCGCCCTCTGCCCATAGGCCAGCACGTCGGTTATGATCGCCTTGCCGCCCTTCTGCACACAGCCCAGCGACTTCTCCTCCAGCGTCGTGATGCCGCCGTCCTTGTTGCCGGGGGAGGGGTTCTCGTAGATCGGCTGGCCATGGGCCAGGTAATATTGCTGGAACTCCTCGATCATGGCGGCGGCGCGGCGGAACACGCTCCGGTCGGCGCAACGGTTGAGCAGCGCCCGCTCCGCGCCGAACATCTCCGGCACCTCGCTCATGAGCACCGAGCCACCCGCGGCCACCAGCCAATCGGAGAACATGCCCAGCAGCGGGTTGGCCGTGATGCCGGAGAAGGCGTCGGAACCGCCGCATTTCAGGCCGACCTTCAGCTTGCCCAGGGGCTGGGCGCTGCGGCGGAACATCGCGGCATAGCTGCTCAGCTGCCGAATCATGTCCAGGCCGGCTTCCACCTCGTCCTGCGCCTCCTGGGCGTTCAGGAAGAGCACTCTATCCGAGTCATAGGGGCCGATGGCCTCGCGGAAAGCGCCGATATGGTTGTTTTCGCAGCCGAGGCCCAGCACCAGCACCGCCGCGGCGTTGGGGTGGTTCACAAGCCCTGCCAGTATCTTCTGCGTGTTGAGCAGGTCGTCGCCCAACTGAGAGCAGCCGAAGGGGTGGGCGAAGCTGTATACGCCGTCCACACCCGCATCACGGCTGCCATGGGCCGCCGCTGCGATGCGCTCGGCGGTCTTGTTCACGCAGCCCACCGTATTCACAATCCAGATTTCGTTGCGGATGCCCACGCCTCCGTTGCCGCGGGCATAGCCTTGGAATGTGGCTTGCGCAGGCTCTGGCCGCACCGTTTGTGCCGGTGAATACTGCCAGCCGCGCATCCCATCCAGCGCCGTTTTCAGGTTGGCCGAGTGTACCCAGCCGCCGCAGGGGATGTCCTCGCTGGCCCGGCCGATGGCATACCCGTACTTGGTGACCGTTCCCCCTGCGGGGATGTGGGCCAGGGCCACCTTGTGGCCGGCGGGAATGTCCTGTTGGGCCGTATAGCTGGCGCTGGCCATATGGAACCGCTGGCCCAAGGAAAGGGCTTCCACGGCTACGGCCACATTGTCTTCTGGGTGGATGCGGATGACGGCGTCTCTCATGTGAATCCTCATGGCCAAGGTCAACAAAGGGTGGGCTGCCGGCGCCATAACGCGCCCGTACGGCTCCGGGAAGCACAGCCTTGCCCTTGCGGCTACTATTATCTGATATTATCCGGTATTTAGGAAGGCTCTCTCTCCCAATTTTTGCACACGTAAGGCTTTGCAGCAAAGGGTATTCTAACAATAAACGCGAGTGCCTGCTGCGTGGGAGATTGATGCTTAACCTATTTAGAAAAAGAAAGCCTGTCTCAGGCGGTAAAAGCGATTTGGTAAAGTCGCTTGCCGGTAACATTGCCATGCTCAAAAAGGTGTTCGCCAATGACGACACACTGATTGTAAGGGAATTCCAGAACAAGCGCGCCAGAGCCGCCCAGTGCTGTATCTTTTACATCAGCGGCATGGTCAATACGGAGATGATCAGCGAAAACATCATTGAGCCTGTTCTGCGGAACGATCTTCTGAAGGGCATCAACCGCCATGACTTGCTGGAGGAGCTCAAGAAAAAAGTAATCATCTCCAACCATGTTACGGTTGAAACAGAACTCAACAAAATGACAAACGCCATCATGTGCGGGGATACGCTTTTCTTGCTGGAAGGGTATGACCAGGCACTCGTTATCAGCTCCAAGGGCTGGCAGGCCCGAGCCATCACCGGACCCGAATCCTCCAAGGTGGTGCGCGGACCGCGAGAAGGCTTCACGGAGTCCATCATGATAAATTTGTCGCTGCTGCGGCGAAGAATCAACAATTCGGATTTGAAATTCAGATTCAGGGACATGGGGGAGAGAACCCATACAAAGACCTGCATCTGCTACATCGAAGGGGTGGCGCAGGAAAGCATATTGAACGAGTTGAATAGGCGCCTGGATGATATCAAAATCGACGGCATCATCGATTCCGGTTATATCCAGGAGCTGATCAGGGATGCGCCTTTTTCACCCTTTGAGACGGTAGGCGCAAGCGAACGGCCCGATGTGATCGCGGCAAAGATCCTGGAGGGCAGGGTGGCCCTTTTTGTGGATGGCAGTCCCTTTGTGCTGACCGTTCCATTTGTCGTTGTGGAGAATTTCCAGGCGAATGAGGACTACTATAACAACTATATTATTTCCAGCATCAACCGCGTGCTTCGAGGCCTTACGGCTGTCACGACCGTTGCCATCCCGGCGTTGTTTCTGTCGATTGTCACGTTCCACCAGGAAATGCTGCCCACTCCTTTGCTGTTGAGCCTCGCTTCTTCCAGGCAGGATGTCCCAATCCCTACGGTGGTATCTTTGTTCCTCATGCTCCTCATCTTCGACATCATACGGGAAGCCACGACCAGAATGCCGGTGAACATCAATCAAGCCATCAGCATCATCGGCACCATCATCCTGGGCCAGGCCGCGGTGGAAGCCAGGCTTGTAAGCGCTCCTGTCTTGATTGTCACCGCGCTTACAGGCATTACGACATTGATCAATATGAATTTTATCAGTGCATCCATCGTTTTTCGGTATTTTCTGTTGCTAGGCGCATTCTTCTTAGGCATTTATGGGTTCTTTCTGTGTTTGATCCTCATGTATCTGCATCTAATGAGCATCCGCTCCTTCGGCGTACCCTACATGATGAATGTAACGAAGGCCATGAATCATGACGGGCAGGACGCGTGGATCCGCGCACCGTGGTGGACGATGACGCTGCGGCCCAAGATAATCGGCGCGAAGAACCTGACAAGGCAGGCCTCCAAAAAATAACGGAGAAACGGTTGAATGCGGAAACGAAAGATATTCCTGATCATATTGATGATTGCTGTGCTTCAGACGATTGTTTCAGGCTGTTGGAATTACAGGGAAGTCGATCGGTTGTCCATTGTCGCGGGCATCGCCGTAGACAAAGGGGTGAAGGAGCAATATTCCGTAACCGTCGAGGTGATACGGATCGGCTCCAGCAAGAATGAAGTCATGAAGTCTGAAATCATATCGGCGGAAGGGAAGACCCTGTTCGACGCCTTCAGGAATATCATATCCATTTCCGGCAAGAGGCTCTATTGGAGCCATACAAAGGTGGTCATACTAAGCCAGGAAATCGCCGGCGAGGGGGTTTCCAAGGTTTTGGAGTTGTATAACCGGGATACTGAAACAAGGGAGGATGTGCATGTCCTGATTTCCCAGGAAAAGTCTGCCAGAGAGATCTTCACAGGGCAGCCCATCGGCGTGAGCATCCTATCCTTCACGCTCGACGAAATATTGGATAATCAGGTGAGCCTGAGCAAGGCGCCTAAGGTCGATATTTTGCGCTTTGACATTGAGTCCCAGGCCAAGGGGGTTTCACCGGTCATCCCTGCTATCCGCCTGCAGCAGGTTGAAGGGAAAAAGGTGCCTCAGATAATCGGCACTGCCATTATCAAAGACGATAAGCTGGCAGGCTTTCTGGACAGTGAAGAAACGAAGGATTTGCTTTTCATTCGGGATGAAATCCAGGGCGGTATATTGGTTGAAGAAATGCACGAAGAAGAGGAACCAACATTCGTTTCTCTTGAAATATTCGGGAATGATACCAAAGTTACAATGCTTGCAAAGGAAAATGACATTTCTGTAAACCTGGACCTTAAAACTTCGGTTGCGATCAGCGAGGTGAATGGCGCTGGCGACTTTGCCGAAGAAGAGAACTTGAAAAAGCTCCAACGAAATGCGCAGGATACTTTGAAGACACGGCTGGAAACACTGATTCTGAAATTGCAAAAAGACTATAACGCCGACGTATTCGGGTTCAGCTCCAAACTCTGGCAAGACAACGCACGGGTGTTCAAGGGTGTCAGCGATCGGTGGGACGATGTTTTTCGAGAGTTGAAGGTTACCGTGCGTTCCGAGGTCCTCATCAAAAACAGTGCCATATTGTCCAAGCCCATTGGGGAAGGTGAGTAGCCATGTGTGTTTTGGCTATCGCAGCTTACTCCTTGTTGGGTGCATATGAGCTGATTCCGCTGTACAAGCAAAAACTCTGGCGAGACTTTTGGGTAAACGCCGCGTTGGGGGGCCTTGCATTTGCAATCACACTTTTGCTGTGCTTTGACGTAAAGATACCAAGCCCCGAGCAGCCCATTCGGGAATTCATCACTTCCCTGTTCGGAAAGTAGGCGGAACATGCAAAAAGAGATGGTGAATGACAAAGAAGCGATCTGCCTGTTTATCCTGTTCGTTTTTGGCAGCTCCCTGATCATGGGCGTGGGTGGGGCCGCTAAAAACGATGCATGGCTCGCCGCAATTGTTGGCGCCGCGATGGCTCTGCCGATGTTCTTTGTATATTCCCGGCTGCTGTCTTTGAATCATGGCAATGATTTGTTCGATATCCTTCAGTCTGCTCTCGGTAAAACGATGGGCGCCATTATGGCTGTCGTATATATCTTCTATGCCTTTCACCTGGGCGCGTTGGCGCTGCGCAATTTCGGTGAGTTTGCCAATACCGTAGCCCTGCCGGAAACGCCGATGATAGTACCCATGCTGTTCATGGGCATTGTTTGCATCGTCGGCGCCAGACTGGGCATCGAGGTGCTTGGAAGAATCACAACCTATTTCATTCCGCTCATATTCTTGATCCTGTTGGTTATTCAGCTGTTGGCAATCTCACAGTTGAATTTGGGCTACATCAAGCCTTTTCTGGGGAATGGGATCAAACCGGTGCTAACAGGCGCGTTTTCCGCCTTTTCCTTCCCGTTTGCGGAAACGGTGCTGTTCATCGGCGCATTCTCTGCGCTCAAAACAAAGAAATCACCCTACAAGGTATATTCATGGGGAATTGTAATCTCATCGTTCTTCATCGTCATTCTCGCCGTCAGAAACATCGGTGTTTTGGGCAGCATGGTTGGCAACTTGTATTTCCCGTCCTATGCCGCTGTAAGCAGCATTCAAATTGGCGACTTCGTGCAGAGAATAGAAGTAACAGTTTCCATCGTCTTTATGTTCTCTGTATTCATCAAGTGCGCAATCTGCCTGCTGGTGGCGACAAAAGGCCTTTCGAAAATACTACGGCTGGATAATTATCGGTCGATTGTGGTTTTTACTGGGTTGCTGATGAGCCTGTTCGCCTATACGGTTTACGACAACAGTATGGAAATGAGAGTCTGGGCTTTTAAGGTTTATCCCTATTATGCCTTCCCGATGCAAGTGGTTTTTCCGCTCATTGTATGGCTGTGTACAGAGATCAAAGCGAAAAGGCGTTCCGCGCAATGAAAATGGGGGCGGAGTTGCTTCCGCCCCCATCATGCTGCCAACGGGTGGGTTTCCTGGTTTCGCTGAAACGATTGTGCTGAAGGCCCATAAACCTTCGCCAAGCCATCCGATAAGCTCGCGCTTTAGCCGGTCGCTGTGGGCGGTTATTCCGCCGCCCACAGCTCCTCAAGATACCTCTTTGCCGCCAGAATGTCCCGCTTCTGCTCTTCTCCGGAGATCTCCCGCTCGATCGTGATATAGCGGTCATACCCCAGGGCTTTGAGCTTGCGGATGAATTCAGGATAGTTGACCTTGCCGGAACCGATGGCCTTCTCCTCGCCGAGCTCGCGGCCATTGTGGGGGCTTACGCCATCCTTGCCGTGCACGTTGCGCACATACCCTCCAAAGACATCCAGCGCGTCGATGGGGTTGCCCAGCCCGTACATCAGCAGGTTGGCCGGGTCCAGGTTGATGCCCAGGTTCCCCGTGCCCGTGTCCTCGATGGTCCGCAGCAGCGTCACCGGCGGCTCCTGGCCGGTTTCAAACAGCAGATACTGGCTGTTGCGGGCGCAATGGCGCGCCAGCGTGCGCACCGCGCCCAGGAAGCCGGCATAGTCCGCATCCTGTGGATTCACGGGAATGAAGCCCATGTGCGTCGCGATGTCCTCCACGCCGAGTTCGGCGCTGAAATCCGAACCCTTCTGCAGCGTTTCCAACCGCCTTGCGCGGTACGCCGCGGGCACCAGGCCGATCGTCACAGGCCCATAGGTGAAGTTCCATTCGCAGGGGCCCGGCCAGCCGCACCAGAAGGCGGAAACCTGCACGCCGTGCTTCTCCAGCAGCCGCCGTGCCGTCCGTGCGTTCTGCGTGGTCAGCAGATCCTCCTGCCAGCTGCACAGCTGGCAGGTCTCAAAGCCCATCTCCCGCAGGGTTATGAGTTCTGCTTCCAGATGCTCCATATTCAGTGTCACCATCGTGCCGAGTTTCATGGGGTCCTCCTCCTTTGGCCGTGTGAAGCGGCCAAGGTTGATTGTACTCCCAGCGCCGGAGCTCTACAAGCGCCTTGATCGTTCCTTTTTTGCGTGTGGAAAGTCACTATCCAACAGGCGGTGTTACCCTATAATTTCCTTGAATAGCAGTCTCGAAAAAGACAGCTGGGTTCGTAAACAACCAGAAAACATTGGCTGCCCCTCCTCTTGAGGCCGTTTAACCACGTTGTACGACAACAATGAGGCTGAAAACGAAGCTGCTCGCTCCAAAAGAAACGAGCCGTCTAACCACGTTGCACGAAAGCAATGAGGCACAAACGGAGTTTCGGCTCCAATCTGATTTGGAGGTTTTCTGACATGAAGCGCATTTTTACAATTGTGGTCAGCATGCTCATGCTGATTGGTCTGCTTTCCACCCCGGCAACGGCTTTCGCGGCAAACAGCAGCCCCGTTCCGTTACATCAAGGCGTTGGGCCCTTTGACTGGGAGGACTACGCAACGGGAACGTCTTTCGGCCTTAGCGCCAGCGAGGGCGCTCTTGTCCCCGGTTACAGTCTGGGTACCGTTGGAACCGTCTTCTGGCATTTTGTAAACCCCGACAAGCTCGGTGGGTATGCTGACATAACATTCCTGGACGCCAACGGCAAGGAAGTAACATTTAAGAAGGTCACATCCTATAAGAACGGCCAGCACTTTGGCGTCATCACCCTTCAATCCTGGAAGCTGCTGCGCGCGGCATATTATCCCGCCGGCAGCACCAAAAAAACAACGCTGTTCAACCTGAGCCACACCGCGGGCAAGAAACCGTTCGGCGCGCTGAAGGTGAGCGTCGATGCCCAGAAGCAACACGAGGAAGTCACCTGGCAGCGCTATTACTCCCGCGACGTGCAGGATTTCTATTCCCGCGACGTACAGGACTTCTACTCCCGCGATGTGCAGGACTTCTATTCCCGTGACGTGCAAAACTTCTACCAGCGTGGAATCTATAAAAGGTTTGTGCCCGTTTTTGAGAAAAAGGTATCAAGTAACAGTACGAGCACGTTGACCAGCTGGTTGAGCGGCAATGCCGGCGGCAAGTTCAACAACGGCATGGTGTGGTTGGCGATCGATGTTGCCAAGGCGCGTACCGAGGGTTATACGATTGGGATTGCCCAGTCGAACCCGGACAACACATACATCGGCTATTCCTACAACGTTGATATCGTGGGTGAGAAACTCATCATTTCCTTTGACGACAAGTTCATTCAGACAGACATCCATGCGGAAGTAACGAATACCACTCCCGTGTGGCATGGCAACGGCGAGCACAAAACGCTCACGGCCGGCGGCACGCTTTCCCTGGATATGCCGGCCGGTTACGGCGGCACGGTTTACCTGTATGTGCACCTCGCCGACGGCATCAGCTGGTACACCACGGGCCTTTACGAGTTCGTGGAATGGCGCTACCTGGACACGATAACCGGCGACTACGAGCTGGTTGAGACCAAGACCGGCAGCTACGCCCTGATCAAAACCGAAATCGGTGAGTATACACATACGAAGACCGTTTATGGAGACTACAACCTGATCGACACTGTGTATGGCGAATATGCGCTGGTCGATACCCAAGAAGTTACGAGGATAACCGTGACCGATGCCTACAACGTCAATTTCGATCTGATCGTTAAGGACGCGGACGGGAATACGGTTTTCTCAGGCATAATTCAAAACAACGGCGAGGTTATCATCCCCAACCTGCTCCCAGGCACTTACACTGCGATCCTCAGCGGCGCTGACATTGGCGTTCATACCAAGTCTGCGGTCGTCGTTGCGTCCCAGACGGCCCAGGTGCATTTTGACGGAATCACTGTAACTGGTGATCAAGTCGACATCTACCTAGAAGATATCAAGACCGACAATAAGCTCCCGGATGTCAAGACCGACAATAAGCTCCCGGATGTCAAGACCGACAACAAGCTCCCGGACGTCAAGACAGACAACCAGCTTCCGGATGTATATCTCCCGGATGTACTCCTCCCCGATGTGAAGCTTGGGAATGAGACCGACCCCTATCATGTGAACGCCATCAGGCTTAATTAAGCCACTATAGACCCTTTGGGCACGGTGAGAGGGGCGGATATCCGCCCCTCTCATAGTTTGTGTATACCGGAATATGACTCTCCCAAACTCAGCAAGCTCCAACAACGACAGGTGCAACCGCCGGTTGCCTATATGTAAGGCCGGGGTGGTAGCCTTCTACCGGAACATTCAGTAAAATAGCATTAAAAGCATTGTGCCGGAGGAAGCATCATGTATTTCAATGAAAAGCTGATCAGTCTGCGACGGGCGAAAGGCCTTTCTCAGGAGCAACTGGCCAATCTCATCGATGTCTCGCGTCAGGCCGTATCAAAATGGGAAACGGCGGAGTCTCAGCCCGACCTGGCCAAATTGATTTTGATCAGCAATATCTTTGAAGTTTCCCTGGATGAGCTCTGCGGCAGAAAATCAGAGAACCTGCCGGCTCTGCCTGCTGCTTCACCCAAGCCCCCCGTCAGGACGGTATGGCTTTGCGCGGCGGCGCTTATCATCGGCCTGGCAATCGGCCTGGCCGGTGGCTTTCTAGCGTCCGATGTCTTCTTCCCGGAAGCGCCGCAGCAGGAGATAGAAAACGTGACCATCACCAGCTTTGACATCTATCCGGAGCTTGGCAAACAGATGATCCATATCGTTTTCAGCCCAAGCATCGCCAAAGACACGTTTGAATACAAGGTGCTGAAAACCGATTACAACGGCAGAACCACCAGTTTTCCGACGGTATACACGGAGGGCGTCTGTACCTGCGATGTAACCGTTAATACTGCATATGATAGCTTTACGCTTCATTCTGTGATCAATGACGGCACCAATGTATATACGTCAGGTTTGGTCAAGATACTGGATGTTGGTGAATACAGCTACAGCCTTGAGGAACTTTGGAACAAATAGGGCATTTGGACCCGTTCTGTCCTCTCCCGGCTACCGGAAAGCCCAGGGTGTCATTGCCGGCGCATCCTGTCAAGGTCGAGACTGGCCTCAAAAGATTTCGTCTACATACCGTTATTTGCAGCATACAACGTATGTTATAAACACAATAAGATTCATAGCCCCGACATATAACAACAATGCTTTTGTAGGAAAATTGAAACGCTTAATGGCGGGAAGTATGTTTCTGATCGAAAACCGGATACCCTTTGCAGAGGTTGATATGCTGAGAACAAAGGGAATAGCCAAAATACCGATTGAGGATGCAATGATATCCGAGAGGTTCACATCGCTGGCCCAACTCAAGTAAAACTTCATAAAGATAGCAAATGCTGTGCCCACCAATGTCATAATGACCACAATCGTGATCGTTACCAAGTTTGCAGTATGATGTGTAACAAAGTATAAAAGCAATGCGATGGATATCACGATAGGTACAAGGGACAGAACAAACATGAAACCATCCATCTTAAGCACTTCCTGTTTCGGATGCTGTAATACCCTGGTCTTCTGCTAAAATGCAGTACAACCTACTTATCATTATAGAGGAAGAAGAGGATATTACACAACGCAAAGAAATATATACTTGTCCCGGCTGCCGTAACCAGGTTTGTGTGCCCCGTGCGCACAGGACACGGCCGACACACAATAGGAGAGGAGAACCGGCAATGGCATTTTCCATTTGTTTCATCGGCTGCGGCAACCATGCCGCCAAGGTGCACGGCCCGTCGCTCGTACGCTACGCCCGCGAGCATGAGGGCGTGGCGCTGGCCGCATGCTGCGACATCGACCAGGGGAGAGCGGCCCAATTCGCCCGGGACTTCGGCTTTGCCAGGACATACAGCGACATTGGAGAGATGCTGCGGGCTGAGCGCCCCGACGCCGTGGGCATGGCCGTACCCGAGGCCCACACCGCGCGGCTGGGCGCCATTGTGCTGCGGGCCGGCATCCCGCTGCTGCTGGAGAAGCCGCCGGGCCGCACGCTGGAGGAGCTGCACACGCTGCTGGAAGCCCAGCGCCACGGCGGCGCGCCGGCCAGCGTGGCCTTCAACCGCCGCCACGCGCCACTGGCCCGGGCGTTGCGCCAGCGCATCGCCGCGTTGCCCCAGGGCAGCGTGCAATGCCTGCTCTATGACATGCTGCGGGTGGATCGGCGGGATGAGGACTTCTCCACGACGGCCATCCACGCCATCGATGCCGTGGGCCATCTGCTGGGCCTTGGCTATCGGGAAGTGCGCTTCCATTATCAGCCTCTGCCCCATATAGGGCCCACGGTGGCCAACGTCTATCTGGACTGCACCATGCACGGCGGCGTTGTGGCCCGCATCAACCTGTGCCCGGTGGCTGGCGTACTGGCCGAGCGGGTGCAGGTGCACGCGCAGGACCACTCTCTGTTTCTGCAGCTGCCGCTGTGGCAGGGCCCCGACGCGCCGGGCCTCCTTACGCACCTGGTGCGCGGCCAGGCCGTGCTGGACGCAAGCGGCGAGCACATCTGCGACGGCCCGAAGATGTTCGAGACCGACGGATTCTACGACGAAACCCGGTCGTTCTACGACGCGGTGCGCGCGGGCCAGATGCCCGGCGACTCGCTGGGTAGCGCCGCTCAGGCGGTGGAGATCGCCCAGTGCATCCGTGAGCGTCGGGATATCTTTATAGAGACGCGGATGTGATCGCCCGGCAGCGCTTTGCCGCCGCGCTGTATGGGCAAAAGTCCACATCTATTCATCTTCATAAAAATGACGTATTATAGTAAAAAACGTCATGAAGGTGGGCAAGTCATGCGGAGGGCATCTACGGTTGCGTTCTACAGGAAACCCTGGTTCATTCTGCTGATGCTTCTGTTCCTGTTCCCGGTGGGCGTTCTTCTTCTGTGGCTGTACGGCCAGTGGGGCAAAAGGGCAAAGATCGCCCTGGCGGCGGCCTGTTGCGTCTTCTTCGTTGTTGTGCTGGCCTTGCAAGGCTGCCGGCCCGCAGCGGTGAGCGCCGCCGCCACGCCCGCCGGGAGCGCCGCCGTTCAGGCTCTCTCCGCCGCCACGCCCGCGCCCGAGCCAACGAAGACGGCCACCGCGACCCCGCTGCCGACCCTGTCTCCAACCCCGCAGCCCACGCCCACGCCATCACCCACGCCGCTGCCCACGCCTACGCCCACCCCGAAACGCACAGCGGCGCCGGGAATGGCGCTGGTGACGATGATGCTGGTAAGTGCCGAGCAGACCGGCGGCGCCAGCATTGGCGGCGAGTGGTCATACGATGTGACGGTGAATGGGAAGCCCTTGCCGACGGAGGGCTTCGAGCTCATGGTCAAGAGCGCCTCCATGATGAAGATCGTGTGCACCGCCACCGAGGATGATAAGCGGCCCGATGTCGGCAAAGCCACGCTGCCCCTCTCCGTAAAGAATCTCCAGCCCGGGGATAATCCCTATTCCGTTCAGGTCTCCGTCAAGGAGAACGGCGGGCGCAACATCGGCAAATCGGCGGTGTGGACGTTCGATTTTGTTGTAACGTTGGGCTAGGGGCACCGGACAGGATTCCTTAGTGAACCCTGTGCTCTACCAACTGGCCGTCCTTCCACCGGATGTCCACCGTTTTGCCGCCCTTGATCCGCAGACCCCGGACATATCCGCAGTCAAATTCCTTGGGCAGCGCGGGCAGCAGCTTCACCCGGCCGCCCCGGTCCTGCACCAGCATGTTGGCGATGCCGGCCGTGCCGCCAAAATTCCCGTCGATCTGGAAGGGCGGGTGGGCGTCCCACAGGTTGTCGTAGGAGGAACGGGTCAGCAGCGTTCTCAGGTATTCATAGGCCTTCTCACCATCGCCCAATGTGGCGAACAGATTGATGATCCACGCGCAGCTCCAGCCGGTGTGGCCGCCGCCGTTGGCCAGCCGCCACAGAAGGGAAGCGCGGCAGGCCTCCAGCAGCCGTTCATCACCCTCAAAGAGCTCCGAGGGGAAAAGCCCGTACAGATGGGAAAGATGCCGGTGGCCCGGTTCGGGTTCGTCGAACTCCTCGTTCCACTCCAGCAGCTGCCCCCGGCTGCCCACCTGGAAGGGAGCCAGGCGCTCCAGCCGCCGGGCGATGTCCGGCAATATGGGGTCGTCGATCTCCAGGACCTGGCAGGCCTGCCGGAAGCTGCCGAACACCTCGCGCACCAGCGCCAGGTCCATGGCAGAGGACATGGCTGCCGGGGCGGTTTCGCCATCCTTTGTGTAGAACCGGTTTTCCGGAGACGTGGAAGGGCATGTGACATAGACGCCGTCATGCTCGTATAGCCAATCCACCAGGAAGAGCGCGGCTTCCCGCAGAATGGGGTAAGCCGTGTCACACAGGAACGCCTTATCCATGTTGTACTCGTAGTGCCGGAACAGCTCGCTTACGAGCCATGCGCCGCCCATGGGCCACATGGCCCACGTGGCGCTGCCGTCCCGACCCCGGGCTGCGCCGGGCAGCCGGCCCACCGGGTTGGTGTTGCACCAGTAATCGGCGTTGTGGTGGTGCGTGAAGCCCCGGCAGTTATAGTGGATTCTGGCCGTCTTTTTCCCTTCCTGGCACAGCCTTTTGAGAAACTCGAAATAGGGCGGCAGGCACTCCGGCAGGTTGCAGCTTTGCGCGGGCCAGTAGTTCATCTGGGTGTTGATGTTGGTCGTCCAGTTGCAGCTCCACGGCGCGCGCAGCTCCCAGCTCCAGATGCCCTGCAGGTTGGCCGGCAGGCTGCCCTCCCGGGAGGAGCTGATCAGCAGATACCGGCCATATTGAAAGTACAGCGCGTACAGACCGTTGTCCCGCGCCCCCTCCCGCAGCGCCTGCAGCCTTTCGTCTGTGGGCCGGTCAACCTGTTCCCCCAGGTACAACTCCACCTTGCCATAGAGAGAACGGTAATCCTGTATGTGAATGTCCCTGATTTGTTCATAGCTCATGGCAGGGTCAAAGGCAGGAGCCCGCACGGCGCTGAACGCCATCACCGCTTCCGTGGCGTTGCGCACGACCAGCGCGCCGTCGCGGCTGCTTTGCTCGCCGTCGCAGCGCAGCACGCGCAGTTCGGCGGTGAAGGCCATTCCCCGGCTGCCTTGCACAACAGGCTGCACGGAATCCGCGATATAGCTGGGGTCCACATGCTCCGGGCATTTGCCGCTGATCGAGATCGCCTGGTGTGAACAGTCGGTGGCGCAGACCAACTGGGATTCGAAGGTGACCGCGAAGTTCAGCGTTGGTTTGTCACAGGTAAAGCGGATCAAAACCGCCTTTGCCGGGTAGCTGGCAAAGTACTCCCGGCGGTATTGGCAGCCGCCGGCCTGATAACAGATCGCCGCGACGGCGTTTTCGATGTCCAGCTCCCGGCGGTAGGCCGTGACAGGGCTGCCATGATCAAACGCGAAATACAGATCGCCCAGCGGCAGATAGGATTCGTTGAACTCCCCCAGCATATGTTCCTGGATCAATTGTTCGGCCTGGCCATGGCGGCCGCTCTCGATCAGCCGGCGCACCTCATCCAGGTGTTGGGCGGCCTCGGGGTTGTTCTTGTCCTTGTAATACCCGGACCAGAGGCTTTCCTCGTTGAGCCCCAGATGCTCCCGCTCCGCTGCGCCAAAGACCATGGCCCCCAGGCTGCCGTTGCCGATGGGCAGCGTCTCCTCCCAACGGTCAGCCGGCTTTGTGTAATACAGCTTCATGGTGCAGCCTCCTTGTCAGTCAGTCGTCCTTTGCGCGGCCATCTGCCGTCAGCCCGGCACGTTCAGAAAAGATTGCACATGTGATGCATCAGATACAACATTCTGAGTATGAGATGTACCCAGACCATTATAGGTTACGATGAGATAGGGTGCATAGACTGTATGTGTAGGTCCATTCCTGCGGCAGCATCGAGCCGAGCGCGGCGGGAATCTCGAGAATCAACCAAATACCCGAGGAAGCAGTCCATCATCCACCATTTTCAAGTCCACCGCATTGACATAGCACACATGGGGCAGAGATGGGTGGTCAATCACGCACCAGGGCCCAAGGCTCCCGCCTGAATTTTTGCAAATCGTGCAGACATCCACAATCGTACCTTTGAGCAAACCGTATTGCATTTGTACCAAATCCCGATCCAGTTCCGCCTTGAAGGACATGGGGTACCCACCTTTCATAAAACAAACTCCATAAGGATACACTTTTTGGCGAGGCGATGGATGACTTTCATTGTCATGTTTTGATATTTAACGCCTCCGGCAAAATATGGGCTGCATGATGACAGGCACCTTTCGGCATGCTCATATATTCATAGGTTCAAATGCTGTTTTTTAGTAAAGTAGTTGTAAATAACTGAACACTTTCCCTTTTATAGGGTTTGCTTCGTGGCAGAATAGCTGCACGAAGCAAGACGGCGGTCTTTCACAATCCATTCAATTCGCATACCAAGGAAGGAGCAAGGATGAGAAAAATAACGATCTTCCTCACGATTGGCGCATTGGTGCTTTTTATGAGCGGGTGCGGCAACAGCACTGGCGCTTACGATGATGCTGCCACGCTGCCCCCGGATACCGCTTCCGTCTCGGAAACTGCATCTCCTGACCCGGCTGTGAGCCAACTCACCGATGCGCCCGCGGATACGGAGCCCACCGATTCCTCCCCCACACAGGGCGCGGAACCCTCCGATGATGCATCGACGGAACCGGACCAATCCGCGGATGCGGGGGATGATCCTTCGGACGAAAGCGACCAGCCCGAGGATGAGGATTCGCCCGCGCCGACCAAGACTGCGAAGCCTTCGGCCTCACCCTCGGCAGACGCGTCTTCCGCCGGCGATGAATCTTCTGGCAAGGCTCTGTCTGTGAAGAAGATAACCGGGACGGCACAGGTGAGCGAATACCTATCGCTGCGTTCTTCCGCGTCGTCCTCGGCGAAGGTTCTTACGAAAATCCAAAAAGACAAAAAGTTTACGATCACCGGCGTCAGCAAGGATTCCGACTGGCTGAAGGTGGAGTATTCCGGAAAGAGCGGCTATGTGCTGGCGAAATATGTGAAGGTCAACGGCAGCTCTAAGAATAAGGTGTGCATGATCATCAGCTCGGGGGCGCTCAATGTGCGCAGCGGCGCCGGGACCACCCATAAACTCCTTGGCACGGTGAAATCCGGAACCACGCTGGTCGTGACAGAGGTCGTCAAGGCGTCGCCGGACAACTGGTACAAGGTGGTGCTATCCGGTAGTACCGGCTATGTGAATGCAAAATACTGCCGAATTGTCTCTTAGATAAGGTCTCTTATAAGACAACGGCACAATCCCTTTGCCCGGCGGCAAAGGGATTGTGCCTGTTTACTCGTCTCTGATACCAGCGAAACACGGAGCGAAAGCCACAGCATATTCTCGCCTTTTCTTTGCACCGGTCGGCTCTTTCACTTCATGCCCTTCGATCGGCGATCCGCCAACGCGAGGAAGGCCCGAACGCGTTCGTCCGGTGTATCCGCAGTGATGTCCGCCATGACGATGTCGCAGGGAGCCAGCGCCTCTTGTATGAGGGCAAGGTCATTGTCAATCATGCCGAGGTCCTTCTGCACCAGGTCCACCGGCGAATAGAGCACCGCCCGGCGGGCATCGGGAAACGCCCGGCGAACCTTTGCCATGTCCGAACCCATACCCATGTCGATGTAGCCCATCTTTTCTATGTTGCTTAGGCAGCCGATATAAGGGTCGATCGTCCAGTTGCAGGTGTGCACACCAAACCGCGCAAATTTGCGGCTCAGCATGTTGTCCAGGGGCATAACAAAGTTCTCGTACATCTGCGGAGATATCATGTTCATCACACAGTTGCTTACGGACAGCAGATTCACTTCAAAGCCGGATTTCCGCTGGCGTGCCTGCACATGCTCGGCAGCGCGCTGCATGGTGTCGGCAATGTGGACGAACAGGTGATGCGCGAAATCGGGATCATCCACCATGTCCAGGAAAATCTCGTTGCCCCGAAGTTTCAGTGCGTTGTTCAGGATTCCCTGGTAATTCAGATATCCGTGGATGGCGCCATACGTCTCTTCGAGGATGTCCATCTGGCGTTCGAGTTCCGCGATGGCTGGCAGCGAGGCAATATCGAAGGGCTCCAGCGACCAGAGCGCTTCCTTGGGCAGGCACGCACCAGGGGTATTGTCCGGCCAGCCGTCGCGGAAATATTGCGTACCCAGGCCGTACAGCATCGGGATCAGCTTAATACCGAACACTCCCGATAGCGTGGCGCAGGTTGGCTCGATACCACGGTCATTATACTGCGGTGCAAAATCGGGCACTTCGGGAAAGCTGCTGTGCAGATGGGTCTTCATGCGCAGCAGCGCTTCGTAACGGTAGATAGGATCGCTGTGCCATTGCTGCGAAAAATCGATACCCAGACGCCGGTAATACCACGAAGGCATGAAGCCCAGCGATACGCGCAGTGCCGGTTCATCGCCGCGGACCGGCTCTCGCGTGGCGGGCCCACCCAATGGGATGTGGTTGCGCAGCCTGTTGTCTTTCATTCGTTTTTTTGCCCTACAGGCTGTCCAGCCGCACGCGCAGGGCGATGATGTCTTCTTTGCAGATGGAGCAGATCGTATACAGATATCCGTCGGCGATGCATGTATGCGGGTAGCCATAGACGCCGCCCTTGTACAAGCCGGCATAACGTTTCGAGAAAGGCTGGTCCGCCAGAATGAAGTGCTCATTGAAGTTTACGCCGTCTTGGGACAGCGACAGCACCAGAGGGCAGCGCCGGCCGTCGGGATCGGGCGAGCCTACGATATAGAATCGCCCGTCGGGCAGACGGCCGCAATGAAACTTGGTGTTGTTGTTATGGAAGGCAATGGTTTCCGGGGCAGACCAGGATGTGCCGTCATCTCTGCTTTCGGTCAGCTTCATCACACCTTCGCCGGTGCGCAGCAGCATGTGCAGCACTCCGTCATCGCTCTGGTAGAAGGAGCCCTCACATACGCCGTAGGGTATGTGGGATTCGGAGTCATCAAAGATGGTGGCCGAGACGCTTTCGGGGTAGATGCCTGTCATCTTCCAGCCGGAAAGACCCGTTGGGTCGTCCGTATAGGGAAAGGAGATGTTGCCGCTGATGATCAGGCGGCCGCTGCGCGTGGCCTGCGGCCCGTGATTGGGCACAACAGGGATGGCCATGTCCACAGGAGGGCTCCATGTCTTGCCATCTTTGGTTGTCAGAGCCCACAGACCAATGTTGATATGATGGCAGCCGATCTTCTTAAATGAACCATTTTCCACATTGGCAGGCTCATATTCGTATTGCCCGGCATAGGCGTTTAGCGTGTCGCCGTGGGCGTGAAAACCGGACGCTGTCAGCACCACTTGCGTGTGCATGCCCATGGGGGCATCCATGAGGACCTCGGGTTGTGACCAGGTGGCAAAATCGTCCGACCAGCTCATCAATACCCGCTGACCCAGGTCGTCCTCGTTGAAACGGCCGTTGGACCACATGGCCCCCAAACGACCGCCCCACTTTACAATGCTGGGGTGGTGGCTGTAGCTCCAAGGATGTTCGCCCTGCGGGCGGTAGAGGTAGACGCTCTCCACCGGCGCTTTGGGCCATGTGCCTCCCAGATAGTTGCCATTGTTGATTGCGCTTGCCATATCGATTTTCCTCCCGCACGCCTTGCCTTATTTTTGAACCTGCAAAATCCAGTTCAGATTAAAGCGGTAATATTGCTTGCTGCTGACCAGATGGACGATGCCGTCGGGCGACTGCGTGGCAGCCAGGTAGCCCATGGGCTCGCTGTGGCTGCGGTCCATCGTGAAAACACCCGTCCAACCGCCTCCGTCCACTTGCCGGGTGCCTTCGTCCGGGCTTAGGAGCCGTCGGACCGGCCAGGTGGCGCCGCCGTCCCAGGAAAGCGCTGCGAACATGCCTTCGCCATGGAAGGGCGTGCCGTCCGGGCTGATGAAATCCATGCCAACCGGTGGAGCATTTTTGCTGTCTTCGCTCCATTTGCGGTAAGACTCGGAGCGGTCGGTAAAGCTGATGAACAGAACCGGTCCTTCCTGCAGGCGCAGCAGCACCAGTCGCTGGCCGCCGGAGATTGGCGGGAAGGGGCTGGCGTGATATGTCCAGGTGCGCCCGCCGTCGGCGCTGATGCTCATGGGCATGCGCCCGCTGATGTTGTTGCCCCGTCCCAGGGCCAGCAGGCGGCCGTCGTCCAGCTCTACGACGCCGGCATGTATTCCGGCAACCCACGCGCCGGTGCGGCCTTCCTCAAACACCGGATCGGGCATTCTGCGGCCATAATCCACCCATGTGCGGCCATCGTCGTCGCTGATGTGTACAGCCGTGCCGCCTTCGCCGCCCCAGACCGCGTCGCACGCCTGATAGAGCCGTCGGTTTGCGCCGACGAATCCGCCGCTGATTGGCTGGTTGTGCAGCTCATGGTGGGGGCTGATGAGCGTGGGTGTGCTCCATGTGGCGCCGTCGTCGCCGCTGGTGCGCAGCATCAGGGCCAGGTTGGCCCATCCATAGCCAGCTTCCACACCGTTGATGTGCACGAGCTTGCCGTCAGCGTCGTGGAACAGCGACGAACCGGTTGTATTGCGATCGGCCACGGAGAAAAACTCCGACGCAGGTTCCCATTGCTCGCAACCCGCCCGCAGGCGGCTGGCTAAAATTACCATATCCCGGCCCGCTTCCGTCTGGCAAGAGAACCAGATGGCCAGCAGGTCTCCATTGTGGCACCATGCGATGCTGGGGCAATGGTTGTGCTGGTAGAAGGGGGTGCCGTCCAGGGGGGCATGGATATAGGGGGTTGGGCCGATAAACATCGGCTCGCCGGCATACTGCCATGCGATATGCCTGGGGTTGACCTGCTGTGCGTGCAGGGGTACAGCGGTTTCTGCTATGGTTGACACACCGGGCAATTCGCCGGCTACAACACGAAACCCGATCATCCAGCTGCGGTCCTGGGGCAGGGCAGCCATGCGGCTCGCACTGCGCAGATAGCGCAGGGCGCTGTTGTGGCTGCCGCCGCGGGTTACCCGGGACTGGCCGCAGGCAGGGCCCACAGGGTCGCTCTGGTCTTGCTCCGCATAGGAGCCGTACCAATCATGGCACCATTGCTCCACAGGGCCGTGAAAGTCATACAAGCCAAAAGCGTTGGGGATTCCTGTGCCCGTCTTTAGGGATACAGGTTGGGGAAACCACAGGTTTTCCTGGTTGCGCTGCATATCCTGCGGCAGTGTTTCGCCAGTATAGTATGCGCTGCTTGTTCCTGCTCGGCAGGCATACTCCCATTCGGCTTCGGTTGGCAGGCGGTAGGTGCGCCCTTCCCGGAAGCTTAACCAACGGCAGAAGGCCTGGGCATCCTCATAGCTTACGTGCAGCACAGCATCATCGTCTTCGGTGGAAAGACCGTGGATCCCCCGAAGGGCGCGGTGTTGGGGATCGAAGCGCTCATACTGTTCGTTGGTGACCGGGGTGAGCGCCATGGCGAAGGGCTTGGTCAGCTGTACGGTGTGTACCGGGCGTTCGTCTGGGTCGCCGTCAACATCACCCATTTGGAAGCTGCCCGGCCGGATGGGCACAAAGGTCATTCCAATGCCATTGGTAAAGCGCTCCTGGATGTAATCCGTACACATAATACCTCCGCTTTGCATCTATGCCTCCAGCATGTTCAGAAGTTCCCTCAGGTCCATATCCTGGAACATGTTCTTGTGTAAAAGCAGCAGCAGGCCCCTGCTGGCGCCATCGGACAGCATACGCATGCGCGCGCAATACTGATGCGGTGTTTCATCCGCCAACCGAGGCCATGGGCCAAAATATGTCGTCGATGTTCCCAGCGCCAGGGCCATCACCCGGTCCGCATCATACATCTCCGGGTTCCCCAGGTTGATGACACGCACCTGCTCCATCTGAAGAAACGCGTCCAGCAGATACTCGTTTTTACCGCAGAAGTGGATGAATCCGCCGCCAAAGGCTGCCAGCGCCTGCTGATCATAGGGCAGCACGAACTCGTCAATGTGGGCGGGAGACAATAGCGTCGGTGTGTCTTCGGACACACGGGCGCCGCCGTTTCGCATCCATATTCCCTGAGCCATCGCGTGGCCATGATAGCAGCTGTCCATAGGCTCGGCCAGCGCCTGCTTTAGCCGCTGCGTCGCCTGGATATAGAGGGTCGTAGAAAATGCCATGAGCTCATGTACAAAATCCGGTTCATCCATCAGCGCATAGAAGATATCGTTGCCATGGATCAAATGGGCGATGTCAAAGGGACCCTGTGTGTCGGGAAGATAAACATGCACCCAGTCCGGAAGCACGCTGCGAAAGGTGTCGATGCACTCCAGCGTTTTGCACATCATATCGGAAGTCAGGAAGTCCGTTTGTGAGGCGCGGGCAAACTGCTTTTTATCCAGATGACCTGTAAGCCATGGATAATTATCATCCAGCACTCGATAGGGCATACCCAGCATCGCGGGCAGTAGGATTGTGCCATAGTTCGGCCGCACGCACAGCGGAGCGCCCGTGTGCAGCAGCACGCTGCTTAGCATGTCCTCCAGCTGGCTGTATAAGGATTTAAGCGGGTCATCGAACTGCTCTGCCATTGTGAACACAGTACCGGGAATGGCCCGGGTTCGCAGCGGCATCACCGATACCGGAAGGGACGACACCCTTTCGCCGGCGATGATGTTTGCGATGTCGGCCGTGCGGTCAGGTCCCCGTCTGCGGTTTTCGTCAATGCGTTCCAACAGGCCTTTGATTTCGTTTATAAGGTTCATCGCTTTCCTCAAATGCCGGCGCGGGGGCTCAAACCGGCCAGCTGGCGATATTTGCGCTCCATTTCCAAAGACATGCGCCGCAAGCCTTCCACTTCCACGCGCTGAGCGTCTCCGAAGCTCTGCTGATCGCGGGTACGGGTATGCAGACCAACGGGAAGCCCTTCCAACTGCAAATAGTACTTGGCGCTCACAGGGTATGTCCTGCTTTCGATGCACGAAGTGACCGCCAAGAAGTCGGACAGCGCCTGCAGGCTGTCTGCGGTGTCTGGTGATGACGCCCGGTGCAAAGCGTCCAGGCACTTGTACAACGCTGGATGCATGTTGCCCATGACGCCGCAAAACCCTGCGGCGCCTTGCCGCAGCGAGGGGAGATAGAGTGCCGAGTTTGCGTTGAAGATCGCCAGCGGCGAGCCGAGGGCCGCTTGTATTTTCTCCGTGAGCTGCATCAGGTTACAGGAGGTTTCCTTGTAAAATATAAAACGTCCATCTTTGGCAAGTTCCTTCACGGTCTGGGCGCTCAACAGACGATTGGCCGGATACGGGCACTCATAGAGTCCTAGAGGAATGCTTGGCGGCAGCTGCTGTGCGAGCGCGCGCACACGCCCCAGCCAGCAGTCATCATCTTCGTCTTGCGCAGCCAGGCGGTTGGTCAGCAGTACCAGAGCGTCGGGGTTGGCCTGAGCCATGGCCGTCAGTTCCTGCACCTGTTCTTCCATGGAGTTTCCCGTATGGCCGGAAACCACTACCGGCACACGGCCATGCACCCGATCAATGACAAAGCTGGACAGCTCAACGCGTTCTTGCAGGCTCAACGCGAACATCTCGCTGGACTGGCACACTGCGAAGATTCCGTCCACACCCTGATCGAGATACCATTGCACCAGGGCCTCCACTGCGTTGTAGTCAATCTCGTTTTCCGCCGTGAAGGGCGTGACCATAGTCGGCCATATTCCTGAAAATCTCATCAGTTCTTATCACCCCCGCCGACGTCAAGACGAGGCTGCCTTTCTTTGCTTGCACGCTCCTCACCGGAACGGGTGCGCCACCCAAGGCGCTGCCCGTTCCGGCATGGATGCGGTTTCAATGCGGATTCAATGGTGGGATTAGCGTTTGGCGGCCGTGTTGTAGATTTCTACCAATTTGTCAGAGCCGTTGTCCTTGAACTGCTTGACGACATCGTCCCACGCGCTGATGTCCTTTTTCCCGGTGACGAAGTTGTGAATTTCAGCTTCGTAGATCGTATTGCACTTGGTCAGGATGTCTGCCACTTGGCTGCGCTCCTCTTCGGTCAGCGACGGAGCCACGGCGGGATCGCGCATGTTCTTATCGTTGATCCACAGGTCATACCAGCCCTTGATTGTGGGATCCATGAACGGCCATTGGCTGCGCTCGTCCACGCGGAAGGCGAAACCCAGAAGGCCTATGCCATACTTGCCCTGGAAACCGCGCCATGGGTCGCTGTCGTTCTGCTTGTGCTCAGCCACGATGTCCGCGTTGAGCGTGTAGTCATCGCCTGACTTCGTGTAGGTCTGGCCCACGATGCCGAAGTTGGTTAGGTCGGTGCCTTCTTCGCTGTACAGCCAGTCCACAAACTTCATCGTGCGTTCCGGCTCGGCGACCTTGACGTTTACGACCATCTTCTCCAGCCAGTGCATGGCGTAGTAGTAGTTGCGGGATTGGCCCTTGCTGTTGGCCAGCGTGGGCATCGGTGTCATTTTGAAGCTGGGGTCGATCTTCTTGAGAGCTGCGTCAAAGTTGATGGCGAAGGAGGGGTTGTCAAAGTAGAACACACCCTTTCCGGTGCTCATCTTCTCCTGCCACTGCTGTGCGGTTGTCGTGGCGTAGTCGATGTCCAGCAGGCCGTCCTTATAGAGACCGGCTACGTAGGAAATGACAGTCTTGAATTCATCGGTGGCTTGGCCATAAAGCCACTTGCCGCCCTCTACGTCGCCGTCGTAGTACATGCCCATGCCCGCGCCCATGGGGAATGCAATGTTGCTGATGACGTTATTGCCGCGGCACACCCACGGATAGACGTCGGGGCTCTTTTCTTTGAACACCTTGAGAACGCCAGTGAGCTCATCGAAGGTCGTGGGCAGCTTCAGGCCATATTTTTCGATCAAATCGCCGCGAATCATCGGAACCAGGCCCATGCGGTTCATGTAGCGGGCCATGTTGGGTACACCGTAGAGCTTGCCGTCCACGAGCAGGCTCTTGAACTCGGGTGTCTTTTCATAGATGGCTTTGAAGTTGGGCATTGCGTCCAAATAATCAGACACGCACAGGAATGCTCCTTCCCTGGCATACATCTCATAGTCGGGAATCTTGAGCATCATGTCGGGCATCGTGTCGGTGGCCATCAGCGTCTGGGCTTTGGTCGTCCAATCCGCGCCGGGGAAGGACTCCAGCTTGATGTTGACGTTTGCCTTTTCCAGAATCCACTGGAACACCGGCGAATCCGTCTTGAAGGGCTGGTTCGCATGCTCGCCGGCCATGACAGACAGATTTAGGGGGTCTTCCTTTGCCGTCGGTTCGCTGGGGTTTTGGGTCTCCGCCGGTGCTTGGGACGCCTCGGCCGACTGTGACGCAGTGACAGAGGGAGGGGCGCTGTTGCCGGCTGTTTGCTGGCAGCCGACCAATGCAGCCGAGAAAATCAGTATCAGACACAGTACGGAAACAATGTTTCTCTTCATTGGATCCACTCCTCCTTTATTTCTCTCCGCGTGACCGCCTGTACACAACGGCCCCGGATAGCTAACCTTTGATGGAGCCGATCATGACGCCTTTGACAAAGTATTTCTGTACAAATGGGTATACCACCAATATGGGAAGCGTCGTGAGCATGATAACGGAATACTTGAACGTCAGATCTATGGCGACAAAGTCGCTGGAGGCGCCAAGGGATTCGTTCTGGTTGGCCATCTCGCCGGAAATGACCAGGTTGCGCAGGATGATCTGCACGGGTAGCTTGCTCTTCGTGTTGATGTACAGCAGAGCACTGAAGAAGCTGTTCCAGTGACCCACCGCGTAGAAGAGCACCATCGTCGCGATGATGGGCAGCGAAAGCGGAATGGCAAGGCGCACGAAGATTTGCAGGTCGTTAGCGCCGTCGATGTGGGCCGATTCGAACAGGGATTCCGGGATGTTGGTAAAGAATGTACGCATGATGATCATGTTGTAAGAACTGATGGCCACCGGCAGCACCAGCGCCCAGATCGTGTCAATCATGCCCAAGTTTTGCACCACGAGATAGGTGGGAATCATGCCACCGCTGAAGAACATTGTGATGACGATATAGACGGTGAAGAAATTGCGCCCATAGAAGTGCCTGCGGGAAAGCGGATAGGCGCACATCATCGTCATCGCCAGGTTAACGGTGGTACCCACGACTGTATAAAGAATCGTGTTTTTATAGGACACCAGTATATTGGGATCGTCAAAAATCATCTTGTAGGACTGAAAATTGAGTCCCACCGGCCAGAATTTGACTGCCCCCTGCATGACCGCCTTGCCTGAGCTGATAGACGTGATGGCGATGTTATAAAAAGGATAGAGCGTGATGAACACCAGCACCAACATGAAGCAGATGTTGCACACATTGAACACTCGGGAGCCAAGGGATTCTTTGATCTTCATCGTCTTTCCTCCCGCCTACCACAGACTGGTTTCGCCAAAACGCTTGGAGAGTTGATTGGTTACGAACAGGAACAGGAATCCGATGACTGACTGGAACAGTCCAACGGCTGTGCCGTAACTGAAGTCGCTCTTGAGCAGGCCCCGACGGTAAACATAGGTTGCTATGACGTCTGCTGTCTCATAGGTGGAACCATTGTACAGCAGAAGGATTTTCTCGAAGCCTACGCTCATGATGCCGCCCACCGCAAATATAAACATAATCGTGATCGTAGGCATGATGCCTGGCAGCGTTACATTGAGCATTTGCCGGAACCGGCCGGCGCCATCGATGGTGGCCGCTTCATAAAGCTGCATATCCACGTTTGACAACGCCGCCAAGTAAATAATGCTGTTCCAGCCCACGTTCTGCCAGATGCCTGAGGCGACGTATATAGGCCGGAACCACTCCGGCTGCATCAAAAACTGTACCGAGGTTTGGCCAAAGGCCTTGAGCAGCATGTTGATCATGCCGTCGCTGGAAAGGAAGTTGACGATCATGCTCACGACGACAACGGTGGATATGAAGTGGGGCAGATAGCTTACGGTCTGTACAAACTTCTTAAAGCCTGCATTTCTGAGCTCGTTCATCAGCAGCGCCAGCACGATGGGTGCCGGGAAGCCGAAGAGAATGTTATAAACATTGAGCAGTATCGTGTTGCGAACGAGCTTCCAGAAATATGGGTCCGTGATGAAGTTTGCGAAATTGGCAAACCCCACCCAGTCGCTGCCCAAGATGCCTTTGCGTACGCGGAAATTCTGAAAGGCGATCAGCACGCCATTCATCGGCCAGTAGCAAAACAGCAGGTAGTACAAAAAAGGCAGCGCGAACAACAGATACAGATACTTGCTGCGCTTTATTTGTGTCCAATGGCGTTTCCAGGTCTGTGCTTGCATAGCGAACACCTCTTTCCGGCGTCTGCGTTATGAAGTTTAGGATGTGGATATCACAATGCCAGTATAGTCATGTACAGAAAGAGTGTCAATAATTTATAACAACGTTCTTTATTGCAGAACAATATGGGTTGTTGTCCTGCCGGCTGCCCGATGACGGGTTGAAAAAAACCGCCCTCAAAGTTGAGAAGGCGGTTGTCCATACGTGCAATGTCCGGTGTGTTATAGGCTGTAGTCTCTTTCGATTTGAACGATTTGCTGCTGCAACAGCTTCATGTAGCGCACCAGGGTCTCGTCATCCATGCGAAGAGAGGGGCCAGAGATGCTCAGCGCGGCATATACGTCGCCGTTCTTTTTGCGGATGGGCATCGCCACACACTTGATGCCAAATTCATGCTCCATGTTATCTATCGCGTAACCGTTTTGTTGTATGCTCTTCAATTCCAGATCCAAGGCGTCCTTGTCTGTCAGCGTGTTTTCCGTAAAGCGAATGAAGCCGTTCTCCTGTACCTTTTTGCGCATTGCGGCGCCGCTGAAAGCCAGTATTGCCTTGCCGATGGCGGTGCAGTACATGGGTGCGCGTTCACCCTGCAGGCTGCGCTTGGGTACCACGCCATATGGGCTGCAGGACTCCAGATAGACAACTTCATGCTCCACAGGAACAGCCAGATATACGTTCTCGTGGGTTTCGTCGGCGATTTTCTGCATATAGGGCAGTATGATCCGCTGCAGGCTCATATGGGCATTGAAGATATAGCTCAGGTTCAATATTTTATATCCAAGACGGTACTTGCAGGTTTGGGGGTCTTGTGTGATGTAGCCCATCTCTTCAAAAGTGGCCAGGATATTATAGATGTTGCTCTTATAGAGGCCCAATTGGTTGCTGAGTTCTGTAACGCTCATCTCAGGCTTCTCGATAGAAAATGCTTCCAGAACGAGCATCGCTTTGTACAGTGATTTGACCTTAGCGTATTTTTTCATACCATTCATTCCTCATGCATCCCGCTGCCTTTGTTATGTTGATCATGAACCAATATTATTCTCTTATATTGGACAATTATATTGTACACAGACTGACAATGGAAGCCTACCGTTTTTGACATCACACTTCAGATTTGTGATATTTCACAAATAAACATGACGTGATGCCGCACGGTCTTGTATATCTGGTCTGAAATTCGGGAGATGACGCTCCATCATGTGTCGTCCATATGGCGCTGATGAAGAGGGAAGAGCAATGTCTTTCCCAATGCCTTTTTGTCGCCCTTTGCCAACGAAAGGTGTTCATGCAAAGGCAAGAGTGGTAAAATGGTTCGGACATTTAAATGCTGTTAAATTTCTCGATGGATATATAATAACTTTTAATAGTCGAGATTAGGAGAAACATCAATGCGGAAAGAAAGCAATTTATTGATATGTAAACATAAGCCGAATACTATCTATTATGACTTGATGAACAATGCCTTCAGAAACTCATCTTGGATTACCGAAACTCAATGCAAAAGGTGCGGGTGCAGTCTGGACATCATTGATTCCAGATATGCCATAAACAGAGTGTTATGTATATTGTTAACAGCAATTAGTTCGATTATGGCGGTATTTGTATATACATTTGAAATGATAGGTATATCAAAAATTGTGCAATTATCAATTGTCCTTTTTGCATGCTTATATATCTCTATAATTTCACCGTTAATCATTATTAGATTTTGCATCCATTCTGATGATAGAGATTGTGGAAAACATGAGTAGGAACCTTTAAAACACCATCAACTGTGATTACAGCACCCACATTGAAGGGCAGGCGCTCGGCTATGTCGGCCAAAGCCTTGTTCATTAGTGATATTTCTCATGTACGAGGGAAAAGCAAATGATTGACGGGATTTATTTCCAAACCAAGCACCCGGTTCGTGTTCTTTTTAAGAAGTATAAGTGCGGTAAGTGCGGCGATATCATGCGCCGAAAGTGGGTATTCAGTATTGTTTCTACGGAATCTGAAGAGGGAAAGAAACTAGACACTTGGGCCGGTGATGTAGGTATGGCTGGTAGATATAAGGTTTATAAAGTTCTGCTTGAATGCAAAAAGTGCGGATCAACTTTAGACCCCGAATGCTTTTAAGCTCAAGGACTGGGGTATGTAAATTAGGTACGCAATATAGTCCATAAGCATGAGGGTGACCATGTCCAGACACGCGCACATACCTAAATGGTCATATGGTGATTGGACTGCACCCTGAAAAACGGACATTGAGCAAAAAGAGCCTCCTGTTGTAGGATGACTACAGCAGGAGGTATTTTAATGAAGCGGAAATGGACAGATAGCAAATCAGTGGAAGCACTGATACAGCAAATGCGCCAAGAAGGGCGAACGCGTCAAGAGATAGCTGATTCGCTGGGGTTGGAAAAGGCACAGATGCGGTTGTTTATTTTATGTATGTATATTGGAATGAGAAAGATAAAGATTGATGATTTCTCTGATAAGAAATTATATCATGCAATTGAGAGGTATCTTGATAGGGCCAATGAGTTGCTGAGACTAAATAATAAATTACCGACCTGAAAAGCTCAATCGAGAGTTGCCGGATATGCAAAACTGCGTCGTCTTTGGAATCAAGACGGCGCAGTCTCTTTTTACGCGAAGCCCTAAAATGTTTACATCTCGTTAACATCCCTCGGTTGTGGGAAGCCGCAGCAGAGTGCTAAAATACTTAAATAGTTAGAAAAGACAAAACAAGAGAATTGAGACAAACCATGCCCATGCCGCAGCACAACCCCACAACCGCCGGCCCATTGCCCGCGCTGGTGCTGACCGACCGCTACCCCAGCCCCGATCGTCTGTATGCCAACATGTTCGTTCACCAGCGGGTGCTGGGCTATGCGGCGCGGGGGCAGGCGGTGCGGGTGTTCGTGTGCCGCGAGGGCCTGGATGCCGGTGAATATAGCTTTGAGGGTGTGGACGTGGCCCAGGGCTCCCCGGAGGACTTGCGGGCACGGCTGCTGCAGGGCGGCTATGGCTGCCTGCTGGTGCACTTTCTGGGCGACTGCATCATGTCGGCCATCGACGGCGCCGGCGTCAAGGTTCCCATCCTCGTGTGGATGCACGGCTACGAGGCCATGTCGTGGCTGCGGCGGTGGTTCTTCTTCGATTTGGGCGGGCTTCTGCGCCGCGGCAGCGGGCGCGCGCCGGCGCAGCCGGTGGCGGGGAACGCGCCCGGTGGGAGCGCGGCTGCGCAGTCTTCGCACAAATCCCTGGGGTATTACGCCCGCAAGTTCGCTGCCCAGGTGTTCCACCTGCGGCGCCTGCGGGATTTCCTGCGCCGCCACCGGGAGCAGTTGGACGTCGTGTTTGTGTCCCAGTGGCTCAGGGGCATCGTTGCAAAGGATGTGGGCCTGCCCCAGGGCTTGCGCGCCCACGTGATCCACAACCCCATCGACACCGACGCCTTCGCCTACGTACCCAAGAGGGCGGAGCAGCGCTATAAATTGCTGTCCATCCGGTCCTTCTCCAACCGCAAGTATGCCAACGACATCACGGTGAAGGCCATCGAAATTCTGAGCCAGAAGCCTTATTTTGATCAACTGGACATCCTGGTGGCCGGCGACGGGCCGCTGTTCGAGAGGGTCACAGGCCCGCTTAAGCGCTTCCCCAACGTGCAGGTGCGCCGGCAGTTCTTCACCCAGGAGCAGATGGCCGCGCTGTACCGCGAATACGGCGTATTCCTGTGCCCCACGCGCATGGATACCCAGGGCGTGTCCATGGGCGAGGCCATGGCCAGCGGCATGGTGTGCGTGAGCTCCGACAACAGCGCGATTCCCGAATTTCTGCCCGAAACCGCGGGCTTTCGTACCCGGGGTCCCCGGGGCGTGGCCGCCGCGGTGGACTATCTGCTGAAAAACGACGAACGATATGCTATACTTTCTGAGAACGCCGCCGCCGCCGTGCGCGTCAAATGCGCCGCGCAGGATATACTGAAACAGGAACTGGAACTGATTGCCGGCGCGCAGCGTCGCAATACTTGACTGGAGAAATCATTTTGAAACTGGCTGTAGCGGGTATAGGATATGTCGGCCTGGTCCATGCCGCGTGTCTAGCGGACAAGGGCCATTTTGTTACGTGCGTGGATGTGGACGAGGAACGGGTGCGCCGCCTGCAGGCCGGCCAGTCGCCGCTGTATGAACCGGGGCTGGACGAGCTGCTGGAGCGCAACCGGGAGCAGCTGCGCTTCACGACCGATTACGCCCAGGCCTACCGCGACGCTCAGATCATCTTCATCGCCGTGGGCACGCCGGAGAAGGTCGACGGATCGGTCAACATGAAGTTCATACTGGATGTCGTGGAACAGGTGGGCACCCACGTAAGCCCCGGCAGCGTGGTCGTGATGAAGTCCACGGTGCCCCCCGGCACCGGCGACACAGTGGAGGCGCTGCTGCGCCGGCACGCCGGCTGGGCCGTGCCCGTGGTCAGCAACCCGGAGTTCCTGTCCCAGGGCACCGCCGTGCGCGATACGCTGCACGCCAGCCGCATCGTCGTGGGCGCCAGCGATGAGCAGGCGCTGGACACCATGCGCGAGCTGTACAGCGGCTTTGACGCGCCGCTGGTGTGCACCGACCGCAGCAGCGCTGAGATGATCAAATACGCCAGCAACGACTTTTTGGCGCTGAAGATCAGCTACATCAACGAGATCGCCAACGTGTGCGAGCTCGTAGGCGCCGACATCGAGGCCGTGGCCCGCGGCATGGGCTATGACGAGCGCATCGGCAACCGCTTTTTGAAGGCCGGTATCGGCTACGGCGGCTCGTGCTTCCCCAAGGACACCAAGGCCCTGCACTGGCTGGCCGGCCAGCGGGATTATGAGCTTAAGACCATCAAGGCCGCCATAGAGGTCAACGAGAACCAGAAGGTGCGCCTGCTCAACCGGGCCCGGCGCATCGTGGGCCACAGCTTCCATGGCCTAACTGTCGCCGTGCTGGGGCTCACGTTCAAGCCCCACACCGACGACCTGCGGGAGGCGCCTTCGCTGGCCTGCGTGCCGGTGCTGCTGGAAGACGGCGCCCGGGTTCAGGCGTGGGACCCGCTGGGCATGGAAGCCTTTCGACGCAGCTACCCGGCGGTGCAGCCCTGCGACAGCATCGAGCAGGCGCTGTCGGGCGCCGATCTGTGCTTCATCTTCACCGAATGGCCGCAGGTGGTCGCCATGGATGTGGGCCTGTTCGCCCGGCTCATGAAGACGCCGCTGGTGCTGGACGGGCGCAACTGCTTTGCCCGGGAGGCCTTTGCGGGCACCTCCATACGATATGAATCCATCGGGAGAAAGCCGGTCAACGGCTGAACCCGCGCACGATATGAGGACAGCATGAGCAATCGCAACAGCAATCCCCCGCGGCCCAAGGTGTGCTTCATCGCCTCCTCCGGCGGCCATCTGGAGCAGCTCAAGATGCTCCAGCCGCTCATGGACCGCTACGATTCCTTCGTGGTCACCGAGCGTACGAAGTTCACGGCCATAAAGGCCAAATATCACCTGATCCAGTGCGGCCAGAAGGACCCATGGGTTTATCCGAAACTCGTGGCAAATTCCTTTCTGTCGCTGGGATTCCTGCTGCGGGAGCGCCCGCGCTACATCGTGACCACCGGCACGCTGCTGGCCATCCCCGTGGCGCTGCTGGGCAAGCTCTTGGGCATCAAGCTGATCTACATTGAATCCTTCGCCAAGCTGAACGACGGTACGCGCACGGGCTTGTTCCTCTATCGTTACGCCGACCTCTTCATCGTGCAGTGGGAATCCATGCTGCGGGTGTACCCCAACGCTGTATACGGGGGGTCTATCTATTGATTTTTATCATCACCGGCACCCAGGTGTATCCCTTTGACCGAGTGCTGCGCGCCGTGGATGAGCTCATCGAGCGCGGCGTGATCACCGAAGAAGTGTTCGCCCAGACCGGCAGTTCCGCCTATGAGCCCCGGCATTATGCCTATGAGCGGTTTTTAAACGCCGATGTGTTCCGCGATTGGGTGAACCGCGCCGACATCGTGCTGACCCACGGGGGCACCGGCGCCATCGTGGGCGCTCTCAAGGCCGGCAAGCGCGTGGTGGCTGTCGCCCGCCAGGCCAGTTTCGGCGAGCATTGCGACGATCACCAACTGCAGATCGTGCGCCATTTCGAGAGCACCGGCTTCATCCTCGTGGCGCGGGACATGGCCAGGCTGGATGAGACGCTTCAACATGCCCGGGAGTTTGAACCCAAGGCGTTCCAGAGCAACACCCAGGGCATCATCCGCATCATCGACGACTTCATACAGACCCGCGAGAAGGCGCGCCGCGGCGCGGGCAAGGGTTGACCCGCAGGTCAGGAAGGGGACATCTGAGGCGCATATGCACACGACGAGCTTGAACCCTAACCACAAAGCCGGAACCTGGGCCAGCGGCCTGCTGCTGAGCGTCATCGCCGCCCAGCCGGCGCTGGACAGCCTGACATACTGGCTGATCATCACGGGCCGCACCAATTGGGTGGCTTATGCCCGTGCGGCGGCGCTGGGGCTCTTCGGCCTGCTGGTGCTGTTGCAGGAGCGCAGGCTTGCCCGCTGGGGGCTTTCTGTGGCGTGGGCGGCGTATGTGCTCAGCAAATATCTTTTGGCCGAGATGCTGCTGCCGGGCAGCGGTTTTATCGAGACATCCAACATGCTTCGGACGATGATCGCGCCGATGTTCACAATATGGCTGTTCTGGCATGTACAGGAGGACCCACGCCGGGGCGCGCGGATGATCACCCAGGGCCTGCTGGCCGCTGCGGCCATCCTGGCGGCTCTGGCCGCGGCATCCTTTCTCACCGGCACCTATCAGACGACTTATCAGTATGGCATGGGGGCCAACAAGCCCGACGTGGTCATCGGCTTTACCGGCTGGAGCTACAGCCCCAACGCCCAGAGCATCGTGCTGAGCGTGCTGCTGGGCTTAAGCGCGCCGGTGCTGGCGCGCTGGCGGCGGCCATGGGCGCTGCTGGGGCTGCTGGCGGCCTTTTGGCTCATGCTGTTCTGCCATGGCACCCGCACCGCTTATTACTCCATGCTGTTGATGGGCGCGGCGCTGCTGGGCGCGCTGACGCTGCAGCTGCCGC